>JBMONM010000001.1:0-3050 GCA_049324675.1 Thermodesulfobacteriota bacterium
TCGCCGCGCAGGGCCTCGGTGATCAGGAAGCGCCGTTCGGCCCGGTGCAGCAGGGTGGTGGGGTGGAACTGGATGTATTCCAGGTTCATGGTCCGCACCCCGGCCCGGTAGGCCATGGCCAGGGCCGAACCGATGCAGGCCCGGGAATTGGTGGTGTGCAAAAAGATGCGGCCCACCCCGCCTGTGGCCAGGACCGTAAAGTCCGCCAGAATGGTCTCCACCAGCCCGGCCGTCTCGTCGTAGACGTAAGCCCCCAGGCACTCGTTCACCAGTTGGTACTTGTATTCCAGAAGACTGGCGTGGTGCTGGGTGGTGAGCAGGTCCACGGCCGTGCGCCGGGTGAGCACCGTGATTTTGGGATTGGCGCGCACCGCGCCCATCAACCCGGTCATGATGGTCTTGCCGGTCTGATCGGCCGTATGGAGGATGCGGGCCACGCTGTGGCCGCCCTCCTTGGTGAGGTGGAAGCCGTTGTTGGTCGACTTGCGGTTGAAGGGGATGTTCAGGCGGTCGATGAGCAGCTCCTTGACCACCTGCGGTCCTTTGCGGGCCAAGAACTTCACGGCGCGGACGTAGTTGTGCTGCCAGCCGCAGGTCAGGATGTCGCGCTCCAGGAGCCGGGGTGGATCGTTCTGGCCGCGATACACGACGCCGCCCTGGGCCAGGGCACTGTTGCCGTCGTCCAGGTCGTCTCCGGAGGTCAAAAGCAGCACCTCCAGGCCGTGGTCGGCCAGGGTCAGGGCCGCGGTGCAGCCGGCGATGCCGGAGCCGATGACGAGGGCGTGGGTCCGAAAGCGAGAGCAGCTCATAATGGCGTCCTCCGGGCGCAGGCCGCGAGCATCCGGTCCACGGCCAGCCTGGCCGGTTCGCGGATGTCGTCGGGTACTGCCACCGGGTGTTCGTTTTCGAGATTCGCCAGTTGCGACGCGAGTTTTTCCTCGGTGATCCTGGCCATGTTCGAACAGCGGCTGTCCAGAAGCGGGATGATCGTTTTTTCCCCCGCGTACCGCGCGGCCAAGCGCAGGACCAGGTTCGTTTCGGTGCCGATGAAGACCGTCGATCCGGCCGGGGCCTCCTCGGCGAACCGGATCAGAAACGACGTGGACCCGGCGGCGTCGGCCTCCCTGACGGTCTCGGGTGGACACTCGGGATGCACGGCCACCAGGGCTCCGGGATGGGCGGCCCGGGCGGCCCGGATATGCCCGGCCGTGAACCGGGTGTGGATGACGCAACGACCCGGCCACAACAGCACCTCGGCCTTTTCGGCGGCCTGGGGATCAATGAGCGCCCCTTCGCGCCGGATGTCAAGGATCATCCGTTTTTCCGGGGGGATGCCCAGCCGGTCGCAGGTATTCTCACCGAGCATGCGGTCGGGCAGAAAAAGGACCCCGTCTCCCTGCTCACGCGCCCAGGAGAGCATGGTGGCGGCGTTGGCCGAGGTGCATACCGAACCGCCCAGCCGGCCGCACAGGGCTTTGACCCGGCCCGAAGAGTTCACGTAGGTCAGGGGGATCAGATTCCGGCCGGTGGCGCGAAGCTTCAGGATGATTTTTTCCGCAAGCGATCCCGGGGCCATCTCGGACATGACGCAGGAGGCCCTGGCGTCCGGGATGTACACCCTCTGGCCGGGACCGGCCAGGATGGCCGCGGTCTCGGCCATGAAATAGACCCCGCAGAACACGATGTATTCCGCCGAAAGATCGATGATTCGGCGGGATAGCTCCAGCGAGTCGCCCGTGTGGTCGGCGTGCCGGACGACGGAGTCGTGCTGGTAGTGGTGGGCCAGGATGGCCAGCCGGCCGCCGAGACGGCGGCGGATATCCTCGATGATGTGAGCTGGTGAGGTGTTCATGATGGGCGAACACTCTCAAGTTGCATGCTGAAATCCGCGGCGGGCGCGGAATGGGTGATGCGCCCCACGGAAACGAAGTCCGGTCCGGCGGCGGCTACGACGGCGATGGTGTCCAGGGATACGCCTCCGCTGGCCTCGGTTTCAATGTCCCGGGGGACCATTTCCCTGGCCCGGCGCATGGTGTCCGGGTCCATGTTGTCGAACATGATCCGGGCCGGCCTTTCGGCCACGGCCTGGGCCACCTCCGCCAGGGTGCGGCACTCGATCTCCACCGGCGGCATGGATTCCGGAGCGTCACGGTAGGCCTTGCGCAGGGCGGCCATGGCCTGGGGGATACCTCCGGCCCGGTCGATGTGGTTGTCCTTGAGCATGAGCATCTCGGAAAGATTCTTGCGGTGGTTGCATCCGCCGCCGGCCAAAACCGCGTACTTCTCCGGATAGCGCAACCCCGGCAGGGTCTTGCGGGTGTCCAGGACCCGGATTCGCGTGCCCGTGAGGGCCGCGACGTAGCGGGCGGTCAGGTTGGCGATGCCCGAGAGATGGCAGATGAAGTTGAGCACGACCCGTTCGGCGCGCAACAGGGCCACGGCCGGACCTTCCAGGCGGCAGACCACGTCGCCCTTCGCCACGCGTGCGCCTTCCTCGACGTCGAAGGCGATCATGCAGGTCTCAAGGACGTCCAGGGCCTGAAGGACCATGGGGATGATGGGCAATCCGACCGCCAGGGTGTCTTCCTTGGCCACGATGCGGGCGCACAGGATGTCCCGGGCGGAAAAGACGGCCAGGGAGGTCATGTCCGGGCCGTCCTCGGCCAGGGCCAGATCGATGGTCCGCAAAAGGGATTCTCTCGCCGTCCCCTTGAAAAAGGTATCGAAGACGGTCCTGCTCACGCTCTCTCCTCCGGAGGGTGTCTCTGGCCTGAAGGCTTCCGGTGGGAATCGGTTGTTCGGTGGTTCACGCCAACGGGGGTAATCACTTCTCCCGGGAAGGGCAAGCAAGGTTACTTTTTTCTCAAGCGGGCGAGGCGGGCGGCCAGCCTGGGTTCCAGTCCCTGGTCCTTGGCCTGGTAGAACTGGCGTCCACGCAATTCGTCGGGCAGGTATTCCTGGTTGACCCAGGCATCGGGATAGGAATGGGGATACTTGTAGCCCTGGCCGAATCCCCATTGCTTTTGCAGGGCTGTGGCCGCGTTTCGCAG
>JBMONM010000002.1:0-3048 GCA_049324675.1 Thermodesulfobacteriota bacterium
GCTTCTGCCCCTGCTGCTTCTGGAAATCGGCTCCTACGCCATGCTGGCCGCCTTTTTTGAGGGGCCGGGGCAGGTCAGGGAAAAGCGCCACGCCCTGTTTTCCGTCGACTTCAACCAGGCCGGGCTGATCACCGCCGGCCGGACCAAGCAATACCAGTATATCCCCCATCCGTATATGGGGTTCGTCTATGACGCATCGTACAACATCAACGTCAATCCCCTGGGGTTCGTCGGTGAGGACATCCTGAACAGCGACGCCGCGCGGGATTACAATGTGGTGATCGCCGGCGGGTCCGTGGCCGCGAATTTTTTCGTTCTGGAGGCCGGGGAGCTTGAAAAGAGGTTGTCCGCCCTGCCGGGGCTTGCCGGGAGAAACATCAATATGGCCTGTGTGGCCATTGCCGGCTACAAGCAGCCGCAGCAGCTCCTGGCCGTGAATTATCTGCTCTCCCTCGGGGCGCGCATTGACCTTCTGATCAATATCGACGGGTTCAACGAGATCACCCTGCCGTTTAACGACAATTATCCGAACGGCGTGTTCGTGTTCTATCCCACCATGTGGAAGGACCTGACCGACGGCCTGGGAGACGCCCGCAGGAGGACCCTGGTGGGCGAACTGACCCTGGCCGACGGGGCGCGGACCACCCTGGCCGGGTGGTTCTCCGCGGCCGTGCTGGACCGGTCCATGATCGCCAACCTGACCTGGGTCCTGGCGGACAACGTCCTTGCCGGCAAAACCCGGCGGGTGCTTCACGAACTGGAACGGTCGTCGGGGACGCTGACGCCCTTTCAGAAAGGTCCTCCGAACGAGGGGACATCGGATGATCTGCGGGAGCGGCTGGCCGGGAACTGGGCGGTTTCGAGCCTGCTCCTGAACGACCTGGCGAAAGGCGGCCGGTTCGCCTATGTGCACGTGCTGCAGCCCAACCAGTATGTGCCCGGGTCCAAACCGTTGTCCGAAAGGGAAAAGGAGATCGCGATAAGCACGACTCCCGGTGTGGCCGAAACCACGGCCCGGGGATACGAACTCCTGGCCCGGCGCATCCCCGAACTCAGGCGGGACGGGGTCGATTTCCTCGACGCCACCCTGGTCTTCCAGGACGTCCGCGAAGACCTCTATTTCGACACCTGCTGTCATTTCAACAAGCAGGGCAACGACGTTCTTCTCGACGCGGTCATGGCCTTCGTGTCCAGGACGGTCTTTTCCGCCAACTGACGGGGCCTGGACTTACGTTCCCCACACCCCGGCCACAGCGCCCCCGCATTCCGGACAGGTCCCGTTTTTAAGCCGCACCGGGCCGCAGGAGAACCCCGCCCGCCGCGCCAGAAGCGCTCCGCAGGCGGGACACAGGGTGTCGTTTTGCTCTCTGGGCCCCAGGTTTCCCACATAGACGAAACGCAATCCGGCCTCGACGCCGATCTGTTTGGCCATGGCCAGGGTGGACTCGGGCGTGGGCGGGCGGTCGGTCATGCGGTAGTCCGGATGGAACCGGGAAAGGTGCCAGGGCGTGTCCGCTCCAAGCTCGGCGACCAGAAACGCGGCCATCTCCCGTAATTCCGATCCGGAGTCGTTGAGGCCCGGGATGAGCAGGGTGGTCACCTCCAGCCACCAGCCCAGCCTGCGGATGTGCGCCAGATTCTTTTTCACGGGTTCGAGCCTGGCCCCGCACACCTTGCGGTAGAAATCGTCGGTGAAGGCCTTGAGGTCGATGTTGGCCGCATCGATGAGCGGGGCCAGTTCCTCCAGGCATTGGGGGCTTTGGAATCCGTTGGAGACCATGATGTTTTTAAGCCCCTTCTCTTTGGCCTTCCTCGCGGTGTCGCGCATGAGTTCGAAAAAAATCGTGGGTTCGGAATAGGTGTAGGAGATGCTCGACGCGCCGCTTCCCAGGGCGGCGGCCACAAGCTCCTCGGGCGTGATTTTCCGCCCCTCGATGGGCCCTCCGGTTCGCGGCGTCTGGGACAGAAAGGCGTTTTGGCAGAAGAGGCACGAGAGGTTGCAGCCCATGGTCCCGAAGGAAAAGGACATGGTGCCGGGCAGGAAGTGGTAGAGGGGTTTTTTTTCCACCGGGTCGAGGTTCGTCGCCGCCACCTTGTCGTAGACCAGGGTGTACAGCCTGCCGTCCCGGTTTTCCCGCACCCCGCATCTCCCCCTTTTGCCCTCGTCGATGCGGCAGAAATGGGAACACAGGCGGCACTGGACGCGACGATTCTCCAGGGGCTTCCATAACGCGGCCTCATGCATGGCTTTTCCCCCTTGATAGTGGTTAGGTCGGTCGTTGTCCGGACCAGGGCTGTGAAATCCCGGTCAGGGCGTGCTCTGATCCTCCGTGGCGGCCGGCGGTTCCATGGTTTGGGAGGGACCAGTCTGGGCCGTTGGCGGCTGCTGGCCCGTCGGCGGTTGCTGTGTCAGGCCCGGGGCCTGGCCCGGGTTCCGGGGCATGCCCATGCCGCCCGTCCCTCCCCGTCCCGGACCCGGGGGCGCCGGAACCATGCCGCCCGGGCCTTGTCCCGGACCTTTCGGGGAATAGACCATGGGCGGAGCCTGCCTGGCCGGGCCGGGCATCTGTCCGGACGTCGTTCCCTGGCCGGTGGTCGCGCCTTGTCCCTGGGTGGCGCCCTGGTAGCCTGGGTAGACCTGGGGGTAGACGTAAATGGGGGGGGCCGAGGCGTCCTGTTCCTTGGGCGGCCTCGGCTCGACTTCCATGACCAGGTCGCCTTCCTTGTTTCGGCCCATGCGCATGTTGTCGCGGGTGCCCATGCGGAAATCGCGCCGGGGGGCCTCGTCCGGCTCCCCGGTATCCGGCTGTGCCGGCGGGGCCTGAGGCGGCGGCCCCTGGTCCGTATCGGCGCGTATCGCTCGCGGGCATGGCAGAATGACCAGAATCGCCAGGGACATGGCGGCAAGCCATCGGCAAAGGGTCCGTCCCAGGGGGTGCGCCGTTGCCGGCTGATTCCCGATACGCCCGGTCATGGCCAGGACTCCTTGTATTACCATGATAAAAAGGGTATGGATTTGTTTTAACGCATTACCACGTTCAAGGAGCC
>JBMONM010000003.1:0-3036 GCA_049324675.1 Thermodesulfobacteriota bacterium
CCACGCCCTGGCCCTGGGCCACGGCTATTACGTCACCCAGACCCAGAGCTACGGCCCCGAGGCCCGGGGCGGGGCCAGCCGGGCCGACCTGGTGGTCAGTTCCTCACCCATCAGCTACCCCAAGACCGAGCGCCTGGACCTTTTGGTGGCCTTGAGCCAGGAGGCCTGCAACAGCTACCACCACCTGCTCAAGCCCACCGGGGTGCTCCTGGTGGACACGGGACTGGTCCGGCAGGTCCCGACCAACGTCTACCTGGGGCTGCCGTTCACGGAACTGGCCCTTGAACGGGTCAAGGTCCCCCAGGCCACGAACGTGGTGGCGCTTGGGGCCGTGACCTTCCTTCTGCCTTTCGCCCGGCGCGAGGTCATGCGCAAGAGCCTTCTGGCCACCCTGCCGGAAAAGATCCGCAAGGTGAACCTCAAGGCCTTCGCCCTGGGCTTCGACCAGGCCAGGAAGCTTCTGGAACGGCCCATGGACCTTATGGCCAGGGAGGCCGAAAACGGCCGCGCACGCGGGGACGCGGACCTGACCGACATCATGGTCGAGGACTGAGCCGGAGGGTTCATGCGCCTTTGCGAACACGCCAGCAAGGAGCTTTTTTCCCTGGCCGGCATCCCGGTGCCGCCGGGCGTGGTCGTCCGCCCCGGCGAACGCGTCCGGCCGCCCTTTGCCCCGCCGTGGTACCTCAAGTCCCAGGTCGCGGCCGGAGGCCGGGGCAAGGCCGGGGGCATCGCGCGCATCGAAGACCCCGATGAGCTTGAGGCGGCCGCGATGCGGCTCTTCGGGCTGGCCATCGGCGGCGAACGGCCGCCTTTCCTGCGCCTGGAGCCGGCCGCGGACGTGGCCCGGGAGATGTACCTGTCCGTGGCCGTGTCCCGGTCGCGCCGGGCCGTGGCGCTCACGGCCGGCCGCCGGGGCGGGGTGGACGTGGAGGACGGGTCCTCGGACATGCTCGTGCAGCATGTCCGGCTGCCCCAGGGTCCGGCCCCGCACCAGGTCCGGGCGGCCTTTTTCCATCTGAGGCTTCCGGCCGGCCTGTGGGGGGACTTTTCCGCCCTGGCCGGCGACCTTTTCGCCGTCCTGGCCGATCGGGGCCTTCTTCTGGCCGAGATCAACCCCCTGGTCCTGACCGCCCAGGGCATGCTTCTGGCCCTGGACGGCAAGGCCGAGGTCGACGACAACGCCGCCGCGCTTGCGCCGGAGGCGGACAGGGTCGCGGATGCCGGACACCTGGACCCGGTGGAGCGGGCGGCCCGGGACAGGGGCCTGGCGCTCGTCAAACTGCCCGGGTTCGTGGGGCTTCTGGCCAACGGCGCGGGACTGGCCATGGCCACCATGGACCGGCTCAATTTCGCCGGATTTCCAGCCGCGAACTTCCTGGACGTGGGCGGCGCGGCCGACGAGGCCGGGCTCGACGCGGCCCTGTCCATCCTTTTCCGGGACCCGGCGGTGCGGGTCGTCCTGGTCAACCTCTACGGCGGCATCCTGTCCTGCGAAAAAGTGGCCCAGGCCCTGGCCCGGGTGCTCGGCGGCCGGGAGCCCGAAAAGCCGATCATCGCGAGACTGGCCGGAAACGGGGCCGAGAAGGGCCTGGCGGCCCTCGGGACCCTGGGGCTTTCCGGACTCCGCGTGGTCCCGGACATGGACGCGGCCATGGCCGAGCTGGCCGAAACGCTCCCGAAAGGCGACCCCGTTCCCCGGCCGGGCCGGGGGGATCAGGCGTCCGACGCCGCGCGCGCCGTGGTTCTGTCCGAATCCCCCTCCCCCCGTCCGCCGGCCGTACCCGGGCGGGGCGGGCCCGCGCCGCTTCTCCCGCCCCATGTCGGAGAGCCCGGACCGGACGGGGCCATGCGGCCCATGCGCATCATGGTCCAGGGGATAACCGGCAAAACGGCCCGGCTGCACGCCAGGCTCATGGCCGAATACGGAGGCCTTCACGCCGGAAAGGTGGTCTGCGGGGTGACGCCGTTTCGGGGCGGCCAGGACGTTGACGGCGTGCCGGTCTACGACGGCGTGCGCCGGGCCCTGGCCGGCCACGAGGTGGATGTCAGCGTGATCTTCGTTCCGGCGGCCCACGCCCCGGACGCCATCCTGGAGGCGGCCGACGCCGGGGTGCCCCGGGTGGTGTGCATCACCGAGGGCATCCCCCAGTTGGCCATGCTGGAAACCTTAACGGCCCTGCGGGACTCCCCCACGCTTCTGATCGGCCCGAACACCCCGGGGATCATCGTTCCCGGCCGGTTCAAGGCCGGGATCATGCCCGTGGACCCGTTTCGCCCCGGGCCGGTGGCCATTTTCTCCCGAAGCGGCACCCTGACCTACGAGGCGGCCTCGCGGCTCTCGGCGGCCGGGATCGGCCAGGCGTTGGCCGTGGGCATGGGCGGGGACCCGTTCACGGGCCTGGGGTTCACGGAGCTGGCCGAGGCCGTGCGCCACGACCCGGACGTACGGGCCGTGCTCATCCTGGGGGAGATCGGGGGCGACGCCGAGGAAAGATTCGCGGCCCACGCCCGGGCCACGGGCTATCCCAAGCCGGTCGCGGCCTATGTGGCCGGGGTCAGCGCCCCTCCGGGAAGGCGGCTGGGACACGCCGGGGCCATTCTGGAGCAGGCCGGCGGGGCGGGCGAAAAGCTGGACCGTCTGGCCCGGGCGGGGTTTGCGGTCTGCGCGGAACTGTCCGACCTGGCCCCGGCCGTGGCCGGGCTCATCGGATGACGCGGGCCCCCCGCGGCAACCGCGCGGGCAACGCCCCACGCAACAGGAATGCGGAAAAACGCAACACCGGATCGCCCATGCCTGAACATCATGGCAACATTACGGCAACATCATGGCAACATCCCGCGCGGGATCATTTGGCGGACTTTTCGTCTCCGTCCGATTTTTTCCCCCGAGGTTTGACCGTGCGCACGAAGCCCTTGTACTTGTCCTCGAGCTTGCCCCGCTGTCTGGCCAGGTCGGCGTCCGAGGCGGCCTTTTCCCGGTCCAGATAGTTCTGGTAGCGGCCTTCGGCGGCCTGGACGGCCGGGCTGCCCGGC
>JBMONM010000004.1:0-25497 GCA_049324675.1 Thermodesulfobacteriota bacterium
GGCGGCCAGATCCCGGTCCGGGGCTTTCCGGCACAGGTCCATGAGCACGGCGGCGGCGTCGCGGTAGAGGAAGCGGGCCTGGGGCTGGCGGTCGTGGGGGGCCTCGGCCAGAAGGGTCCCCAGGGACCGGACGGACCCCGGGGTGACCTCGCCGGGGCGCATCCGGGCCAGATCGGCCAGCCGGCGCACGGCCAGGTAGGCGGCCTGGAAATCCGTGCCGTCGAGGCCCTGGTGCTGGCTCATGGCGCGGGGACGGCTATTTGCCGCAGCACCGGGCGGTTTTGAGGGGCGAGCAGGGTGCGGGGTCCAGGGTGAGGTCCACACAGCCGTTGGCGTAGTCGCGGATGATCGTGGCCGAGGCCATGCGGCCGTGCCAGGCCTGGCTGGAGATGACGGCCATGTCCTCGTTTATCTGGACGTAGAACTCGGTGAACTTGGACCCGAAATGGACGTTGTAGACGTAGACCCCGTCGCGCAGGCCCATGAACTGGAATTCCTCGGGCACCTTGCAGGTGACCATGGACAGGGCCCGCCGGAAGGCGCATTCGAGCACGACCTGCTCGTCGAAGGCCGATGCCGGAACGACGGACAGGACCGTGAGCAGCGCGGCCAGGGCCAGGGGCGTCCGCCACGGACGGCGGGGAGGGCGGGTGCGGGAGGAGGGGGAAGCGATCATGGGCGGCCGCTCCAGGTTCGTGGTGTCCGGGCGGGCGGGGTCCGGGGACGCCCCGAGGTTCCGCCGCGCCGTGTGTCCGTCTTTTCGGCCGAAACCGCCGCGCCCTTAGTCCAGTTCGTATTCGTCGCGCCAGTCCTCGGTCTCGCGCCAGGCCGGCTGCCGGTCCTTGGAGAACAGGCAGTCGCCGATGACCAGATGGTCCATCTCCGTGCGCATGAAGCAGCGGTAGGCGTCCTGCGGGGTGCACACGATGGGCTCGCCCCGGACGTTGAAGCTGGTGTTGACCACCACGGGGCAGCCCTCGCGCTCGTTGAAGCGGTTGATCAGCCGCCAGTAACGTTCGTTGGTGCCCTTGTGCACGGTCTGCACCCGGGCCGAGAAATCCACGTGGGTGATGGCCGGCAGGGTGGAGCGCTGGACGTAGAGCCTCTCGAACATGGGCTTCCGGAAGTAGCCCTCGGGCAGGGGCTTGCGCAGGGCCTCGGCCACCGGGGCCACCAGGAGCATGTAGGGCGAGGGCCGGTCGAGCTCGAAGCAGTCCGAGACCTTCTCGGCCAGGACCGAGGGCGCGAAGGGCCGGAAGCCCTCGCGGTACTTGATCTTGAGGTTGAGCTTTTTCTGCATCTCGGGATGGCGCGGATCGCCCAGGATGCTGCGGCCGCCCAGTGCCCGGGGGCCGTATTCCATGCGGCCCTGGAACCAGCCCACGGCGTGGCCGGCGGCCAGGTGTTCGCAGACCGTGTCGCACAGGGCGTCGAAATCCTCGAAGCGGGTATAGGGGGCCTCGTGGCGGGAGGCCATGCGGTCCACGTCGGCCGGGGAGAACTCGGGGCCGAGGTAGGAGCCGCGCATGCGGTCCAGGGCCCCTTCGGGCAGGGGCGTGCGTTCGTTGCCCTTCCAGATGTGCCAGGCGGCCAGGGCCGCGCCCACCGCGCCCCCGGCGTCGCCGGCGGCGGGCTGGATCCAGATGTCGTCGAACATCCCGGAGCGCAGAAGCTTGCCGTTGGCCACGCAGTTCAAGGCCACGCCCCCGGCCATGGTCAGGTTCCGGCAGCCGGTCAGGTCCCGGGCCGTCCCGGCCAGGCGCATGACCGCCTCCTCGGTGACCTGCTGGATGGCCAGGGCCATGTCCATGTGCTCCTGGTCGAGCCCGGACTCCGGGGCGCGCCGGGGCAGGGAGAAAAGGGCCTCCCATTTGGCGTCGCGGGTCATGGTCAGGCCCGTGGCGTAGTTGAAGTAGTCCATGTTCAGCAGCAGGGAGCCGTCCGCGCGCAGGTCCACCAGTTCGTCCAGGATGGCCTTTTTGTAGCGCTCGACCCGCTCGCCGCCCTCGATGCCGTAGGGGGCCAGGCCCATGAGCTTGTATTCCCCGGAATTGACCTTGAAGCCGCAGTAGTAGGTGAAGGCGGAATACAGAAGCCCCAGGGAGTGGGGGAAGTCGAGCTCGCGAAGGAAGGTGATGTCCCTGCCCTTGCCGTGGGCGATGGCCGTGGTGGCCCATTCGCCCACGCCGTCCACGGTCAGGATGGCCGCCTCGTCGAAGGGCGAGGGGTAGAAGGCGCTGGCGGCGTGGGACAGGTGGTGTTCGGGGAAAAGGATGCGCGGTTTGCCGGGCCCGAGCTTGGCCAGCTCCTCGCGCAGCATCTTGCGCATGAAGAGCTTTTCCTTGATCCACACCGGGATGGCCGACAGAAAGCTCGCCAGGCCCGCCGGCGCGAAGCCGTGGTAGGTCTCGAGCAGGCGTTCGAACTTCAGATAGGGCTTGTCGTAGAAGACCACGGCCTCCACCTCGGGCAGGCCGATGCCGGCCTCGGCCAGGACGTAGGCCCCGGCCTTGGAGGGGAAGGAGGGATCGTGCTTTTTGCGGGTGAAGCGTTCCTCGTGGGCCGCGGCCACGATCTCGCCGTCGCGCAGAAGGGCCGCGGCGCTGTCGTGGTAGTAGGCGGAGATCCCCAGGATGTATTCGGGCATGGTCGGGTCCGGTCTAGAACAGGGTGTAGATGAACGGGGCCACGGCCGAACCGCTGGTCAGGACCACCAGGGCGCCGAAAAGCAGCAGGGTGAGGATGATGGGCAGCAGCCAGAACTTTTTTCTGACCCGCAGAAAGCCCCAGAGTTCGCGAAGAAATTCCATATGCCCTCCGGTGCCCGGCACGCGCTCCGGCAGGGCCGGACGGGTGTCGGGAGCGTTAAAAAGGCTGTTCGATGTCCGAGGCGGCAAAGGTGTGGTCGCGGACCCGGAATACCGAATCCGTGCCCTTTTTCCAGCAGGCCACCCGCAGGCTGTCCTTGCCCGTGAGCTTGCGCACGAGCCCGACGGGCGTGAGCACGATGAAAAACGCCAGGGACAGGATGACCTTGGACATGACCGTTCCCAGGACATGGGAAAGGCCGAACCACACCCTGGCCAGGGGCCTGTAGAGCCCGGGGCTGATCATGTCCGCCAGAAGCAGGATCATGGCCGCGGGAACCATTGCCTTGTATCCGCCGAACTGGGCGAAAAGCAGACAGATGAGCACCATGGCCATGCCCGTATCCCGGGCCTGGGCCGTGGTGGCCTTGCGCCAGAACGACGTCTGTGACCGTTTCTTGATCGTATCCATAGGGGGTCGCGATCCGTTTTCCGGGTGAATGAAAAGAAAAAAAGCCACGCCACGCCCGGCCTCGCGCGACTCCGGACCGCGTGAAAACGCCCGTGGCTTACCCCGCCTCGGGCGGAGCGTCAAGCCGGGCGGGGCCTGGCCGCTCCCAGGGAATGCGCGGTTGTTACTGCGGGTTGTACACCTGAAAGGTCTTTTTCACCGTCGATCCGTCCGCGGCCACGACCTCCAGGGTCCAGTCGCCGCTGACCATCTCCCATTCCTGCTCGAAGGTGAACAGGCAGTTGTATTGCGGGCCGACCTGGATGGTGTCCGTGGTCTCGGCCTTGAACTCCACTTCCTTCTTGGCCGGATTGATCATGCCCGGGGAGGTGGTGATGATCCTGATCGCGGTCTGGCCGCCTTCGGGGGCCTTGGCCACGAAGCGGAACCCGAAGGTGGTGCCGAGCTTCTTGGGCACGGATTCGGTCTGAAGCGACAGGGTGTTGCCGTCGTAGATGCCGAAGTCCACGATCTCCAGGGTCTGGGGCGGAGGCGCGGGCTCGTCGCTGCCGAAGATGTTCAGGGAGGAGCACGAAGCCAGAAAAAGGGCCAGGATCGGAAGGACGAGCGACAGGCGTTTCACGAAGGTTCTCCTTGGGGTCCGCGTGGCGACACGGGGAATCAATCGAAATGTCGGGCGTCTGTCAAGGCGCTTTGACGTCGGCCGGGGTGTGTTCCGACGGGGCGAAGGCCAGATCCATGATCGGCGTCCTGCCGGCGAAAAAGGCGGCCAGCCGTTCCTTCTCCCGGATGTGGACACGTAGCCGGGACACCGGCAGGGGGCCCGGCTCCCCGCCGTACAGGACCACGGCCCGGTCGATGAACTCGGCCGGGATGAAGTCCACGGTAAGGCGCATGACCCGCCCGGAGTCGTCGGCCAGGACGTCCAGGGGGCCGCCGAGGCGCGCGCGGTCCGGACCCAGAAGCAGGTTTCCGGTCCGCATCAGGGTTTCCTCGGCCACCGCGTGGGACACCCCGGCCCACTTGGCCGCGAAGGCCACGAAGGCCGGACGCAGGGCCACGTACAGGAAGGGGTCCACCTTGCAGGCCAGGGAGGAACCCGGCACGTTGAACAGATCCGGATTCACCCGGTGGCGCTCGCCCAGGGCCTTTTCGATGCGAGGCAGAATCTCCGCGTAGTCGATCATGGTCCCTCTCGCCTTTTTTCAAAGGCCAGTTCCATGAGCCGCCGCGCCAGCCCGTCCGGGCCTTGCGGCGCGCGCCCGAACACCGCCCGCCATACCTCGTCGGATTCCATACACAAATAGAGCTTTCCCGCAAGTCCGCATTTGGCCAGAAGACCGGCCACATGCCGCAACTGGCGCACCCGCAGCGGCCGCAACAGCCGCCTCTTGCCGTCGAGGTCCTCCACGAATTCGTCCAGGTAGTAGTCCGGCAGGCGCCCCATGGCCGCGAGCCGGGTCGGAAGCTCGGGCAGAAAGCGCAGCGATCCGAGGCTCACGTAGACGATGTCCCGGGGCCGCAGAAACGAGGCGATCATGTCCACAGTGGCGGCGTAGCCCTCCTCCCAGCCGGGATGGGGCACGATGGGGTCGAAGTGCAGGCAGACCCCGAACCCGGCCCGGGCGGCCTCGCGGGCCGCGGCCAGCCTGGCCGAAAGCGGCGGCGCGCCGCGCTCCTGGGCGGCCACGACGGCCGGGGCGTTCACCGACCAGGCCGCCAGGACCCGGCCCGGCCGGGGATTCGCGGCCATCCAGGACAGGTCCGCGGTCTTGGATTTGAGCTCCACGACCACGTTGTCGAAGTCGCGCAGGAAATGGAGCAACTCCAGGGTGTGCCCGGTGACGGGTTCGAGGGCCAGGGAGTCGGCGAACTCCCCGGTGCCCACCCGGAAGCGCCGGGTCCGGTCCCGGCCGAAGATCTCCCCGAGTTCGGCGAACATCTCCGGGGTGTTGGCGAAGGCCCGCAGGATGTCCGAGCGCAGGTAGGCCTTCAAGATGCAGTAGGTGCAGTCCATGGGGCAGCCCTCGCCGATGTGCACGATGCGGTAGCCGCAGCAGCGGTAGCTCCTGGCCCCGGGGCAGGGCCGCAGAAACCGGCCGCGATGGGCCGCCAGGTGCAGGACCCGGCCGCCTGTCCGGTCGGCCTCGGGACCGTCCGGAAGGGCGTCGGCCAGGGCCCCGGGGTGTTCCAGGACGGTGAACGGCACGCCCGGCAGCGTCCGCCGCACGCGATCGGCCATGGCCGAACCGGCCACGGCCGCGTCCGCGAAAACGGCCCGGATGTCCCAGGGCACGGCGGGATCGGCCCCAGCCCCGGCCGGGGCGTCAACGGTCATGGCCGTCACCGCCCGCGTCCTCTTCGGCCTCGACCCGGGCCAGGGACCACAGGTCCTCGAAACCCGGGTCGGCGGCCATGCGGGAAAGATCCGCGGCGGCCCTGGCCAGGGTGGCCGCGTCCCCGGCCCTGAGTTCCAGGGTCACGGCGTCGGACTCGAAACCCCGCGAGGGGCGCAGGGTGAAATCCGTGCCCCGGGCGATGCGCCGGGCCGTTTCCGCGAAGCGCCGCTCAAGGTCCGTGAGCACGGGATAGCGGGTCCGGCGGGCGGCGGCCCCAAGCCCGGCGATGAGGTCGTTGGGGGACAGGTCCGGACCGGGGGCCTGTCCGCCCAGGGCCTGCCGGGCCACCTGGGACAGGGGCCGTCCCGAGGCCCGGGCCGTCTCGCGCAGCGGGGTCACGAAGGCCGCCAGGGTGTTGGCCGACCAGCGCGCGGCCGTCAGCCACGGCCACAGGGCCGCAAAATCGCGCTCCTCCATTCCGGCCAGGGCCGGGGCCCCGGCCAGGGGAACGCGGCCCTCGAAAAGCAGGGCGTCGGCCCGGGGCGGCAGATCGAGCCAGGCCGTCAGGCGCCGCGACCCGGCCGCCAGGGCCTGCCCGAGATACGGACCGGCCAGGCCCAGGAAGTCGGCCACGGGCAGGTGGCGCAGAAAATAGCGGCCGGCCTGGACCAGCATGGTCTCGGAGACCGCCCGGCCCATGTTCGAGGCCAGGTAGACCATGCCCCGCCAGACCGGGGCGCTCATGCCGCATTCCGGGCCGGGCCAGTTGAGGACCAGGGAGGCCAGGGTCCGGCCGGGCAGGCGGCGCAGGGCCAGGGCCCGGCGGCGGCCGGCCAGCAGGCGCGGCCGGTCGTCCACGATCTCCACCAGGGCCGGAACCATCTGCCCCAGTTCGTCGAGGGAGCGCACCAGGGCCTCGTCGGGCCCGGCGTCCCAGAACAGGCTGTCGCTTCCGGGGTCCGCGTCCCGGGGGTGGATGGCCAGGTGCTGCACGGGTTTTTCTCCGGTCTTTTAAAAATGCGGGGATTTCGAATTGTTACGATCTTGACAACGGATGACGCCTGTCCCTATATGCCGAAATTCGTGGAAAACCAAGATTTGACGCGGCGCTGTCCGGGTTCGCGCGGGGAGCGGCCGAAACGGGATCGTCACCGGGACCCCTTGGAACAGGCCCACGAAGACCGGAGGCGGGCGGCCCCGCATCCTCTTCGCTCCTCAACCGCCAACGCTGCAAAGGGAGATGGGAATGTCGGACCTGAGCAAACAAAGGACCTATGCACTGGTCGGCCACGGCGGATGCGGCAAGACCTCCGTGGCCGAAATGCTGCTCTTCACCGCCGGGGCTGTAAACCGCCTGGGGAAGATCGAGGAAGGGACCACGGCGCTCGACTACGAGCCCGAGGAGATCAAGCGCCGGGGCAGCACCCAGCCCGGCATCGCGGCCTTCTCCTGCAACAAGAACCGCCATTTCCTCCTCGACACCCCGGGCGACGGCAATTTCAACGGTGACCTGCCCTACCTGCTCAAGGCCGTGGACGCGGTGATCTTCGTGGTGGACGCCGTGGACGGGGTCAAACCCCTGACCAAGAAGCTGTGGGGCGAGGTGGCCAGGCTCGGGCTGCCGGTCCTTTTTTTCATCAACAAGATGGACCGGGACCGGGCCGACTTCCAGATGGCCCTGGCCGGCATCCGGGACAAGCTCGGGGTCAAGCCCTACCTGCGGGATATCCCCATCGGCGAGAAGGAAAATTTCAAGGGCGTGGTGAACATCCTCGAAGGCAAGGCCTATCTTTTCGACGAGAAGGGCGGCGCCGCCGAGGCCCCGATCCCCGCGGACATGGCCGACGAGGTGAGCGCGCTTCGCGACACCACGGTGGAGGAGATCGCCGTGAGCGACGAGGAGCTCATGGAGCGCTACCTGGAGGGCGGCGAGCTGTCCATGGACGAGATGCGCGCGGCCGTGCGCAAGGCCGTGGCCTGCGGCCAGCTCTATCCCGTGTGCGCCGGCGCGGCCCTGCGGGGCATGGGCGGCGCGCGGCTTCTGGCCGCCGTGGAGAGCGCCTTCCCCGGCCCCCTGGACTGCTGCGAGGGCGAAAAGACCGTGACCGGCGAGGACGGCTCCGCACGCAAGGTCGGTCCGGACGAGCCCGTGGCCGCCTTCGTCTTCAAGACCCTCTACGATCCCTTTGCCGGACAGTTGTCCATGGTCCGGGTGCTCACCGGAACCCTGGCCCCGGACGCCACCCTTTTGAACGTGGCCAAGGACGCCAGGGAACGGGCCGGGCAGATCCTCCTGCCGCTGGGCAAGGAGACCTCCATTTCCAAGGAGCCGGTCGGCCCCGGGGCCATCGTGGCCCTGGCCAAGCTCAAGGACACGGCCACGGGCGACACCCTTTCGGACGAGAAGCAGCCCTTTGTCCTGCCCAGGCCGGCGCTTCCGGCGGCCATGAGCTCCTATGCCCTGGCCCCGGCGGAAAAGGGCGACGAGGACAAGGTCTTCGCGGCCATGGCCAAGCTTCTGAGCGAGGACGTGACCCTGTCCCTGTCCCGGGACGAGGAGACCGGGGACATCCTGATCTCGGGCATGGGCCAGTCCCACCTGGAGACGGCGGTGGAAAAGGCCAGACGCCGGTTCAAGGTCGAGCCGGTGCTCAAGGCCCCCAAGATCCCCTACCGGGAGGCCTTCAAGGGCAAGGTGGAGGTGCAGGGCCGGCACAAGAAGCAGACCGGCGGCCGGGGCCAGTTCGGCGACTGCTTCGTGCGCTTCGAGAGCAGAAACCGGGGCGAGGGCTACGAATACGTGGACGCCATCGTGGGCGGGGCCATCCCCCGGCAGTACATCCCGGCCGTGGACAAGGGCATCCAGGAATCGGCGGCGAGGGGCTATCTGGCCGGATTCCCCATGGTGGATTTCCGGGCCACGGTCTTCGACGGCTCGTTCCACACCGTGGATTCGTCGGAAATGGCCTTCAAGATCGCGGGCTCGCTGGCCTTCAAGGCGGCCTGCGAGAAGCTCAAGCTGTCGCTTCTCGAACCCATCGTGCTGGTCACGGTGAGCTGCCCGGACGAGAACATGGGCGACATCATCGGCGACCTGTCCAGCCGGCGGGGCAAGGTCCTGGGCAGCGACTCCACGGGCGGCATCACCGAGATCCAGGCCCACGCGCCCATGGCCGAGATGCAGGAATACGGCAAGGCCTTGAGTTCCATGACCGGAGGCCAGGGAGCCTTCACCATGGCCTTTGCCCATTACGAGGAATGTCCGCCGCCGATTGCCGAGAAGGTCATCGCCGAGCACAAGAAAAAGGAAGAGTGATCCGCCGCCGGGATTCCGGCGACGAGAGGAAGCCCCCGCGGACGCGCGTCCGCGGGGGCTTTTTGTCTCCTTCCCGGGGGGCCGCGCGTCGCGCCCCATACACCCGGGAGGGCAACGCCCGGCCGATGGTTCTCCCTCGTCGGCAAAAGATACAGACCGTCGAAAGGTGTTTGACCACTGGCGGACAGGCGACGACACGCCGAGAAGGGGATGCGCCGTTTCTTAAGACGCTCTGTTTGGGAAGAAGGGCCAGGCGGTCCGCAGGCGCGGGAACCCGCGTATGATGGTCAGGGAGGCGAGTTTCCTCATCCTACAGGGCATCTGTCTTGAGCGGTGACGATCCGGTGCAGAATTTCATCATACCCGTGGCATCTGGAATCCATGTGCGGTGATTCGGATACTTCTTCGCATACTCTCGCGTAAAAAGCATGCTGGCTCATGTCGAGAGGTATGTTGTATTTTTCAGTAAGTCCCAGAAATATGTCTGGAACTGAAGATGAAGTAATACTATTTGAAATACCATAAAGCTTGAACGACAATGGAAAGCTTGAGCTGATATATGGGGAGCAAAGCGGATCCTGTGCGATCATGTATCCGATTATAGAATAATCGACCGAATGGTAGTTCACATGAAGAAATGTATTCCACTTGTAAATAAGGCACTTAAAAGAAAATGCAGCATTGAAGTATGTCAGGTGTCCATCAGCGAAGAGATGGGAGCCGGAATTATTATAGACATTGATTACACTTCTATAGATTATATCCGAGTGCAATTCTTTTAAGTAGAGCATGTGCACGCCACTCAATATGGCATACAATTTTGAAATTTTGGTGAAATCATTTTGCTCATAGTAAGCGTTGCAAAATGATTTCTCGATTCCAAGCACTGGAAGAGAAACATCTAAAGAAATTTTACGTCTGCTTTGAAGAACTTCATATTCAAATTCTTTCGAAGAAGGCGATATGTCTCCATTGGCAAACATCATGGGGTCGACATCGAAAAATTTTGAATAGTGAACGAGCCGATCTCTTGGGATCCCATTTTTGATATCTTCAATGATGGTATTGCTGCTGCGCGGCAAGCCAAGCTCGCGCCATCGCTTGAAGTTGAGCACATGACTCGCCGTCCTCCTCCTCGCATCCCAACTCAGGCCGCAAAGTTTCAACGCGTGGAGCAATTTTTCGCCAGAACCCGGAACACGTTTTTTATGGGGACGGCCAAGGCTCATACGATCTCCAATAATTTCAAAACATTATAATTAATTGGTGCAAATTTAATACGAAAAGATTCAATTATGCCTACTGGCAATACAGTCAACTTTGAGTATAAATCTACATACATGATCAGATATGATTTACACTTGCCGCTGACTTGGAGCTTATCTTCAGAATTGTCTTCGATGAGGCATGTTATACATGTATAAGTTGCTCTAATCAAGCAATTCAAATTTCTTTATACGAAGCAACAACCATCCAGGGCTGGTTTGTCCAATGTATATGGTAAAAAGTTAGGTTACGAACTATCATTTTTTGCATCATGTTTCTTGACATCAAACTATCATTGTGGCCACATCAAATGTGATACGCGATTCTCTACGTGATTATCTCTTTTGTATGTGTCCGATCTGCGGCAAAAAATATTTCCGCAACCCAAAATGACGTCAAAAATAGAACCTTTCTATCATAAGGGGTGATTCAGATATTTTGATAAAAGTTTTTTCTCAATGGAATTGCTGCAAAAGTCAAAACAACTGAAGTTCACCCAGGGAATATATTTGAATTGTTATAACAGAAAATCAAAATCGGCTGAAATCCGATTTGTTGCAGTGCCCTCTGCGTGGAGTGGCGGCGGCGGATCATGCTGGCTGGAGAAGCTCTTCCCCTCGGCGTTTCTCGACGTGATTCATGGGGCTGTCGCCGGATCGGCCGCCTCGTGGGGCGGGCGGCGCGCAAACAGGTGGCGTGACGGGGTGTCGGAAGGGACGAACCAGCCCGAAGGGGCTGGAGAAAGCGGAACCGTGCCGTGGGGGTGCGGCATTGCCGGGGAGACGCCCGCGCCCGAGGCAATGGGGTCGGTCCGGATCGCCGGGCGGATCGGAACACTCGCTTCAGGAGGTAATATTCATGCAGTGGCTCAAAAATCTTAGGATCGGGACCAAGCTTCTCGCCAGTTACATCCTGTTGCTCCTGCTCATGGGAGGGGTGGGGTACCTCGGCACGACGAACATGAGCGCGATCAACGACATGCTCAACGGAATATACCAAAACAATCTGAAGCCGATAATCAATGCAACCAGTGCAAATGTTGACTTGATAAAGTTTGGACGAAATTTTTACAGGATTACTCTTGTCGATGAAAAAAGTGAGAAGGAAGAATTCAAGAAACGGTCGGATGCAAATTTTGCGAACATTCAAAAGGCGATAGAAGAATATTCAAGCGCTCGGATGTCTGACAAGGAAAAGGATATCCTCGATAAGTTCCGGCCTGCGTTGGAAGCGTATCAGAAAGCATTGTATAAAGTTGCGGAAATGTCCATAGCCGGTGACAAGGAAGGCGCCACGAGGTATATACTGACCGAGGCGACCAAACTGGGAGAGGTGCCTGATGCGCTCCTTGACGAACTGGTCCTGGAAAAAAGGCAACAGGCAAAAGCGGCCGCCGAACATGCCGCCGCAACCTACGCCGAATCAAGCCGCAACATGTACATCATGATCGGCATGGCCGTGCTTCTGGGGGTTGTGATCGGGGTGGGACTCTCGCGCCTGATCTCACGGGGCATCGGGCAGTGCGCCGATTTCGGGCTGGCCCTGTCCAGGGGCGACGTGAGCGGCAATCTGACCATCGATCAGAAGGACGAAGTGGGCCTGCTGGCCGACGCCATGCGCGCCGTGGGCGCGGCCGAGAGCGACGCGGCCCGGAAACTCGAGCTTTTGGCGGAAGGCGATTTGAACATCACCATCTCCGAGCGCTCCGAGAAAGACACGCTTATGCGCGCATTGCGCGTCGTGGTCGCGGCCGAGGACGACGTGGCCCGGAAGTTCGGGCTTCTGGCTGACGGCGACCTGCGCATCAAGGTGACCGAGCGTTCCGAAAAAGACGCCCTCCTGCGCTCCATGTCGGACATGATCGGGAAGCTCTCCGGGATCGTGGGCGAGGTCCAGGCCGGGTCCGAGAACGTGGCCGCGGGCAGCGAGGAGATGAGCGCCAGTTCCGAGACCCTGTCCCAGGGCGCCTCGGAACAGGCCGCCGCCGTGGAGGAATGCTCCTCCTCCATGGAGCAGATGTCCGCCTCCATCAACCAGAACGCGGACAACGCCCGCCAGACCGAGGCCATCGCCACCAAGGCCGCCAAGGACGCCAAGGAGTCCGGAGAGGCCGTGGCCAGGACCGTGGCGGCCATGAAGGACATCGCCGGCAAGATCTCCATTATCGAGGAAATCGCCCGCCAGACGGACCTTCTGGCCTTGAACGCCGCCGTGGAGGCCGCCCGGGCCGGGGAACACGGCAAGGGTTTCGCCGTGGTCGCCGCCGAGGTCAGAAAACTCGCCGAGCGCAGCCAGGGCGCGGCCGCCGAGATCAACAAGCTCTCGGCCGAGTCCACCTCCGTGGCCGAACAGGCCGGGTCCCTGCTCGAGAAGCTGGTGCCGGACATCCAGAAGACCGCCGACCTGGTTCAGGAGATCGCCGCCGCGAGCCAGGAGCAAAGCTCCGGGGCCTCCCAGGTCAACAAGGCCCTGCAACAGCTCGATCAGGTCATCCAGCAAAATGCCGCCGCCTCCGAGGAACTGGCCTCCACCTCCGAGGAGCTCTCGGCCCAGGCCGAGCAGCTCCAGGCCTCCATCTCCTTTTTCACCATCGACGCCGGCCAGTCGGCCAGGATCATGAAGATCATCCCGCATACGACCGACCAGGCCAAGGGCAAGACCAAACCCGCCGTCCCGGCCAGACATCCCGCCGCCGTCCCGCGCCCCACCGCCAAGCTGAACATGGCCATGGACGAGACGCACGATGAGGACCAAGCCTTCAGTCGGTATTAGGGAGGCCGCATGGGCGCCGGGCCTGCGGCCCGGGTCCCGGCCGCCTGGGCAATGAACGGACGCGGCGCGTCCGGAGGCGGACCCCGGACCGGGGTTTGCTCTCCCATCCTGAAACCGGAGGAAAGGCCATGAGCGACGACAAACGCGACGGAACCGAACGGTTCCTGACGCTGAGCCTGGGCAGGGAACACTTCGCCCTGGACATCTATTCGGTGCGCGAGATCCTGGACATGACCGAGATCACGCGCATCCCCCAGACCCCGGAATACATGCGCGGGGTGGTCAACGTGCGCGGCGGCGCCGTGCCCGTGGTGGACCTGCGCCTCAAGTTCGGCATGCCCGCGGCCGAACAGACCCTCAACACCCGCATCGTCATCCTGGAGATCGCCCGGGGCGAAAAAAGCGCGGCCATCGGGGCCATCGCCGACTCGGTGCGGGAGGTCCTGGAGATCGAGGCGGACCGGATCGACCCGCCGCCGCGCATGGGCACCGGGGTCCAGGTCGATTTCATCCGGGGCATCGCCCGCCACGACGACCGCTTCCTGATCGTGCTCGACGCGGACAAGGTCTTCACCACGGCCGAGGTCCTGGCCCTGGACGGCCTGAGCGCCCGAAGCGGCGACGCAGCCCGGGAAGGGACGGCGCAGGTCCCGGCATAGGCGGCAAGGATCGCGTCCGGCATATCCGCCGCCGATTGCCGAGAAGGTCATCGCCGAGCACAAGAAAAAGGAAGAGTGATCCGCCGCCGGGATTCCGGCGACGAGAGGAAGCCCCCGCGGACGCGCGTCCGCGGGGGCTTTCTCGTCGCGCGAAGGGCCGCCGCCCGGCCGGTCGCGGCTCACCCCGGGATCTCCGCGACCAGTCCGTCGCCGCGCACGTTCCGGATGACCTGGACCAGGACCCTCAGGCACGTCTCCATATCCTCCCGGGGCACGCCACGGCAGGCCAGGCGCAGGGCCTGGCTGGCCAGGACGCCCCCGAGCCGGCAGGCCTCCAGACCCGCTTCGGTGATCACAAGCCGGTTGCAGCGGCCGTCCCGGTCATACGGCGCGCGGACCACATACCCCCGGTGTTGCATGCCGGTCAGCAGGCGGCTGACGCTGGTTTTTTCCTGGAGCAGCAGGGCGGCCAGGTCGTTCTGGGTCAGACCGTCCCGCTCGGCCAAGAAAGACAGGGCCCGCCACTGTTCCATGGTCAGGCGCAGCCCGGCCTGATGGAAGCGGCGGTTGATGTCGGCGATCAAGGCCCGAGTGGCCCAGGTGTTCAGACAGAGAAGGGAGTCGGCGGCGATGCAGTGGACATGTTTCATGAGTATGGTTGTATATGCAACAGATTTGAATATCACTTCAGCGTAACCCACAAGGCGCCATCATTCGATTTATCAAAGTCACGAAAGCTTAAAAGTCGGGGCACGGGATGTCCAGCCGTTTGAGGTTTTCGGACGCTGCGTGGAGAAAAAGAGAGAGATGAAGCGCAGAATTTTCTTGACAAGAAAGGTATGTGAGGAAGAAAGAATCAATAAGGCTCGAAAAAGAAAAATGCTCGGCTGGGATATGGGTTGAAGAGACGATGTTCATATCCATTTGTGGTCTATATAGATTTATCGTATTGATAAATATTAACGCCGTAAAGCGCCAATAAGGCATTTTTGAAATCTGTATCGCCAAGAGTGTTTCCTGAAAACCGTAAATTCGAGACGTTGATTGCTCGACAAGAGTCTTTATGCAGAAATAATATTTATTTCGATATATGGCATGAAAAGGCCTTGGGACTTACGAGGCATGAATCGGAATTGCCGAAGATGCAAAATATTTGCGGTTGTTGCTGTCGCGTGAGCCATATCGGCGAACCGGCGGGGCGTTTTCGATGGCACTTCCAGCGCAGGGAGCGCCGCGTCGCATGACCGTGCAGTGGCGGTGCTGGCATCCTGTTTTCGAGCGGCGCGGGCCGGTCCGCGAACAGAGTGGGCGCGGCGTGATGTTGAAGGCGGCGAACCAGCCCGAAGGGTCTGGAAAAAGTAAAACGGTGTCGGGGGGTGGCGGCATGACCGGGCGGAGCGTCCGCGCCCGGAGCAGCGGGATTCGCCGCGTCATCGCGGCGGACCGAAACAATCGCTTCAGGAGGTAGGTTTCATGCGGTGGCTCAACAATCTCAGGATCGGAACCAAGCTCATCTCCAGCTACATCCTCCTGCTCCTGCTCATGGGCGGGGTCGGCTATCTCGGGGTCGGCAACATGGGCATGATAAACGGCATGCTCGACGATCTGTATACCCATAACCTCGTGCCCATCCTCCAGATCGACGAGGCCAACATCGAACTCATCAAGTTCGCCAGAAACCATTACCGGCTGGTCATTTCCCGGGACCCAGCCGAGATGCAGGCCTATAACAAACGTATCGAGGAGAACGTCGTCAACATCAAGAAGTCCCTCGACGACTATGCCGCCGGGCATCTGTCCGAAAAGGAGAAGGACCTCCTGGCCAGGTTCCGGACGGCCTTTGAGGCCTACCGGACGTCCGCGAAAAAGATTCCGGAACTGGCCCTGGCCGGGGACCGGGACGGCGCCGTCGCCCACATGCTGGACGAGGCGGCCAAGCTCGGGGCCGCGCCGGACGAGCTTCTGGGGGAACTGGCCCAGCTCAACCGGGAGACGGCCAAGGAGGAACTGGGGCAAAGCACGGCGGTGTACGAGGAGTCGCGCACCGAAATGTTCGCCATCGTCGGCGTTGCCGTGGTCCTGGGACTCGTGATCGGCATCGTCCTCTCGCGCATGATCTCCAGGGGCATCAAGACCTGCGCCGATTTCGGCCTGGCCCTGTCCCGGGGCGATTTGAGCGGCAACCTGCCCATCGACCAGAAGGACGAGATCGGCGTTCTGGCCGACGCCATGCGCGCCGTGGCCGCGGCCGAGGACGACGTGGCCCGGAAGTTCGGGCTTCTGGCCGAGGGCGACCTGCGCATAACCGTCCAGGAACGGTCCGAAAAGGACACGCTCATGCGGGCCATCGCCGAGATGATCCGGCGCCTGACCGAGATCGTGGGCGAGGTCCAGGCCGGGGCCGAGAACGTGGCCACGGGCAGCGAGGAAATGAGCGCCAGCTCCGAGACCCTGTCCCAGGGCGCCTCGGAACAGGCCGCCGCCGTGGAGGAGTGCTCCTCCTCCATGGAACAGATGTCCTCCTCCATCGACCAGAACGCGGACAACGCCCGCCAGACCGAGTCCATCGCGGCCAAGGCCGCCCAGGACGCCAAGGAATCCGGCGAGGCCGTGGTCAGGACCGTGGCGGCCATGAAGGAGATTGCCGGGAAGATCTCGATTATCGAGGAGATCGCCCGCCAGACCGATCTTCTGGCCTTAAACGCCGCCGTGGAGGCCGCCCGGGCCGGCGAGCACGGCAAGGGCTTCGCCGTGGTCGCCTCCGAGGTCAGAAAACTCGCCGAACGCAGCCAGGGCGCGGCCGCCGAGATCAACAGGCTGTCGGCCGATTCCACCTCCGTGGCCGAACGGGCCGGGTCCCTGCTCGAAAAGCTGGTGCCGGACATCCAGAAGACCGCCGACCTGGTCCAGGAGATCGCCGCCGCGAGCCATGAGCAGAGCACCGGCGCCGGACAGGTCAACAAGGCCCTGCAGCAGCTCGACCAGGTCATCCAGCAAAACGCCGCCGCCTCCGAGGAACTGGCCTCCACCTCCGAGGAGCTCTCGGCCCAGGCCGAGCAGCTCCAGGCCTCCATCGCCTTTTTCACCACCGACGCCGTGCGCGTTTCCCGGTCTCCCAAGGCCCTCCCCCAGACCCAGGGGAGGCAACGGGCCACGGAGCCGGTGAAAAAGCCCTCGGCAGCGCGGGAGGCCGTCAAACTGCATCTGACCCCGGGGAAGGGGGATGCCGCCGACCAGGCCTTCGACCGGTATTGAGGCCGGGAGTCGTCGCCGCCACGGGCGGCGCGTCTCACGGCGGCGACCGGATGTCCGGCCGCGTCGCCGCGCCCGCGCGGCGGGCGACGGGGCCGGACGATGTTTCGATTCCCATCCGCAACCCGGAGGAAAGGCCATGAGCGACGACAAACGCGGCGGAACCGAACGGTTCCTGACGCTGAGCCTGGACAGGGAACACTTCGCCCTGGACATCTATGCCGTGCGCGAGATCCTGGACATGACCGAGATCACGCGCATTCCCCAGACCCCGGAATACATGCGCGGGGTGGTCAACGTGCGCGGCAGCGCCGTGCCCGTGGTGGACCTGCGCCTCAAATTCGGCATGCCCGCGGCCGAACAGACCCTCAACACCCGCATCGTCATCCTGGAGATCGCCCGGGGCGAAAAAAGCGCGGCCATCGGGGCCATCGCCGACTCGGTGCGGGAGGTCCTGGAGATCGAGGCGGACCGGATCGACCCGCCGCCGCGCATGGGCACCGGGGTCCAGGCCGACTTCATCAAGGGCATCGCCCGCCATGCCGACAGCTTTCTCTTGATCCTCGATGTGGAAAAGGTGTTCACCACGGACGAGATCCTGAGCCTGGAAGGGCTGGGGAACCGCCCGGCGGACAATCCGGCCGCGGCCTGAGGCCGGAATAAGGAGCGCCGATCATGCGTATCGACCTCGATGGGGAATGCACCGTGGCCGTGGCCGGGGTGCTCAGGGACCTGTTTCTGGACGCCCTGGCCCGGGGCGAACCCACCCAGGTGAGCTTCGCCCGGATCGCCGGGGCCGACCTGTCCTTTTTCGAACTCCTGCTCGCCGCCCGGGAGGCCTTTGCCCGAAAGGGCGTGGACCTGGAACTGTTGCCCGACCTGCCGGGGCATCTGGCGTTCGCGGCCGGGTGGACGGGCCTGGCCCGGCTTTGTCCCGAAGGCGGCGGGCCGCAGGCGGCCGCCAACCGTTTTGGGGGGCGGACGTCATGACCGAGCACGATCCGGTCCAGACCTTTCTGGACGAGGCCCGGGACCTTTTGGCGAAGCTGGAAGAGGCCCTGCTCGAACTGCATGCCGACCCCGGGGACGCCCACAGCGTGGCCAAGGTGTTTCGCAACCTGCATACCGTCAAGGGCTCCGGGGCCATGTTCGGGTTCACCGAGATCGCCCGGTTCACCCACGACCTGGAGACCGCCTTCGACCGGGTCCGCAGCGGCAGCCTGCCCCTGACCCGGGAACTCCTGAACCTGACGCTTGAGGCCAAGGACCATCTTCAGGCCCTGCTCCTGGCCGATCCGTCCGGCGAGGGGCTGTCCGCGGCCTCGGACGCGCTGCTCGGCCGTTTCGCCCGTCTTCTTCAGGCCGGCGCGGGGGGCGGCGGCGAAGCCGCCCCGGCCGGCCGGGACGCCGCCCCGCCGACGTCGGGCACCCCCTTGAGCGGTCCCCTGGAGACCTTCTGGATCAGATACCGGCCGGCCCGGGACGCATTCCTGACCGGGTGCGACCCGCTGGGGCTTGTGGAGGAACTGGCCGGCCTGGGCCGGCACGCCGTGGCCTATCATCCCGGGGAGGCCGCGGCCCTCGAGGCCTACGATCCCGAGCGGCCGCACGGTTTCTGGGACGTGATCCTGAACACGGACCAGGGCCTTTCGGCCGTGCGGGGCGTGTTTCTCTTCGTGGACGACGGCGAGGCCGTGCGGGTGGAGAAGATCGGGGACGGCCGGCCCCGCGAGGGCGACCTGGAGACGCTGGCGGGCATCGCCAGGGACCACGCCGGGGAGCCGGAGGCCCTGTCCGGGCTTTTGCGCGCCTTCCTCCAGGAAAAGCTGGCCATGCGCAAGACCGGCGGCGAGGCGCCGCCTCCTCCCCCGGCCGTGTCGAGCATCAAGGTGGATTCGTCGCGCCTGGACAAACTGGTGAACATGGTCGGGGAGATGGTCATCCTCCAGTCCCGGCTGTCCCAGGCCGTGAACCAGGCCCTGGACCGGGGAGCCCTGGCCCAGATCGCCGAGGACCTGGAGCGGCTCACCGACGAGATGCGCGACAACGCCCTGGGCCTGCGCATGTTGCCCATCGGCACGGTCTACGGCAGCCTGCGCCGCCTGGTGCACGACGTGGGCGCGAGCCTGGGCAAGGACGTGGAGTTCGTGGCCGAGGGCGGGGAAACGGAACTGGACAAGACCGTCATCGACCGCCTGAAGGACCCCCTGGTGCACATCCTGCGCAACAGCCTGGACCACGGCGTCGAGGCCCCGGACGAGCGGGCCCGCGCGGACAAGCCCCCCCGGGGGACCGTGCGGCTGTGGGCCGGACACGTGGGCGGGGAGGTGGTCATCAGGGTCAGCGACGACGGCCGGGGGCTCGATCCGGAGAAGATACGGCGCAAGGCCCAGGCCTCGGGCCTGCTCGCCCCCGACGCCGCTCCCGACCGCAGGGAACTCCTGGGCCTCATCTTCGAGCCCGGATTCTCCACGGCGGAAAAGGTCTCGGACCTGTCCGGGCGGGGCGTGGGCATGGACGTGGTCAAGCGGGCCATCGACGCCCTGCGCGGGTCCGTGGACATCGAGAGCGAGCCGGGCCGGGGCACGACCCTGAGCATCCGGCTGCCCCTGACCCTGGCCATCATCGACGGGTTTTGCGTGGTCATCGGCCGGGACTCCTATATCGTGCCGCTGACGGCCCTGCGCGGATTCCAGGAACGGACCGTCGGAACGGACAAAAAGACCGTGGACATTGTCGAGCGCATGGGCCGGATGCTGCCCTGCGTCAATCTGCGGGAGCTTTTCGGGGTCGCGGGGCGGGCCCCGGAATATGAGCGGGTGGTGGTGGCCGAGGTGGACGGCCTGGAGATCGGGCTGGCCGTGGACCGGGTCGTCGGCAGGCAGCAGGCCGTGATCAAGAGTCTTGACGAAATATATAAAAACGTCAATTTCATATCCGGGACAACCATCAACGGCGACGGCAGCATCTCGCTCATCCTGGACGTCCCGCGACTGGTCGATTTCGCGGCCTCGCGCGCGGGAAACGCGGAGATAGGGAACCGATAACGCCGCCCCCTCCCCGGGGCGGCGACCGACGGAGCAAGGGCATGAAGATTTTAGTCGTGGAGGATGACGCCACCAGCCGCGACGTGCTTTTTTCCATCCTGTCCGAGATCGGCCCCTGCGACGTTGCCGCCGACGGCGAGGAGGGCCTGCGCGTCTTCGACGCGGCCCTGGCCGGGGGCCAGCCCTACGACCTGGTCTGCCTGGACATCCTTTTGCCGGGCATGGACGGGCAGGAACTGCTCAGAAGTATCCGGGATCTGGAGGCGCGGACCCGGCCGGAGGGGGGCTTCGAGGCCAAGGTGGTGATGATCACGGCCCTGTCCGACCCCAAGAACGTGGTGGAGGCCTTTTATCGCGGCGGGGCCACGGCCTACGTGCCCAAGCCCATCGACCGCGACCACCTGTTTCAGGTCCTGGGCAAGCTCGGCGTGGGGGTCTGAAGGTCCAGGATCATCTCGGCCACCTCCTCGTCGAAGTTCTTGGACACGTCGAAACCGAGCTTGTGGGCCAGCCCCTGCATGCCGGCGTTTTCCAGCAGGGCTTGGCCGCTCAGAATCCTGGTGCCGCGTTCGCGGCAGTAGCGGACCATTTTTTCCATGAGCATCCGGCCCAGCCCCAGGCCCTTCTGGTCCGAACGCACGATGATGGCGAACTCGGCCGAGGAGTTGTCCGGCTTGGTCGAGGCCCGCACCACCCCGAGCGTCTCGGCCCTTCCCTCCTCGTCCGGGGCCGTGGCGATAAAGGCCATCTCCCGCTCGTAGTCGATCTGGGTCAGCCTGGCCATCTCCATGTGCGACAGCTCCCGCACCACGCCGAAGAACCGGAAGCGCAGGTCCTCGGGGGACAGGCGCTTGAAGAATTCGAAGTGCGCCGGCTCGTCCTCGGGGCGGATGGGCCGCAAAAGCACCTTGCGCCCGTTTTTGAGGATCGTGCATTCCTCGAGTTCCCGGGGATAGGGCCGGATGGCCAGCCGGTGGGGGTCGGGCTCCCGGGACAGGTCGACCCGGACATGGGCCCCGAGGACCAGGACCCCGGCGGCGTCGGCCAGAAGCGGGTTGACGTCGATCTCGCAGATCCGGTCCACGTCGGCGATGAGTTGGGAGACCTGGACCAGGGTCAGGCAGATGGCGTCGATGTCCACCCCGGGCTCGGCCTCGTTGCCGGCCAAAGACGCCGATATCCGGGTGCGGAAGATGAGGTCCCGGGCCAGGGACATGTTCAGCGGCGGCAGGGCCACGGCCTTGTCCCTGGTGGTGCGGCCCGAGAGCCCGCCCCGGCCGAAGACCACGTAGGGACCGAACACCGGATCCACCCGGGCCTGGATGAAAAGCTCGCTGGCCCCCAGCCGCCGGCCCATTTCCTGGACGATGAAGCCCTCCACCCGGGCGTCGGGACGGATCGCGGCCACCCGGGCCAGCATGGATTCGGCGGTCTCGCGCACGGCCTCCGGGCTTTCCAGGTCCAGGGCGATGCCGCCCACGTCGAAGGGCTGCGGAATGTCCGGGGACAGGATCTTGATGGCCACGGGAAACCCCAGGGCCCCGGCCTGGGCCACGGCGTCCTCCGCATCCCGGGCCACCCGGGAAGCGATGGCCGGAACGCCGTAGGCGGTCAAAACGGCCTTGGCCTCGGGTTCGCTCAGGTCCTCGCGGCCCTGGTCCACGGCCCGGCCGACCACGGCCTTGGCCGTGTCCGGGTCGGGATAGAATTCCGTGGGCAGGGAGGCGGGCATCTCCATGAGCAGTTCCTGGTTGCGGCGGTGCCGCACCAGGTGCACGAAGGCGCCCACGGCCTTGTCCGGGGTCTCGTAGGTGGGGATGCCCGCGCCCGACAGCTCGCGCACCTCCTCCCCGGTCTGGTCGAAGCCCATCCAGCAGGCCAGCACCGTGCGGGAGGACTTGCCCAGGACCGCCGAGGCGGCCTTGGCCGCATCCAGGCCCGAGACGCTGGCAAACGGCACGTGGATGATCAGGATGGCGTTGACGCCCTGTTCCTTGACCAGGATGCGCAGGGCCTTCTCGTAGTGCCCGGCCTCGGCGTCGAAGCTCATGTCGATGACGTTGTCGCGGCACCAGTTGGGACCCAGAAGCTCGTCCAGGGCCGCCCGCGTCTCCCCGGAGAATTCCGCCAGCTTGCCGCCGCCGGCCAGCAGCGCGTCCGCGGCCATCATGCCCACGCTGCCGCCGTTGGTCAGGATGGCCAGCCGGTCGCCGCGAAGCGGCCGGGACCGGGCCAGGGTCTGGGCCGCGTCGAACAGGGCGTCGACCTCGAAGACCCTGAGCATGCCCGCCCGCCGGAAGGCCTCGTCGTACACCTCGTCCAGGCCCTCGTCCGGGCCGGGGGGGGCCACGGTCCACAACATGCGGCCGGGTTTTATCACCAGCACGGGCTTGTTGCGGGCCGCGGCCCGGGAGGCGCTCATGAAGGTGCGGGCGTTGGTCACGGCCTCGACGTAGAGCAGGATGGAGCGGGTGTTGGGATCGGAACTCAGGTAGTCGATGATGTCCCCGTAGGTCAGGTCCGCCCGGTCGCCCAGGGACACGATGTAGGAAAACCCGATGCCCTTGGTTCCGGCCCAGTCCAGGACCGCCGTGAAAAGCGAGGCGGACTGGGAGATGAACGCGATGCGCCCGGGTCTGGCGTCGGACGAGGCCAGGGAGCAGTTCAGCCCGATGCCCGGGATGATCAGGCCCAGGCCGCTGGGTCCCAGGATGCGCACCCCGTAGGGCGCGGCGGCCTCGATCATGCGCGCCTGGAGGGCCCTTTTCTCCTGGCGGGTGAGCTTGTGGTAGCCCGGGGAAAGCACCACCGCGGCCCGGGTGCCGCGTTTGCCGAGGTCCTTGAGATAGTCCGGGGCGGTCTCGGGCGGGGTGCAGATGACCCCCAGGTCCGGGGTGAGCGGCATGGTGTCCACGGACTTGTAGGACAGCACCCCGGACACCGCGTCGAGCCCGGGATTGACGGGCATGACCGGGCCCAGGAACTTGCCCCCCAAAAGGTTCTTCATCAGCATCGCGCCCACGTGGCCGGGTTCGTTGGTGGCCCCGATGACCGCCACGGAATTGGGCTTGAACAGGGAGTCGAGGTTGCTCAGGCTCACGGCCGGCCTCCGTGGAAGGGCGGAATCCCGGCGGCGCGGAAGGGGCGTCGCGGCCGGTTCGCCGCGCCGGATACGGCGGGGTCGCCGGAGGCGGGAATGTCGGATGGGGCTGCGGTCGTGGGCATGGCGATTCCGGGCGCGCGCCGGCCGTGCCGCGCCCGGGGATGCGGGCCGGCGCGCCAAGGCGTCGCGGGTTCTCTTTGCCCCAGAATAGAGGGCCTTCCCCGGCAAGGCAAGGCCCTTTGCGTTTCAGAGGGACCGGAAGGCCGGAAGGGACGGCCGCCGGGCGCGCCGGCGGGGCCGGTCGAAACGTCTCAGGAAAGGGACTCAAGCCGGGCCAGGGCCGCCTCCGGCTCGGGCAGGGTCCAGGCGATGGCCGCGCTCGCCATGGGCAGGATCAGGGTCGTGGTCAGGGCCGTGTGCAGGCCGTGGGCGTCGGCGATCATGCCCAGGATCGGCGCGGCGATGCCGCCGAGGGAGATGGCCAGCCCCAGGGTCACCCCCGAGGACAGCCCGATGCGCCCGGGCAGGTAGCTCTGGCCCAGGACGATCATGGCGCTGTACGGCACGGACATCCCCAGGCCCATGGGCACGAGCATGGCCAGGGCCGCCAGGGGCGTGGTCATGGACAAAAATACGGGGATCATGGGGATCACCGCGAGGTAGCTGAAAAAGATGATGCGCGGCTTGCTGTGCCGGTCGGCCAGACGCCCGCCGGCCAGCGAGCCCACCACCGTGGAGGCCGCGAACACGGTCAGGGCCGTGGCCCCGGCCCGCTCGGACTGCCCCAGGACGTTGATCCAGTACAGGGGAATAAACGTGTTCAGGCCGAAAAAGAGCATGGACCGGCCGACCACCGTGCCCGCCAGGCGCACAAACGCCCCCCAGGCCGCCCTGCCGGTCTCCGGTTCGGACGTGGCCGTGTCCCGGCCCGACGCCCGCCTCGGGGCCCGGGTGAAGGCCCAGGCCGTGATCACCGCCATCAGGCAGCCCGGGCCGGCCAGGGCCGCCGTGCCGTCCAGGCCCCACCAGCCCGTGGCCAGGGCGGCCAGGATGGGGCCCAGGGTGAAGCCCATGGTGCCGCCCACCCCGAAGATGCTCATGGCCCCGGCCTTCCGGTCCCCGGCATGGAGGTTGACCAGTTGGGCGCCAACGGGATGAAACGCGGCCACACCCACGCCGCAGGCCACCGCCGACAGAAGCAGCAACGGATAGGCCGGGGCCAGGCCGGTCATCCCCAGGCCCAGGCAGGCCATGGCCAGGGCCGCCGACGGCAGCCACGGCCAGGACACCTTGTCGGCCAGATGCCCGAAAGCCGGCTGGACCACGGTGGAGGCGATGTTGGAGGAGAACACCACGGCCGCCGCCGCCGCGTAGGACAGGCCGTGGCGGGGAATCAAAAGGGGCAGCAGGGCGGGCAGGGCCCCCTGGTTGATGTCCGTGAACATGTGGGCCAAAGTCAAAAGAGTAACCTGGCGGCGGTTCATGCGATCTTTCCTCGCGGGGGCCTTTTCGCTTCCGCGCCCCCGACGGCCTTGCTCCTACCCGAACTTGCCGCTAGTGTGTCTCGACAATATGACGAAGAATAGCTCGAATCCGACAGGACCGCACCCCGAAACCGGCCCGCCTCCGAGCGAACAGGGCGACAACCCCGACCCCTCGCGGCCGGTCCTGGCCGATTTCCGGGATATTCCGCCTTCCCGGTCAAGCCCGCCGCACCGCCATCTCCGGGCCCAGATCGTCCATGCCTCGGCCGGAGTCATGACCATCACCACCCCGGACGGCATCTGGGTCACGCCGCCGCATCTGGCCCTGTGGGTGCCGGCCATGACCCTTCACCACGTGCGCGCCTACGGCCGGCTCTCGCTCAAGACCCTGTACATCCTGCCCGGGGCCGCGCCGCACATGCCGTCCTCATGCCGCGTGGTGCCGGTCTCCCCGCTCCTTCGGGAACTGATCATCCACGCCTGCACGTTCCCCCGCGACTATGACCCCCACGGTCCCGACGGCCGGATCATGGCCGTGATCCTGGACCAGATGCGGGTCCTGCCGACGGCCTCCCTGTACCTGCCCATGCCCCGGGACCCCCGCCTTTCGGGCCTGTGCCGGCATCTTCTGGACGACCCCGGGGACCGGCGCACCCTGCCGGAACTGGCCCTTTCGGCCGGGGCCGGAGACCGCACCCTGCTGCGCCTTTTTCTCAAGGAGACGGGACTGACCTTCCGCATCTGGCGCAGACAGGCCAGGCTTTTGGCCGCGCTGCGCAAACTGGCCGCCGGGGAGCCGGTCACGGCCGTGGCCCTGGATCTGGGCTACGAAAGCCAAAGCGCGTTCATCGCCATGTTCAGGCGCGCCCTGGGGGTGACCCCGGGCCGCTATTTCAACCGCAGGGAGGGGGAAGGGATGCCCCCGGCGGCCAGGGAGGAAACTTTTTGAGAAAAGTTTCCTCCCTGGACCCTCCTTCCAA
>JBMONM010000005.1:0-3001 GCA_049324675.1 Thermodesulfobacteriota bacterium
GCCGATGCCGGCAAAAAGGGCAAGCTCCTGACCCTGCGGCCCAAGGATGACGGGGAGGCATGACGGCCATGGTCGAACGCGCTACCGCCGCCGGACGGGGCATCGTGGTCCACGGCGCCCAATGGGGCGACGAGGGCAAGGGCAAGATCGTAGACCTGTTGACGGAAAACGCCCAGGCCGTTGTCCGCTTCCAGGGCGGCAACAATGCCGGACATACCCTGGTGGTCGGAGGCGAGAAAACCATCGTGCACCTGATCCCCTCGGGCATCCTGCGTCCGGGCACCACCTGTCTGGTGGGCAACGGCGTGGTGCTGGATCCCGAAGTCCTGTGCCGGGAAATGGACACCCTGGCCGGCCGGGGCGTGGATGTCTCGCCCGGCCGGCTTATCATCAGCAAGAAGACCCAGGTGATCATGCCCTACCACCGGGTCCTGGACGGGGCCAGGGAGACGCTTCGGGCCGGGGCCAAGATCGGCACCACGGGCCGGGGCATCGGGCCGTGCTACGAGGACAAGATGGCCCGCATCGGCATCCGGGCCGGGGATTTTGCCGATCCCGACCTGCTGCGGAAAAAGATCGCGGCCGCCCTGGTGGAGAAAAACGCCCTGTTTACCGGCCTCTACGGTCTTGCGGCCCTGGACCCGCAGGCCGTGTTCGAGGCGGTCTCGCCCGTGGCCGAACGCCTCGTCCCGCATCTGGGCGACGTGTCCACGGAGATCCAGAAGGCCCTCGGGGGCGGGGGCGACGTGCTCTTCGAGGGCGCCCAGGGCACCCACCTGGACATCGACCACGGCACCTATCCCTTCGTGACCTCCTCCAACACCGTGGCCGGACAGGCGGCGGCCGGCAGCGGTTGCGCCCCGTCGGTGCTGACGCGCATCGTGGCCGTGGTCAAGGCCTACACCACCCGGGTGGGCTCGGGGCCGTTCCCGACCGAGCTTTTCGGCACGGTGGGCGACTATCTCCAGTCCCATGGAGGCGAATTCGGGGCCACCACCGGCCGCAGACGGCGTTGCGGATGGCTGGATCTGGTCCTTCTGCGCGAGGCGGCCAGGCTCTCCGGCCCCACCGAGATCGCCCTGACCAAGCTCGACGTCTTGAGCGGCCTTTTCGAGCTCAAGCTGTGCATCGGCTACCGCTACAAGGGCAAGGTCCACGAATATCCGCCCCAGGAGGAAAACGCCCTGGAACACGTGGAGCCCCTGTACGAAACCATGCCCGGCTGGGAGGAGGACATCTCGGGGATCACCGCCTGGGAGGACCTGCCCCTGGCCGCGCGGGAATACGTCTCGCGCATCGAACAGGCCCTGGGCACCCGCTGTGCGATCCTGTCCGTGGGCCCGGACCGGCGGCAGACCATCGAACGCGCGTGAGGCGGCGGAAGTGAACGCCGGGGCTTTCGGGATATCCCCGCGTCAGACCCGCATCCTGGAGCGGTTCGACCGGCTGGCCGCGGCCCCGCCCCAGTCCCTGGTCGTCGAGGGCGGTCGGGCCGACGAACGTCTGGCTGCGGCGCTTTTTTTCGCGGCCCGGCTCAACTGCGCCCGCCCGGACGCGCCGTGCGGGGAATGCCCCGCCTGCGTCCAGATCCGGGAGCGGGTGCATCTGGATCTGATCCTGCTCGACGGCCTGGCCGGAACCATCAAGGTCGAGGACGTGCGCGAGGTGCGCCAGAAGGCCGGCGAACCGCCGCGCGGCGAGGGATACCGGGCCGTGATCCTGGCCGAGGCCCAGTCGTTGTCCATCGAAGCCGCCAACTCCCTGCTCAAGACCCTGGAGGACCCCCGCCCCGGCCACTGCTTCATGCTTTTGGCCCCGCAGCGGGAACGCCTGTTTCCGACCCTGGTGTCCCGGTCCTTCGTCCTCACCCTGGCCTGGCCCGATCCCGAGGAACCGGCCGTCCCGCGGGAACTCGGCGACGAGGACCCGGCGCAGTGGGCCGACGCCCTGGCCGCATTCTACCGCACCGGACGCGGGTGGTTCGCGCGCACCAGCGCCAAGGGCCGGGTGACCAGGCTTCTGGCCGACCACATCCTTCTGGCCTGTTCCCGGGCCCTGTCCGAGGCATTGTCCGGACGGCCCGTGTCGGGGCTTGGCCGCTACCTGGCGGAACTGCCCGATCCGGGCGGGGTGCGTTTCTTCGACGTGCTCCTGGCCGAGTGCCAGGAGGCCCTGGTGACCCAGGTCAACCCGTCCCTGGTCCTGGAGTGGCTCGGAACGCGCATGTACGCCCGGACGGCCCGGTGAGGGAAACGGTGCGCGGCGTCGCCATCCGGGCTTCCCGGAGCCCCGGTTGCATCGGCCGCCGGGAACGTGCACAATGTTCTCCCCGGCGGCATCCCCAGATCCCTTGACCGCCGGAATCACAACATCACGGGAGCCATCATGACAGACGCGTCCATGTATACCCTGTTCAGCGGCGGAGCCCAGGGCGCCGAGGCTGAGTTCGGACGCCAGGCCGAACGCTACGGCGTCCAGGAGGTCAACTACACCTTCGAGGGCCACAAGATCGAGCGTACCCGGGGACTTCGGGTGCTCACCCTGGAGGAACTGGCGCGCAAGGACGTGAGCCTGAGCTACGTCTCCAAGCTCCTCAACCGCAACTTCAGCAACGCCCCCCATATCCGCATGGTCCTTCGGACCATCATGCACCAGGTGGATTCGGGACTGGAGGTCTTCGTGGTCGGGACCATCCACGAGGACGGCACGGTCACGGGCGGCACGGGCTGGGGCGCGGAGTTCGCCAAGCTGTGCAACAAGCCCCTCTACGTCTTCTGCCAGGAAAAGCGGCAGTGGTTCGCCTACAAGGGCGTCAAAAGCCAGCCCATCGACCAGCCGGTCATCACCCAGACCCATTTCACGGGCACCGGCACCCGCTTTCTGGAAGACTCCGGCCACCAGGCCATCGCCGACCTGTTCGCCCGCTCCTTCGGCTAGGCCGCCCTCCCCCTTCTTTTCGGCCCCCCGGACGGCATGCCGTCCGGGGGGCCGAAAAGAAGGG
>JBMONM010000006.1:0-2982 GCA_049324675.1 Thermodesulfobacteriota bacterium
TAGTCCACGGCCCCGGCGATCAGTTTCTCGGTGATGAAGTCGTTGAACCGGCCGGCCACGATGGCGAATTTCAGGCCCTCGGCCTGGAGCTTGCCTTCCACGGTGCGGATGTGTTGCATGGCGTGCGTTCCTTGCGAGGCGGCCTATTTTGTGCCGCCGGTTTCGGGCATGTGCAGGAGGTGTCCCATCCGTTCCTTCTTGGTGCGCAGGTAGCAGGCGTTCTGTTCGCCGGGATCGATCTCGATGGGCACCCGTTCGACCACTTCCAGGCCGTAGCCTTCGAGCCCCACGATCTTTTTCGGGTTGTTGGTCATAAGCCGCATCTTGGTCACGCCCAGGGCCACCAGAATCTGCGCGCCGATGCCGTAGTCGCGCAGGTCCGGCTTGAATCCGAGCTTGACGTTGGCGTCCACCGTGTCCAGGCCCTGGTCCTGGAGGCAGTAGGCCCGGATCTTGTTGGCCAGCCCGATGCCCCGGCCCTCCTGGCGCATGTACAGCACCACGCCCTTGCCCTCGGCCTCGATCATGCGCAGGGCCCGTTGCAACTGGCCGCCGCAGTCGCAGCGGCAGGAACCGAACACGTCGCCGGTCAGGCATTCGCTGTGCACCCGCACCAGGGTGGGCTCGCCGGGTTTGATCTCGCCCTTGATCACGGCCAGATGCGCCCGGGAGTCCGTGTCCGCGCAAAAAGCCGCGGTGCGGAAATGGCCGTAGCAGGTGGGCAGGTCGGCCTCGGCCACCTTGCTCACGGACAGGTGCCCGAACTTCATGCGGTAGCGGATCAGGTCGGCCACGCTGGTGATTTTCAGGCCGTGTTTCGTGGCGAATTCGACCAGGTCCGGCATGCGGGCCATGTTGCCGTCGTCGCGCATGATCTCGCAGATCACGGCGGCGGGTTTCAAACCCGCAAGCCTAGCCAGGTCCACACCGCCTTCGGTCTGGCCGGCCCGGACCAAAACGCCCCCCTCCTTGGCCCGAAGCGGAAAGACGTGGCCCGGGGTGACGATGTCGTCGGGGCCCACGCCTTCGGCCACGGCGGTCAGGATGGTGGTGGCCCGGTCGAATGCCGAGATGCCCGTGGTCACGCCGCGCTTGGCCTCGATGGACACGGTGAACCCGGTGCCGAACGGCGACTTGTTGTGGTCGGTCATCATGGGCAGACCCAGGCGGTCGATGAGTTCCGGGGCCATGGGCAGGCAGATCAGGCCCCGGCCGTGGGTGGCCATGAAATTGATGATCTCCGGGGTGACCTTCTCGGCGGCGATGGTCAGATCGCCCTCGTTTTCCCGGTCCTCGTCGTCCACCAGGATGACCATCCGCCCCTGGCGGATCTCCTCGATGGCTTCTTCGGTGCTGCAGATGGGCATATCAGTAACCTTCATGCGGGACCGATTCCGGACGTATCCGGAAGGTCCCGGGTGTTCGTGGTGCTTCAGGCCCGATCCGGACCGGAAGGGGCAATACCGTACAGAACGCGGCAGGGCAAGGCAAGGCCCGTCTCCCGGCCTTCCCTAGAAACCATGGTCGCGCAGGAAGGCCTCGGTCAGGACTCCGGCGGAGGGCGCGTTTCCGGAATCCCGCGCCGCCCCCGCGGGCAGGTAGGGACCGAGCATGCGCCGCACGTACTTGCCGATCACGTCCGTCTCCATGTTCACCGCCGTGCCCGGTTTCCATCCCGAAACCGTGGTCGCCTTTTGGGTCTCCGGGATGATGTTCACGGTCAGGAAGTCCGGGCCGCATTCGTTGACCGTCAGGCTTATGCCGTCCAGGGCCACCGAGCCCTTGGGCACCACCATCTCCCCGTGTCCGGCCGGAAAGCGCAGACGATAGATGCGCGACTGTCCCGCCGGGGCCACGGACTCCACCTCGGCCAGGCAGTCCACGTGTCCGGACACCATGTGCCCGCCCAGGCGGTCGCCCAGGCGAAGCGCCCGTTCCAGGTTGACCAGGCTTCCGGTCTTGAGCGCTCCCAGGCTGGTGCGGCCCATGGTCTCGGCCGAGGCGTAGGCGGAAAATTCGTTTGTACCGGCCGTCTCCACTGTCAGGCAGGCCCCGTTGACCGCGATGGACTCGCCGATCTCGATGTCCGGCAGGGGGAAAAGGGCGGCGACCGAAAGCCGCGTCTCGCGACCCGTGCGCGCCAAGGCGGTGATGCGCCCCAGGCCCATGACCAGTCCGGTGAACATGCGCTGCCCCTACTTTTTTTATGGTGTCACAACTCGACCCGGTGGCGTGGCTTACGCCGACAGCGCCCCCTCCAGGCCGAGGAGCCAGCGTTTCATGGGCAGTCCGGGCCCGAATCCGGTCAAGGCCCCGTTTTTCCCCACCACCCGGTGGCAGGGCAGCACCAGGGGGAATGGATTCGTGGCCATGGCCCGCCCGGCCGCCCGCGCCGCCCCGGGATTGCCGGCCATGGCGGCCAGTTCCCCGTATGTCGTCGTGGTCCCGGCGGCGACCGTGGCCAGGGCCGTGAGCGCCCCCCGGCAAAACGGCGACAGCCGGGAGAAATCCAGGGGCAGTTCGGGCCAGGCCGGGGCTTTCCCCGCGACGTAGCGCGACACGGCGGCCTGCATGGCCCGGCCGGTTTCGGTGACCATGTGGGGGACGGCCACGGGATCGCCGTCCCGGCCATCGGACCAGCGCAGTTTCAGTTCGCGGATCATGTCCCCGTCCCAGTGGATGGAAAGCGCCAGGGGCGCGGCCACGACGGTCTCGATCATAAGGGATTCCTCCGGCGGCGGGGCGTCTTAGGCCATCCCTAGCCGGATTCCGGGCAAAAGGCCACAGCCCGGATTCCCCAGGGAAAATGACCGCTGGCGGGCCGGGTTCGGGGTTTGCGCCCGGCCCGTATATTTCAGCCTGTCGCGGCTGTTCGGAAGAGAGACACAGCACGAACCACGTTTTCCGTTCGGGGATTCCAAGGGGGGCGATGCCCCCTTTGGCCGCCGGAGGCATCCCTCCCCCCTCACCATTCGGGCATTC
>JBMONM010000007.1:0-2939 GCA_049324675.1 Thermodesulfobacteriota bacterium
GGTGTTCATCAACCTGATTCCCGTGTTCACCCTGCTTTTTTCCTGGCTGGTCCTCGATGAACGCCTGGAACCCGCCCAGTACGTCGCGGCCATCGTGGTGCTGGCGGGAGTGTTTCTGACGACAGGAAGAACCGACACGGATACGGCCTGAAAGAACTCGGCTAATCCGGATTCCTCGGGCTGTAATCCATGTTCCGCCGCATCGGGGTGAACCCCGCGTCCCGCACCAGACGGCGCAGTTCCTTCTCGGGCAGGCGGAAGCTCACCCCGGCCGCGGCCACCACGTTTTCCTCGATCATGGTCGAGCCGAAGTCGTTGGCCCCAAAGAAAAGGGCCACCTGCCCGATCCTGGGTCCCTGGGTGACCCAGGAGGCCTGGATGTTCGGGACGTTGTCCAGATAGAGGCGGCTTAGGGCCAGAAATCGCAGGTATTCCCAGGAGGAAAGCTCCGGGGCCGGCAGATTGGTGTTGGCGGGCTGGTAGGTCCAGGGAATGAAGGCCGTGAAACCGCCGGTTCGGTCCTGAAGGGAACGGACCGCGTCGAGGTGCTGGAGGCGCTGGCCGATGGTTTCGCCCACGCCGAACATCATGGTCGCCGTGGTGCGAAGCCCCATGCCGTGGGCGATTTCCATGACCTCAAGCCACTGTCCGGCCGGACACTTGTTGGGAGACACCCTGGAGCGAATCTCGTCCACCAGGATCTCGGCCCCGCCGCCGGGAATGGAATCCAGGCCGGCAGCCTTGAGTTCGGCAATAAGAGCGGCTATGGGGATGTTTTCCTTTGCGGCCAGAAAGACGATTTCCGGCGGAGAAAAACCATGGACGGCCACACCGGGGAAGCGTTCTTTCAGAAAGGACAGCATGCCGGTATAAAACGGCAGGCCCAGGTCAGGATTCATGCCGCCCTGCAACAGGATCTGATAGCCGCCGAGTTCTTCTGTTTCCCGGACCTTGTCGGCCAGTTCCTCCCGGGTGAGCACATAGCCGCCCGGCTGTCCCGGAGCCCGGAAAAAGGCGCAGAACCGACAGCCGCAGGCGCAGATATTGGTATAATTGATATTGCGGTCCACGATATAGGTGACGACGCGATCCGGGTGCAGGCGCAGGCGCATCTCATGGGCCATGCGGCCCAGGATGAAGACGTCGGTCTCCTCCCACAGGCGCGCGGCCTCCTCACGGGAAAGACGCACGGAACCGGGCTGGGGCATGAATCGATCCTTTTGCCGCGCCATGCGCGGCGGCGTTTCGAGGCCGATACACCTTTTTTTCATGGACGAAAACCCGGGGCGAACCCATGCTTGACGACGACAGAACCCTGCGCGCGCTTCTTCGCGACTGCCGCACCATCGCCGTGGTGGGGGCCAAAGACCGACCCGGATCACCGGTCGACGGCGTGGGGCGGTATCTGCTCCAGGCCGGATTCACGATCTTTCCGGTCCACCCGGTACGCAAGACCGTCTGGGGCCTTGCGGCCTACCCCAGCCTGGCCGATGTTCCCGGCCCCATCGACATCGTGGACCTGTTCCGGGCTCCGGAACACTGCCCGGGACATGCCCGCGAGGCCGCATCCCTGGTCCCCCTGCCCAGGATATTCTGGATGCAGTCCGGCATCACCAGCCCCGATGCCGTGTCCATCCTTGCGGGACTGCCGGTCACCGTAGTGTCCGACCGTTGCCTGATGCTTGAACACCAACGACTTCTGGCGTAAGGCATGCCCATGTCCAAGGATTCGGCCTTTACCTGCCGTCGTTGCGGTCATTGTTGCCAGGGCGAGGGCGGCATCATCCTCGCCGAGACGGACATCCGACGGCTCCGCCGACATCTCGGCCTCGACAGGAAACGCTTTCTGTCCGAATCCGCCGTATACGCGGGGGGGAAATACCGCCTGAAAAGCCGCGACGACGGCTACTGCGTTTTTTTCGTCGAGGGCCACGGCTGCGGCGTCCATCCGGCCCGGCCAGACATCTGCCGGGCCTGGCCCTTTTTCCGGGGCAACCTCATCGACGCCGTCAGTTGGGAGATGGCCCAGGACCTCTGTCCGGGCATCAACGGAAAGGTGTCCCACGAGGAATTCGTGCGCCAGGGACTGCGCTATCTGCATGACCAGGGCATCGGACGGACATCCGGTCCACCGGCCACGGATCAACAAAACCAGAAAAGCGTCCGGGACGCGAGCACCCCCGAGGCCCTGGTCCTCGACCGGATCGCCGCATCCTCCTCCGTTTCCGCGCCACAGGGGACCGTCCGCCATGCGGATTGAGGAAGGCTACCGCATCCTGGGGGTCACCCCAAAAGCGGACATGGAGGAAATCAAATCCGCCTACCGCAAGCTGGCCTTCGCCCTGCACCCGGATCTCAATCCCGACGATCCCGGGGCAAAACGCCGCTTTCAAAAACTCAACGAAGCCTATCTGCTGATCAAGCACGCGCACCCAAGCAAGGAGGAAACCCCGCCGGAGGCCGACACGACCGCCCAACGCCAGCGCTTCGATCCCGGGGCGGACGGGCAATCCCAATCCTTCCGCCAGCACAGGGGCCGGGAGGCCTACCGCAAGGCGGCCAAAACCGCCGGTCCGCATACCGGGTTTTATTTCCGGCGCGAGGAGGTCCTCCAAGACCTGCTCAAGGATCCCTTCGCCAGGCAGGTCTTCCAGGACATCTACCGGCAGGTGCGCGACGCCGGTCGCGGCGTTTCCCCGAAAACGAAACGGGAACTCGCCTTCCACTGGGGCGAACGCCGCATTTCCATGGACCTGACCAGGGGGCTGTGGGGCAGCATCAAAGCCTGGCTTCTGCACCAGCTCGACGACGAGCAGATCGTTCACGTCCCGGCCGCGAGCCTGATGCCCGGCACCCGCATCCGGGTGGGCATCCGCCACGGCATTTTCAATCCCACGCCCGTGACCGTGGAGGTGACCCTGCCCAGTGATTATACTCCG
>JBMONM010000008.1:0-23980 GCA_049324675.1 Thermodesulfobacteriota bacterium
CGCCAAGGGCGAACAGTTCATGAAGCGCTACGACCCCAGGGCCGACCTGGCGCCCCGGGACATCGTCACCCGGGCCATCCTGGAGGAGATGCTGCGCACCGACGAGGACTGCGTCTATCTGGACGCGGCCAACCATGTCAAAAACCTCAGGGAATACTTTCCCAATATCTACGAGAAGTGCAAATCGGTGGGCATCGACATCACGGTGCAGCCCATTCCCGTGGTCCCGGCGGCCCACTACTTCTGCGGCGGCCTTTTGACCGATGTGCACGGCCGCACCAGCATGGAACACCTCTACGCCGCAGGGGAATGCGCCTGCACCGGACTGCACGGGGCCAACCGCATGGCCAGCACGTCGCTTCTGGAATGTCTGTTGTGGGGTCATAGCGTGGGCCGGGACATCGGCCGCCGCTGCGCCAAGAATGCGGCCATGGGCCGCAAGCTGTCCGAATGCATCCCGGATTGGGTCGCTCCGGGTCAGAACCGCAACGAGGACCCGGCGCTTATCGCCCAGGACTGGGCCACCATCCGCAACACCATGTGGAACTACGTGGGCATCAACCGCTCCTCGTCGCGCCTGATGCGGGCCTTCGAGGATCTGCGGGACTTAAACAAGCACCTGCACGATTTCTATCGGGAGACGCCGCTGAGCAAGCCCATCATCGACCTGTTCCACGGCAGCCAGGCGGCCTATCTGGTGACCCTTGCGGCCATGCGCAACAAGAAATCCCTGGGCTGCCACTACCGCGTGGATTGACGGCCCGCCACCGTTCGTCCCGCCTGGTGCGAGAGGACAGGAATCAGTCCAGGGGCGTCCTGATGTTCGGGTCCAGGCTTTTGGCCATGGCGAAATCAGCCCTGGCCCGTTCCTCGTCGCCCTTTATCAGCCAGACCCTGCCCCGGTTGATCACGAATCCCGCGTCGGCGGGAAGAAGCTCCATGGCCATGGTGTAGTTGGCCAGGGCGCTGTCCAGGTTGCCCTTGGCGAACCAGGCCGAACCCCGGTTGTTGTAGGCCCCGGCGTCCTTGGCGTCGAGTTCGATGGCCTGGGTGAAATCGGCGATGGCCTCGTCGTAGCGGCCCATGGCGAACAGCAGGTTGCCTCGGTTGAAAAAGAAGTCGGCTTGTTCGGGGGCGATGACCAGGGCCGCGTCATACTCCTTGACCGCCTCGTGCGGACGGCCCTGGGAGGCCAAAAGATCGGCCCTGGCGGCGTGCACCATGGCCTTTCCCGTCCCGGACAGGTCGGCGGCCTCGAGGGCCTTGGCGTAACAGGCCGCAGCCAAGGTGTAGTCCCCCTGCTTTTCGGCCTCCACGGCGTTTATGACCTCATTGCGGCCGTCGGCCAGACATCTGCCCGGGAGCACGAAAAAAAAGACCGCAAGGCCCACCGCCAAGACACCGGATACTCCCCCGCCCCACATCCTGGACCTCACGCACTGTTGTTTCGGAATCATTGCCTCGTGTCCTTCCGGGAAAAAGCAGGAGTTTCCAACTCCCTGTCGATGCGGTCGGCATCCTCGGAAGAATATCGCACGATATTGCGCAGATGAAAAAACGCGGTTTCGTCCATGCTCTGAAAATCGATGGCCGTGCCCGTTTCCAGACTGCGTACGATGCGGGCGGCGATCCGGAATCGAATCTCCTTGGTCAGGATAAACAGAAGCACGCACTCCACCCCGGCCTTCAACCGGGGATCGTACGCGCAAAGCACCCCTTTCATGCTGATGTTCCGGGTATGCACGGGAATCTTTTCGTCTCCAAGGAGCACAAAGGCGTCGAACTGCGCCTCCACCCTGCTGCGGCGTCTCTTATTGTCGTCCATGGGGCTGCCCTCGCGCGGAATCGTAAAAAGGGCCGATGCGCCGACGTTTGCGACCCGGGAAGCCGGTCCCCCGCCCCGTAGACACGGCGGGCGCGCCGTGGCGGCGGAACCCCGGCCAGACACCGCTACCAAAACGCGAAGCCCGGCCGGTTGTCAACCGACCGGATATTCCCCGAAGCCGAAAAAAGACAGACTGTCCCTATTCTCCAAAACTGCCATACGCCAGGATTACGACATAGCACAGATAGCCCCCGAGCAGAAGCGCACCGCCAAAACGGCTGATGCGTCCGCGCCCCGGGCCGCCCCGGGCCAGGAGAAACAAGGACCACGTCAGGATCGTCATCACCGGGACATCCCTGAACACGACCTCGGTCCCGACGGCCATGGGCTCGACCGCGCCGGCAATGCCGACCACGACCAGGGTGTTGAACAGGTTGGAGCCAAGGATGTTTCCGAGGGCGATATCGTATTCTCCCTGACGCGCGGCCGAGATCGACGAGGCCAATTCCGGCAGCGAAGCCCCGACGGCCACAACGGTCAGGCCGACAAACAGCTCGCCGACACCCATCCAGCGTGCCAACGCCACCGCCCCCCAGACTAGGAGATTGGAACTCGCCACCAAGACAACCAGCCCGGAGGCGATCCACACGATCGACCGACCTATCGGCATGGCGTGGATGTTCAGTTCGCGCGCCATCTCCCGGCCCAACGCATCAGCCTTGATGCGCAGGCCTTGGCGGATGATCCAACCCAAAAGGACAGGGAACACGGCAAGGAGCATCAGGGCCTCGCGGCGGGTGATTTCACCGTCCCATGTCTGCCAGGCTGCCAGGGCCGTGGCCAGGGCCAGAATCGGCAGTTCCATGCGCAGCACCCGGGTATGTACGACAATGGGACGCAGAAGCGCCGTCAGGCCCAGGATGAGTCCGATGTTGGCGATGTTCGAACCGTAGGCGTTGCCCAACGCGATTTCCGGATGGCCCCGCCCGGCAGCAAGCGCGGAAACAGTCATCTCGGGGGTGGAGGTGCCGAAACCGACGATCACCATGCCGATAAGGAGCGGCGACATGCCGCAATGCCGGGCTGTCGCGGCCGCCCCTTTCACGAACCGGTCGGCGCTCCACACCAAAAGCGGCAAACCGGCGGCAATGGCCAACATAGCCATGATCATGCCTCACCCGCCCATGGAGAACGAAAGCACCGCCGCCCAGGGATCACGGCCCAAAGATCCGTTATCACCGGCCCGCGCCCGGGATGGCCACCAGGAAGCGGTTGCGACGAGAAACCACGGCGTCGACCGGAGTTTTTGGGAATAACGCCCGCCCATGTTCCCCCCGTCGTTCCGGATGGGGACAACATAACATAATAACCTTGAATTACAATGAATTTTCGTTGCGTTGCCGCGGACCAGTCACGCCTTTGGAGAGAGCCGGAAAAAAAGCGATAACGGCGAGACCGGCCTGTGAAGGTAACGCGGCAGGAAGGGGGCGACGGCCAAAGCCGCACTGACGTTGCGGGGCGCCGTTTCCCGGCTAGGAGATTCGATTTCGGGACCGGGCACAGACCGGACAGTAGCCGGCCTCGTCCAGGGACGTCGTGGCCATGCGGCAGCGGCGGCAGCACGCAAGAGGGCCCTCGGCCAGAATGTCAGGCGTGTCGTCTCCGGGGAAGGCCTCACCGGGAACACGGGCCAGGCACCCGGCCAGGCAGATATTCAGGCACAAGCCACAGTCCGTGCATAATCCGGGCAGGAACAGAAGCTGGAAAGCGCATTCCCCGGTGGAGAGACGGAGCGCCTTGCCGGGGCAGGCCCTGGCGCAGGCGCCGCAGGCCAGGCACGCCCCCCGCACCGCGATCCGGACACGTCCAACCGCGCATCCCGGGGCCGGCGCCGGGCCTTCCGCCCGGCTGCCGACTCCGGTGACGCGCAACAGGAAAGATCGGCGGGTCATGGCCCTTGGTATGGATCGGTCAGCCATGGTCAGGTCCCTGCCCCGCCGGCCGAGGGGGGTGAATGGTTTCCAACGTATCCAGGGTGGCCCGGAAAAGCAGGGCCGCCCCGCGGTAGAAGTCCGTGGCGGCGCGCCGTCCCAGTTCCAGGAGAAACGAGCCGGCGAAGCGCCCCAGATGTCCGGCGAAAAAGGTTTCCGCCTCCTCCATCCAGGCCGCCGCCATGGCGGGCTCGCCGTTCTCCCGGGCCTGTGCCGCCCGCTGCAGCAATTCGCCGAGGAACTCCAACTCCAGGGCGATGTGATCCTCGGGGACCGTCCCGGACACGGCCATTCCCAGCCGGGCGTAGCATTCGCGCACAGCCAGGGTCGGTTCCCCGAAGAGCAGGCGTTCCTCGGTCGTCCAGGTCGACTCCCACTGCCGCAGGGGATTGACAGGGCCGATGAACAGCGCGGTGAAGTCCTCGCAGATCAGGGAAGGCGTCTCCTTTTCCAGGGAGCGGGCAAGCAGGTCCAGGCCCAGGCGGGCCTGGGGGCTTTCGCCGGGCAGAGGCCAGGAGGAAAGCAGGTCCTGTTCACGCAGGGCGGATAAAACGTCCTTCCCCGGGGCCTCGTGAAACACCCGGCTGAAGAACCGGCAGGCCAGGGAAGCGCCCCTGAGCATGTCCGTCGTGTCCGATCCGGCGGGCATCTCCGGCAGGCCCCGGGTCGCGGAAAGCGCGGCGTTCACGCTACAACCCCACCCGCAGATAGGACCCGTAGAAAAGCAGCCGCCCCAGCACCTCGCCGGCCAGGACACAGATCAGGGCGCAGGCGCTGACGCGCACGAGGGAGCGAGGATTGTCGGAGGACGACGGCCGGACCATGGTCCAGGCAAAAAGGACAGCCCCGGAAAAAATCAGGACAATCCGCGCGGCCAAAAGTCCGAGTCCACCGGAACTGAGCGCGAACGGACCGGCCAGGGCCGGAGTCGCGGCCGTCCCGATGGCCGCCAGACCCAGGGGGATGCCCAGGAACTGCAAGGCCAGACCCGCAATCGCCACGGCGCAGAAGATGCCGGACAGCCCGGGGGCTCCGTTCGATGCGGGCAGGCGTCCGCCTTGGATGGCATACAGCAGACCGCCGACCACCGCGCCCAGAAGCAGGGCCGTGCCGAAGAAGCTCAGCACGGTGGCCACGGTGTCCCAAACGGGTACGGAAACCAGAAGATAGACGCGGGACATTACCGCTACCGCCGCCAGGCCGAGCAGCACGGCCACGGCGGACATGCCCCAGGCGTTTTGCCCCGGGGTTCTGGCGCGGAGAACGATCAGGCCCACAAGGGCAAGGAAAAAAGCGCCGGTGGACAGAATCTCGCGGCTCAACCACGAAGAGGACACGTTGAGGATGGTGAATACGCTATGGGTGGGCGTTCCCAAATGGGTGAGGGAAAGCAGCAGGCCTGCCGCGGCGAGGCCGCCGGCCGTGGGGGTCTGCCAGGAAAGCGCCCCGCGCGGGACGTCCGCGACGAGCCTGGCCGCTTCGGAGGCCAACAGCAGGCCCACGGAGGTCTGCATCAGGATGGTGAACAGCACGAGGCTCCATTCATTCGTGGGCATGGCTAGACCTCCTCGGGGTTGCGAATCTTGCCCGCGTGGGACCCGGCCGGCTTGGCGTTGCGGCCGGGGGTGACGATCAGGTTGGGCTGGGTGATGGACGCGTCCGGCAGGGGCGCGATGACCTGGGACGCGCCGTAACGGGCGGCCAACTCCTCGTATTCCCCGAACTCCAGGGCGCGGTTGGGACAGGCGGCCACGCATGCCGGCGGCTTGCCCGCTTCGAGGTTGTCGCGGCAGAAGTCGCATTTGGTCATCTTGCCCAGGTCCGCGTCGTACTGCGGCGCGGAATAGGGACAGGCCCATTCGCAGTAACGGCAGCCAACGCACTTCTCGTGGTCCACGCTGACAATGCCGTGCGCATCCTTGTGCATGGCCGTTGTCGGACATGAACGTACACAGATTGGATTTTCACAATGGTTGCAGGCAATTGACATATAGTATGCAAAGACGTTTTGCGTATATGTGCCATCAGCCTGGCGCAGCCAATCACCACCACAGTATTCCGTCACCCGTCTCCAAAGCACCCCTGGCGGCAGGTCATGCTTGTCGATGCAGGCGATCATGCATGTCTTGCATCCGGTACAGGCGGATATATTCACATGGAACGCGGGACGTTTGAGCATGGGCGTCTCCTTTAGGCCTTGACGACTTCAACGAGGTTGGTGTGCTGCGGATTGCCCTTGGCCTGCGGCGAGGGCCGATGCGAGGTCAGGATGTTCACGCTGCCGTTGGTGTCCACCCCCTTGGGGTCGGGGGTATACCAAGCCCCCTGGGGCAGGTTGAGCACCCCGGGCATGATGCGCGGGGTGACCTTGGCCGTAACCAGGGTGGCGCCGCGATCGTTGAAAACCCTGACCGTATCGCCGTGCTTGATGCCCCGGGACTCGGCGTCAATGGGGTTGATCCACAACTGCTGGGGCGCGACCTCCTGAAGCCAGGGCACGTTCCCGAAGGAGGAGTGGGTGCGCTGTTTGTAATGCTGTCCGAAGAGCTGGAGGGGATACTTCTCGCGCAGGGGGTCGGAAACCCCCTCCCAGCAAGGCAGGTATTCCGGCAGGGCGGGGATGGCCTCGCCGGGCCCCAACTCCCAGGTATGGCCGATGTCCCACAGCCGTTTGGAGAAGATTTCGACCTTGCCGGAGGGTGTAGGCAGGGGGTTTTTCTCCGGATCCTCGCGGAAGCTTTTCCAGGCCACCAGCGGCGGCTGCGGGGCCTTCCACTTGAAGATGCCCTGCTTGCGGGCCTCGGTGATGTCCTCGGGCAGATCCGACTTTATTTCGCGGCACTTGGCATACAGATAACGGATCCAGCCCTCGCGGTCCCGGCCCTCGCTGAAGCGTTCCTCGACCCCCAGACGCCTAGCCAGGTCGCGGACGATCTCATAGTGCCCACGCGATTCGAACATGGGCTCCACGGCCTTCTGGGTCAGGAACAGGGCGCCCATGTTCACGTTCGCCCCCTGGTAGACGATGTCGTCCTCCTCCAGGTTCGAGCAGGCCGGCAGGAGGATGTCGGCGAACTTGGCGCTGGCGGTCATGAAGTTGTCGATGACCACAATCATTTCGCACTTGGTATCGTCCTCCAGGATGCGTCGGGTGCGGTTGATGTCCGAGTGCTGGTTGACCAGGCAGTTTCCCGCGTAATTCCAGATGAATTTGATGGGAACGTCGAGGCGTTTCTTGTTGCGGATCCCGTCCTTGATGTCGGTCATGTCCGTGGGGGCCTCGATGGCCTTGGTCCAGGTAAAGACCGAGATCAGGGTGGAGACCGGATTCTTGCCAGTGGGCAGGCTGGGGAAAGGCAGGGTCATGAACCCCTCGCGGCCGCCGGTGCCGCCGCCCTGGATGCCGACATTGCCGGTCAGGACCGCCAGCATGCAGATGGCCCGGACCGTCTGTTCGCCGTTGGCCTGACGCTGCGGCCCCCAGCCCTGGGCGATGTAGCAGGGTTTCGCGTCGCCGATCTCCCGGGCGAGCTTGACGATGCGTTCGGCGGGAATTCCGGTGATGGCGCTGGCCCAGGCCGGGGTCTTGGGGGTCTTGTCCGGTCCCGCGCCCAGGATGTAGTCCTTATAGGAACTGCCGGGGGGGATGCCCTCGGGCATGGTTTTTTCGTCGTAACCCACGCAGTACCTTTGCAAAAACGCCTCGTCGACCATGTTTTCCGTGATCATAACCCAGGCCAGGCCCGCAGCGAGGGCCGCGTCCGTGCCGGGGCGGATGGGAATCCATTCGTCGGCCAAAACGGCCGTATCGCTGTAGTGCGGGTCGATGACGATGAACCGGGCCTTGCTTTGCCGCAGGGCATAAACGAGGTCGTAGGTCAGGCTACCGCCGCTGGTCCTGGTGACCGCGGTATTGTTCCCGAAAAAGACCGCCAGCTTGGTGTTGGCGATGTCCAGGATGGAGTTGCTGCCTGTGTATTTGCCGTAGATATAGGGGAGCGCATCCTGTATCTGGGCGGTGCTGTAGGTGCCGTAGAACCCGAGCTGTCCGCCGAGCAGGTTCGCCAGACGGTCGAAGCCCTCGCGTCCTGAAACGCGGGCCCCCAGGACACCCGTCGAATAGATGCGATGAACGGCCTCGCTGCCGTAGGAGTCGATGATGCGCCGCAGTTCCCCGGCCACGGTGTCCAGGGCCTCGTCCCAGGAGATGCGTTCGAATTTGCCTTCGCCGCGTTTGCCGACGCGCTTCATAGGATACTTGAGACGGTCCGGGGAATAGATCCACTTGCGCATGGAGCGGCCCCGCAGACAGGGCCGAATCTGATGGATGCCGAAAGTGTCCTCGCTGTCGTCGCTGTCCACCTGAACGATACGGCCATCACGGACATGGACCCTGAGCGGACAACGGTTTCCACAGTTGACGTGGCAGGCACCGACGACGATCCGATCGGGTTCGGTCTCGACGGCGGCATCGCCCATCCTGAGTTTATACAGCAGCCCCGCGCCGCCGAGGGCGACCGCACCGCCGAACAGGGCGCTCCACTTGAGGAAATCGCGCCGTCTCATGTCGCCGGGGCTACCTGAGCCTGAGGTCTGATTGCATGCCATGGGCAGATTCTCGCTTGTTGCAGTGAGGAGGACGGGTCTCGATCCCAACGAATACGAGGGACGTAACAAAAGCTGTGCCATAATTAAAAATCAATTATTCAAATATGTTATCTACAAAGAGAGATAACAGGCACGCTTTTTCCAAAAAAAGTGGCCACAGAAGACATAATCGACGGAATATCTTCCAACAAAAATGGAAAGAACGGCGGACAAGATACCGGGAACGGAACGGGTGGGTCAGTTTTTCTCGATGCCGTGGCGTTTGAGTTGGGCATACAGGCGACTTTTGCCCAGGCCGGAAAGCGCGCAGGCCTGGCTGATGTCCCAGCGCGCCGCGATCATGACCCGGGCGAAATAGTCCCGTTCCGCCGCAAGCAGCACGTCCTGGCGGAATTTCTTGTAGGTGGTGACCGCCGCCCCGGAAAAACACGCCTCCGGGGAGGCCTGGAGGATGCCGCGCGATTGTCCCTCTCGGGGGCCGTCGCCGTGGTCGCCGAAGGAGTTTTTCAGTTGGGCGATGCGCAGGCGTTCCGGAAGATGCCGCGCGAAGAGCATCGGGATGGCGAAGGCCGCGGCAATGGAACTTTCAATGACGTTGACCAGTTCGCGGACATTCCCCGGCCAAGCGTAACCTCGCAGGACCTCGATGAAATCCGGAGCCATTTTTTTGAGAGGGATCCCATTTTTTTCGCAGACATCCTGAACCTGTTTCCGGGCCAACTCCTCGATGTCCTCCTTCCGGTTTCGCAAGGGAGGCAGTTCGATGGTTGTGGCCCCGAGCCGGAAGAGCAGGTCGCGGCGGAATTGCTCCCGCTCCGCCATGGCTTCCAGGTCCCGATTCGTGGCTGCGACCAGACGGAAGTCGCTGCTCACCTCCTGGCTGCCGCCCACCGGGCGGTAGCGTTTCTCCTGGAGGACGCGCAGAAGCTTTTTCTGAAGGTCCAGCGGGAGTTCACCCAGTTCGTCCAGGAAGAGCGTGCCGCCGCAGGCTTCCAGAATGAGCCCCGGAGAGGCCTTGTCGGCGCCGGTGAAGGCCCCCTTGACATGCCCGAGCAGGGTGCTTTCCAAGAGGTTGGCGGGAATGGCCGCACAGTCCACGACCACGAACGGACCGTCGGCCCGGCGGCTGTTGGCGTGCAGGGCGTGGGCGAAGAGCTCCTTGCCCGTGCCGGTCTCGCCCGTCAGCAGGATGCCTGTGTCGCTACGGGCCGCGCCGGCCAGACGTTCGAGGGCGTGGCGCATGGCCGGGCTCTCGCCGACGATGCCGCAGCGGTTGAAACCGTTTAAGGTCGGTTCCTGTTCGCGCAGGGCGTCACGGTACTTGAGCACCCGCTGGAGCGGCAAAAGAATGGCTTTGGGCGAAAAGGGCTTGCGCAGGTAGTCCCAGGCCCCGTTGCGGATGGCCAATTCGGCCCCGTCCGGATCGCCAAGGCCGGTGAGAATGATGACCTCGGGGGATCTGGGCAGTTCGCGCAACCGGGGCAACAGATCCAGGCCGTTGCAATCCGGCAGGCGCACATCCAGGAAAATCACGTCGAAATCTCCGGCCAGGGCCGCTTCCATGCCCGAAGAGCCGCACAGGGCGTGCTCGGCCTCGTGCCCGATGTGGCGCACCATGTCCATGAGCGCCGCGCACGTCAGTTGGTCGTCGTCGATAACCAGAACCTTGGCCATGGGCTTTTTTCTTCTCCTCAGTCGTGGCGCAGAATATGCCGACTCACGCAGGCGGCCAGTTCACGAAGGTTGACCGGCTTTTTGAGATAGGCCTTGATGCCGGAGGCCATCGCGTCGGCCTCCCCGAAGCTGTGGCTGAAGCCGGTGCACAGAATTATCGGAAGGTCCGGCCGCGCGGCAAGCATCTCCCTGGCCAACCGGTCCCCGCGCAGGCCCGGCATGCTGAAGTCGGTGACCACGATGTCGAACCGCTCCCGGGCTTGGTTGAAAAGCGTCAGGGCCGTGCGGCCGTCCGAGACCGTCTCCACCGTGTAGCCCAGGCGGTTCAGAAACGCGGCGCAGGATGACGCCAATTCCCGCTCGTCGTCCACAAAGAGCACCCTCCCCGAGCCGCCAGGGAATTCCTCGGCGGCGCAGGCGGCTGGAAGCGCCCCCGGCTGTTTCTGGCTGACCGGAAGATAGACCTGGAAGCACGAGCCCTTGCCGGTTTCGCTGTGCACCCGAACCACGCCGCCCCAGGATTTGACGATGCCGTCCACCACGGCCAGCCCGAGTCCGGTGCCTTCGCCCTGGCTCTTGGTGGTGAAAAAGGGATCGAATATCCGCTCCAGTATCTCCGGGGGGATGCCCGGGCCGGTATCGCTCACCGCCAGCACGAGATAGCCGCCCTGCCGGACGTCCGGGCCGGGCGGGACATCCTCGGGGAAAAGGGCGATGCGCAACTGGCCGCCTTCGACCCGCATGGCCTGGGCCGCATTGGTGCACAGGTTCATGAGCACCTGGTGCACCTGGGTGGGGTTGGCCAGGACCGAGGGCTCGGGCTGCCGGATGTCGGAGGAGATGCTGATGGACGCGGGCAGGGAGGCCCCCAGAAACTTCACGGTCTCCCTGATGATCGGCCCCACAGTCAGGGGCCGGACCTCCTCTGTGCCCTTGCGGGCGAAGCTCAATATCTGGCTGACCAGATCGCGGCCCCGGTAGGCCGCGGTAAGCAGGGCCTTGGTCTTGGTTTCCAACTGCCGGTCGTCGCCCAGATGGAAGAGCTCGATCATCTCCCCGTTGGCGATGATCACGCCGAGGATGTTGTTGAAGTCGTGGGCGATGCCCCCGGCCAGGGTACCCAGGGCCTCCATGCGCTGGGCGCGTTCCAGTTGTCGCTCCTTGTCGTGCAGGGAGATTTCCGTGCGCTTGCGATGCAGGGCCTCCTCGAAGGCGAAAAGCACCTCGGCCAGCAAGGCGGCCTCGCTCGAGAGATAGGGCCGGTTGCGGCGGACCACGGCGATGGCCCGGGCCTCCTCGGCCCCGGCCCGGTTCAGGGGCACGGCCACGAAATACACCCGGCCCTCGATGCCGGAACAGGTCACCTTCCCGGAACGCAATTCCACCATCTGCTCCGGCTCCAGGCGCATTTCGCCCAACTGCTCCGCTGTCCATTGGGCGTCCGTGGTGTTCGGCGAGGCCGTCAACAGGACATCGAGCCGTCCGTCCCCGCCGATGCGCCCCAAAAACGCCTGATCGCTTCCGGCGATGATCCGGGCCTGATCCAGGCAGCGGACCATGACTTCGCGCTCGGTGTGGCAGTCCAGGGAGCCGAGCAGAACCTTGTTGATGGAGGTCAGGGCCATGGTGCGCTGGGCCACCTGGCGTTTCAGGCTGCGGTTCCAGACCAGGACCAGGACGATGGCGCCGAAGACCGCGCCGCTTATGATGATAAATCCGGTCCAGAAGGCGCGGCTAGCCCAAAACGGCCGGTATTCCAGGGACAGCCATTCCTCTTCGATGGCCTTGCGTTCGTGGGGCAGGATCAGGGCCAAGCCTTTGCGCAGGATGGAGCCGATTTCCGGCTGGTCCTTGCGCGAAGCGATGCGCAGGTCGATGGAGTAGCTGGTGACGCCGGCGATGCGCAGATTGCTGATGCGGGCGTTGGCGATGTAGTGCGAGGCCAGGGCCATGTCGCAGATCAGGGCGTCCACGTCGCCCACGGCCAGGGCCCGCAGACCGCCGATATAGCCGCCCTCCAGGGGAACGATGGTATAGGTGCCCTTGTGGCGATCCCGGAGATAGGAGGTGAACTGGGGCGAGATGGTCACGCCGATGCGCATGCCGTCGAGCCGGTCCAGGGTGAGGTCCTCGGTGTATTCCTTGCGGGTGATGATGGCCGCCGGCACGCTCACGTAGGGCTGGGTGAAGTCGAGGGTTTTGTCCAGGTCGTCGGACATCTCCAGGGCGGCCATCACGTCCACCTCGCCAGCGGCGATGGCGTTGAGCGCCTCCTGACGATTGCGATGGCGTACCGGCACGAACTTCAGGCCGGTCTTGGCGCTGATGAGCCGGATATAATCCGCGCTGAGTCCCTGGTAGGCCCCCTTGGCGCTGTAGATTTCATAGGGAGGGTAGGAAATGCCCACTCCGATGCGAACGCCGTCCGGGTGTTCCTTCACCCAGCGGTGTTCCTCGTCGGTCAACGGATCCTGGCCGCTAAACGAGCAGGAAACAATGCCCAGGAGCAAAAGCGGTAAAACGATCAGGCGCGAAAGTCGTCGCATCGGGTTCTCGAAGGTTCTCGCCAATCCGCGCGTCAAGGCCGCGTTCCGGGAACAGGCATCCGGGACGAGCAATTTCATCCCGACTTTGCCAGGCGGCCTTCAGGCGGCGACGTCCCGGCCCCGCGGCCAGTCCCGGCAAGAAACGGCGTCATGGCTGAAAGCCGGGGCCATCCGCGATATTTGCCGGCGATATCGCTCCGCGACATGGCCCGGACGCCGCAAAGAAAACCGTTGTGTAGGCGGTTTCGCCCGTAATGGATACAAGTTTTATGCCTTTCCCGCTTAACACTTTGAATTTTTTAATATTTCATTAGACTCCTCACTTCTCGGAAGGATGGCTGGTCGCTCATTTTCCATTTAATGTGGAATGCGCGGGAGTCAGGCCACAGGAGTAAATACCCCACGGCTCGCCGTTCCGGGGACCGGCCAGGCGCCAAAACGGAGGAAGCCGGACCATTTTGCCCGGCTTCCTCGTTGAACTTCCTGACGTGTTGTATCGTGGCGAACGGCTGTGAAACTGTGGCCGGCGATGGCGGGAAAAGCCCGACTCTCACAAAGCTCCGCTCACCTGATCGCCCCCCGCCGGAGACGGTGCTGTCAGGTGAATACTCTCTCTGTACACTCTGGAGAATCTATTCAATGAGAGACCAAGTTATGCACAAAACAGCCCACTCTCTTTCATTCCATCAAAACGTAAATGTCGCATCGGAGGAACTCTCAACCTCCTTCTTTGTCGGCTTGTTTTGAGGCTTTGTCCCAGTATTGACTTTCGTATCGGCAGACTTGACCCTATTTTTATTTGTCTCTTTCTCATTTTTGGGACAGCTGAATTCCTGCGTGAGAACCTGAACCATCTTGCTTGATTCGACATAGGCTGTGGTTAACGATTTTGAACTGCAGTTATAGTCATCCTGCAAGTTGGTTATTTCGGTCATTTTGTTTTTGAAATCAACCACCGCTTCACAACCTCGATTATTCCGGTCATTGGTATTTTTAACGGCGCGTATGTCCTTCAATCTCTCCTTAAGAGCGTCGTACCGTGTAAGCAGTATCTTAATCCTGACAGGACAATCACGATATTTGTTACATCCTTTCAAACTTTCATCGCATACCGTACTATCGGACTTATAATTTTGATAATACTTCACACACGCCGCATGAACTTTGGGGCAACACGTATGGTCTGGACCAACATCACGGCAAAATCGTTGTTCCGTTCCGGCCCAGTCAAAGATGGGGGCCGGTTCTTCTCCAAAGGTTATCAGGTCAGACGGCTCGGAATTCTGTTTGCCCGTGTTTGCGGCCAAAACGACATATTCATCCGCATACCCTCCGGATTCAAATGCGAAAGCGATATTTCCGAACGTCATGACGGACATGATGCCGATACCAACACATATGACTTTGAGATTCATTGCGCCTCCTCAGAGTTTTCGCATTCCGCGGCACGCCTGATGCTACTTGTTGACCTCGACTTTTTTCACAACGTCCGATGAATCCGATGATCCCTGTTCACAAAAGGAAGTTGGATATCCGTATCTCGTTTCTGAATCCATTTTATCAACCCTTGTCGCCTTACCGGTCAACTTGCTTCCTGGAGTGCAATTCATGTCATACCGACCTCTCATATTCGGCTCGATAGTAAAGCTCTTCGGGTCGTGCATACGCTTTCCGCCAACACAGTCCCATTCGATATTTATTATATATGAGCAACAATTGATTGCATTGTAGTATTCGGAATGCAGCGCTTTCGATTGTGAGAGATTCTTTACGAGGTACAGGCAGCTTTCTTTGCCTTTGGTTTGTTTATTGCTTTTTGCCAACGTCTTATCTTCTTGTAATAATTTGTCGACAAAATCACTTTTGCACTTCATTATTTTTTCTTCCCATGTATCTAAACAATTATCCTGACAAGATTTTAAATTGAATGACCTCAATGAATAACTTTTATCCATGCAATCCTTAATGCATTGAGTAAGAATATCATGGATATGATCTTCGCAAAATTCCTTGTAAGACAACTTTTCTGCGTAGACAAAACAAGAAATGTTTGTCAATAAAATAAAAACAAGAGAGATAAATAACCACTTTTTCATAACTTCTCCCTCTCGAAAAATCAATTCATATCTTGTTTTACATGGAACACATGTCACGCATATCAAATACAAATATTTATCACGCAGGCCATCTTTTATCACGATACAACATATGAATTTCATGCATAACCGATCTCATTTGCAAAATTTCTTTGAACGCCAGTCCGAGTTTCTCTGATATAAAATTCAAATGCCGTTTCGTGTCAAGAACGATGTTATCAACCAAGGGGAATGGTTTCCATGTCGAGATTTCCCGGTATGATCGGGACCGCATCGGCAGCGCCGGTTCACCATCCGAAGACGGTGCTGCTCTCTGAACTCCGCGTTTCACGGTGCAGCCTGTAAGGATATCGTCCCAGATCCTCTGAGAATGATGCACGCGACAATCGGACGGTATTCCTCAAAAAATGCCGTGGGCTCAGCCGGCGGGGTGCGCGACGACATCTCTCGGTGTGGAGAAGGACACTCATGCCTTTCGTTCGACCAGTTATCCGGATTGCGCTCCGGCGGTTATCCGGCCGCCCACGCCCCCAAAACGGAAGAAGCCGGACCATCTGGCCCGGCTTCTTCGTTGAAATTCCTGACTTTTTGAACCTTAGCGAACGTCGTTGGAAATTTGGTTGGTGGAGGCGGGGGGAGTCGAACCCCCGTCCGAGAACGTTTTTGTCCAGGCGTCTACAGGCTTAGATCGGAATTTGTTCTCGTCCCCGACACGCCTTCCGACCGGGCGGAGGGGGACCAGTCCACCTGAGTCTCGCGTTTGCCCCGGCGGACACGGGCATTCGCCAGCCTGATGGGGGTTGGCGTCCTGCTTCAGCGTATCAGGCGTCGGCCGAAGGGACGCTGGCTGTCGTTAAGCAGCCAGGGCGTAGTCGTAATCGTTGGCAATTATACCGGTTGCCGCGTGTTTAACGAGGCCTCGCGGCACCTCGGCCTGCAACCAGGGCATCTCCATCCCCGTCGAAACCGGGGCGCCCCCAAACGTGACCTCTCTATACTAATGCCGAAATTGCCGCAAGCAAGTGGGCGCAGAGCATTTCGCGCTTCCCCCGCGCGAGACCGGGACGGGGCCTTTGCCTCGAACGGCGCGGTCCGCGCGTTGCGGCCTTCGCCCTTCCCGCATATCCTCGGACGCGGCGCGGCCCCCGGCCCTGGTTTTCGGGCCCGCCGCCGCAGCCGCAAGGAGCTTTTACGCATGACCACCCTCCTCGACCCCTGGGGCTTGGGCTCCTCCCGCGACAGGCCGGACATCCCCATCCCGGGCAGCCCAGAGCGATGCCTGTCCCGTCGCGTGGTGGAGGATGAGGCCGGGACCCTGTACGTGCTGGAAACCCTGGCCCCGACCCAGGTTGCAACGCGGCAGCGGGCGGCCGCGCTCGCCGCCGCCCTGCGCGAGACCGGCCTTGACCGGGCCTGGTTCTGCCTGACCGGGCGCGACGGCGGCTTCGTTGACTCAACGGGCGCGACGCATCGGCAACTGTCGCATTTCGTATCCGGCAGCCCCCTGCCCCGCCCGGAGTACGCGCGCCAGGAAGAGCCAGGCCGGGAACTCGGGCTTTTCGTGGCCGACATGCGCGAATGCGCGTCCAGGGCCGCCCTTCCTGCCGATCTGCCCGACTTCAGCCTGTCCGGCTATGCGACTGACTTCCTGCGCACCCTGAAAACCACGGCGCCGGCCGTCCATGTCCGGGTCGCGGCGTGCCTGGCGGGCATCCGGGAATTTCTCGAGGCCGAGCCCTCCCTGCCCCGGACGCCGGCCCACGGCGACCTGCATCCGGAAAACGCCGTATGGAACGGGACGCGTCTGGCCTCGGTCATCGACTGGGAATTTTCCGGGGCCAGGCACGAACTCTACGACGCGGCCACGGCTCTGGGCTGCATGGGCATCGAAAGTCCGGCCACGTTCCAACGCGGGGCCGGAGCGGCCATGATCGCGGTCCTGCGCGACCGGGGCGTCCTGCATGCGGACAACCTGCGCTGGCTGCGGCCAGCGGTCATCGCCGGCCGGCTCGGCTGGCTCGCGGAGTGGCTGCGGCAAAAGGACCGGGAAATGATCGGGATGGAGTTGGACTACATGGAGCTTTTAGCCAGATGAAACGCCCGCCCCGCGCCGCCTCCCGGGGCGGGCCTCAGACGAAATCCGGGTCCACGGCGGCCTTGCCGCCAGCGGTCATGAGCTTGAAGAACTGCACCGTGCGCTCGTCGACGGGCACGATGGGAAACCTCCCCCGGCAGCCGCCGCACTGGGCCAGCCCCGGCTTGACCGGCGAGGCCATGGGCACGTTCTGGCCGCAGAACGGACAGGTATAAAAAAAGACCAGTTCCATCCCGGACGGCTTGACCGGCGTCAGGGGCTTTTTGGCGGTCATGGGCGAAACTCCTGTCTTCAGGACGGGGTAAGAAGGCTTTTTCCGGTCATCTGCGAGGGCTTGTCCAGGCCGGCGATCTCCAGCAGGGTCGGCGCGATGTCTCCGAGCACCCCGGGCGCCAGACGGACGTCACGTCGGCCGGGATCGACCAGGATAAACGGCACCTCGTTTAAGGTATGGGCGGTCATCTTGCCGCCCGAGGCGTCGATCATCTCCTCGGCGTTGCCGTGGTCCGCAGTCAGGCATAGTCGTCCGCCCGAGGCCAGCACGGCCTCGACCATGCGCCCGGCGCACTGATCCACCACCCCGCAGGCGGCGACGGCCGCGTCCAGATCCCCGGTATGCCCGACCATGTCCGGGTTGGCCAGATTGACCACATACAGGCCATAGCCTTTCCTGAGTTCCCGCAAAAAGGTCTCGGTGACCTCCCGGGCGCTCATCTCGGGCTTGAGATCGTAGGTCGCGACCTCGCGCGGGGACGGGATCAGGATGCGGTTTTCCCCGGGAAACGGCTCCTCCCGGCCGCAATTGAAAAAATAGGTCACGTGGGCGTATTTCTCCGTCTCGGCCAGCCGCAGCTGTTCGCGGCCGGCCAGGGAAAAAACTTCGCCCAGGACGCCGGAATACGTTTCCGGGGCAAAGGCCGCGGGAATGCCGAAGGAGGCGTCGTATTCGGTCATGGACGCGAATCCGGCCAGTTTCGGGACCGACTCGCGGACAAACCCGTCGAAATCGGGCCGGATGAAGGCCATGGTCAGTTCCCTGGCCCGGTCCGCCCGGAAATTGAAGAAAAACACGCCGTCGCCATCCCGGATGCGGCCCACGGGTTCTCCCTGCCCGTCGACCAGGATGCGCGGGGTCACGAACTCGTCGGTCTCGCCCGCGGCGTAGGCCTGGGCCACGGCGGCCTCGGCGTCGGTCGCGGCCTGCCCCGTCCCCATGGTCAGACCGGCATGGGCCCGGGCCACCCGGTCCCAACGCTTGTCCCGGTCCATGGCGTAATAACGCCCGGTGACAGTGGCGATGCGACCGCAGCCGCTGTTCCGCAAAAAGGCCTCCAGGTCCCGCACATATCCCTGGCCCGAGGCCGGCGGGGTGTCCCGGCCGTCCAGGAAGGCGTGGACGAAGACCGGCAGGCCGGGCCGGGCCACGGCCGCAAGCAGGGCCTTCAGGTGGCGGATGTGGCTGTGCACCCCGCCGTCCGAGACCAGTCCCATGAAATGCAGTCGGCCGCCGCCCTGCCGGACCTTCGCGGCCAGTTCCGTCAGGGCCGGATTGTGGGCCAGGGAGCCGTCCTCCACGGCCATGTCGATGCGGGTCATGTCCTGATAGACCACCCGGCCCGCGCCGATGTTCATGTGCCCCACCTCGGAATTCCCCATGAATCCCTCGGGCAGGCCCACGGCCCGTCCCGAGCAGCGCAGCCGGGTATGGGGATATTCGCGAAGCAGGCGGTCGAAATTCGGGGTGTCGGCCAGGGCGATGGCGTTGCCCGGCCCGTCCGGGGCCAGGCCCCAGCCGTCGAGAATGAGCAGGACCAAGGGGGCGCGGCTCACCGACCCTCCCCCTGCGGTATGTCGGCCGCGGGAAACGGGATGGGTCTGGCCTCGGACCACAGGCCCTCGACGTTGTAGAATCCCCGGGTTTCCTCAAGAAACACATGAACAAGCACATCGTTCAAATCCACGAGGATCCACTGGCCGTGGCGATAGCCCTCCATGCCCAGGTACGCGACGCCCTTCTCGGCGCACATGGCCAGCACGTGATCGGCCAGGGCCTTGGCCTGCCGGGCACTGGTGGCGGAAACGACCACCATGGCCTCGCAGATGGGGCTTATGCCCGTCACATCCAGGGCCACGACATCCCGGCCTTTTTTTTCGCGCAGCCAGCCGGCGACCAGAATCGCCTTCTGCACGGTGGTCAAGGCGGCCTTTTTCTTTTTTCCGCGTTTGGGCTTTGTATCCTGCGTATCCATGGGCATGTGCGGCGGCACCCCGGGGCCGCGATATTTTCCAGGGAAAAGGCGAAAACAACCGGATGTGCTCTACCGGATTTGGGACAAACCCGCAAATCCATGATGCCGGCAATTCGCGTCGAAATCGCGCAGGCTTCCGATTTTGTCTTCGCGCTTCTTGACGCGGCCTTGCAAGTTCGGGCAGGAATGTGTGGCTGCGCCATGGCCTTTTCGCAAGGAGAATCCCATGATTTTCGACGACGATATGGAAACGTTGCCCCGGGAAGAACTGGAGAAGCTGCAACTGCGCCGGCTCAAAAGCCTCGTGGACCGGGTCTACGCCAACGTGCCCTTCTACCGGAAATCCTTCGACGACGCCGGGATCCGGCCGACGGACATCCAAAGCCTGGCCGACGTCAGGTACCTGCCCTTCACCGAGAAGCAGGACCTGCGCAACCACTATCCCTTCGGCCTTTTCGCGGTGCCCAAGGACAACGTAGTGCGCATCCACGCCTCCTCGGGCACCACGGGCAAGGCCACGGTGGTCGGCTACACCAGGCGCGACGTGGAGAACTGGGCCACGCTCATGGCCCGGTCCCTGGTGGCCGCCGGCGCCACCCGCCAGGACATCATCCATGTGGCCTACGGCTACGGCCTGTTCACCGGCGGGCTCGGCGCGCACTACGGCGCGGAACGCCTGGGCGCGACCACGGTCCCGGTTTCCGGGGGCAGCACCAAACGCCAGGTGGTGCTCCTGCGGGACTTCGGGGCCACGGTATTGTGCTGTACCCCCTCCTACAGCCTCTTTTTGTACGAAACCGCCCTGGAATCGGGCATCGACATCAAGGATCTGCCGCTGCGCATCGGCGTGTTCGGGGCCGAGCCGTGGACCGAGGAGATGCGGCGGGACATCGAGACCAAGCTCGGCATCAAGGCCATCGACATCTACGGCCTCTCGGAGATCATGGGACCGGGCGTGGGCATCGAATGCATCGAGGCCCAGGCCGGGGCGCACCTCCAGGAAGACCACTTCCTTCTGGAGATCATCGACCCGGTGACCAAGGAACCCCTGCCCCCGGGCGAGACCGGCGAACTGGTCATCACCACCCTGTGCAAGGAAGCCCAGCCGCTGATCCGCTACCGCACCCGGGACATCACCAGCTTAAACCTCACCCCCTGCAAATGCGGCCGGACGTTTGCCCGCATGCACCGGGTCATGGGCCGCAGCGACGACATGCTGATCATCCGGGGGGTCAACGTCTTCCCCTCCCAGATCGAAAGCATCCTGCTCGAAACCCAGGGCCTGACCCCGCACTACCAGCTCCTGGTCAAGCGCGAGGGCAACCTGGACACCCTCGAGGTGCAGGTCGAGGTGGACGAGAAGATATTCTCGGACGAGGTCAAGAACCTCCAACGGCTGGGCGGCAAGATACAAAAGCATATCAAGGAATTTTTAGGAGTCACGGCCACGGTGAAACTCGTGGAGCCGCGCTCCATCCAGCGTTCGGAAGGCAAGGCCAAGCGCATCGTGGACATGCGTACCATATCCTGAGGCAAGGCTTCAAACCGGGTTTCAAGCGCCCGCCTCGAGCAAAGGGGAAGACCGAAATGAAAGCCGAACAGATTTCCATCTTTCTGGAAAACCGCGCCGGCCGCCTGGAAGAGGTCGCCAGACTTCTGGCCGAGGCGGGCATCAACATCCGGGCCCTGTCGTTGGCCGACACCTCGGATTTCGGCATCCTGCGCCTGATCGTCAGCGATCATGAAAAGGCCAAGAAGACCCTCAAGGAGGGCGGATTCACCGTCGGCCGCAACGCCGTGGTGGCCGTGGAGGTCCCGGACAAGCCGGGCGGCCTGCATTCCATCCTGAAGATGCTCAGCGGCCACGGCATCAACGTGGAATACATGTACGCCTTTGTGCAGCAATCCAATCAGGCCGCGACCATCATCTTCCGTTTCGACCGCACGGACCAGGCCATCGAGGTCCTCAAGCAAAACGGCATCACCATCATCCCCGGCGAAAAGCTCTACAATATGTAAGTGTTGCCTCCATCCCGCCGCATGAACGTCATGCGGCGGGACGGTCATGACACACCGAGACCTCCATGCCCAGCACCTCCCCGCGTCACGGCATTGCGCTGGCGCGCAGAATCATTCGTTCCGTGGCCGTCTTTGGGATCATCGCGTATGTCACCCTGGTCACCGCGGACATCCTGCTGTACCATTTCGGGGCCAAACTGCCCATATTTTCCACGGCGCAACGGGAACTGCTGTACTCCAACGGCGTCTTCGCAATCATGCGTCACCCCGAATACCGTCCCTGGCTCAAGGGGTTCGTCAACCAGCCCGGAAGCCCCGCCGCGCCGGGCACAGTCGATGACGCCTACCGGGCCTACGGCATCCGCCTGGACCATCCGCCGACCACGGAATTTTCGGCCATCGATGCCCTGGGGTGGTGGAACGACAAACCGCCGTCCCAGGCAAAGGTGCTTTTTTTGGGGGATTCCTTTTGCTACGGAGCCGGGTCCGGCACGGAAAACAGTATCTACCGGCTTTTCGAAAAGCGAACCGGCCTGCCCGATTACGCGGCCTGCAAGGGCGGCTACGGCCTGGCCCACTACGCCAGACTGCTGGAGACCCTGACCAGTGACGCGCTCGGCCCGCAAAACCGGTTTTCCGGGAAAACTGTTTATATTCTTCTGTATATTGGCAACGACCTCTCGGCGGACATCATCGTCTACCGACAGCGCCAGCAGGATGAACTGGTCGGGCACGCCAGGCACCTGTGGCTCGCCTCCATCCGCAAGTTGATCTCCTTTTTGCGGGCCTCCAAGGCCCTCGCCGCCAGCGCCGGAACCGGGGTCCGGCCGCCGGAGCAGGATCCCTGCCTCGGCTATTATCCGATCCTTCTCAAAGACGGCGGAGCGCAGGACGCGCCCTTCGCCTTCCACCCCTTCTACCGCACCCTGACAAACATGAACTGGTTCGGGCCCGGGGAAGAAGAGGAAATGCGAAAGGTCTTCGCCGAAATCGCCCGCGTGGCCCGTGAACGCAACCTGGACGTGCGCTTCGTGGTCATTCCCACGGCGCTTCAGATCCTCTACCCGCGCATCGACATGAACCTGGTGGACACGAACTCCCCTTTCGCCAAGGAAGCCCCGGTTGTGGTCAAAAACCTGAACCAATTGACGGCGTTCGCCGCAAACGCGGCCGAGGAGGCGGGGTTTCCGGTCCTGGACATGGAGCCCCTGTTGATCGGGCGGGACGACGCCGCACAACTGTATTGGCCCACGGACACCCATTTCACGCCCCAGGGCAACGCCGTGACCGTGGACGCCATCCTGCGCGCCTTTCCGGAAAACTGATACACCCGCAAAAAATCGTGTCGGGGACAACGGAGCCATTCCCGCCCCTCGCCCCGTCACCGCGTCAGACCATGCCCGAGGACGGACCATGCGGCGAACGGCCGTCCCGTCTCCGGCATGACGCCCCCGGGAACGCGGCCGCGTCTTTGCCAACTATGTCTTGACAAAAAAACCCGCGCATGGACTATGGTCGTTTAAGCTCGCGCCCTGGATGGGTATCCATGCGTATCTCCGAACTCGACCGTATCGACGACTGCGTCTGGGAAGCGCCGCGCAAGGGTCTTATGCGCGTCCCCGGCCGTTTTTTCGCGGACAAGCGCCTTCTGGAGGACATGGAGGACATGGTCCTGACCCAGGTCAGGAACGTGGCCTCCCTGCCCGGCATCGTCACGGCCAGCCTGGCCATGCCCGACGCCCATTCCGGGTATGGATTCCCCATCGGCGGCGTGGCCGCCTTCGACCCGGACGAGGGGGTGGTTTCGGCCGGGGGGGTGGGCTTCGACATTTCCTGCGGGGTTCGTACCCTGCTTACGAATCTGGATCTCGAAGAGGTCGCCCCACGCGCCGAAGAGCTGGCCGATGCGCTCTTTTCCAGGATACCCGCCGGGGTGGGCAGCACGGGCGGCATCCGCCTGAACTCCGGGGAACTCGACGCCATGCTTGTCGGCGGCGCGGCCTGGGCGGTTTCCCGAGGCTTCGGCGAGAAAAGTGACCTGGAGCGCATCGAGGAACACGGACGCATGGAAGGGGCCCACCCCGAAATGGTTTCCGAAACGGCAAAAAAACGTCAGAAAGACCAAGTCGGCACCCTGGGGGCCGGCAACCATTATCTGGAAGTTCAAGTGGTGGATGAGATTTTCGACAGCGCAACCGCGGACGTCTACGGCCTTTCCCCCGGCCAGGTGCTGGTCAGCATCCATTGCGGCTCCAGGGGGCTCGGGCACCAGATCGGCACGGACTATCTGGAACTCATGCGCAAGCACGCCGCCAGCCACGGTCTGACCTTTCCGGATCAGGAACTGGCCTACGCCCCCATCGCCTCGGATCTGGGACGGCGATACCTGGGGGCCATGCGCGCGGGGATAAACGCCGCCCTGGCCAACCGCCAGGTGCTCACCCACCTGGTGCGCGAGGTCTTCACGGAGATGTTCTCCACGTCCCGGCTGCCCCTGCTCTACGACGTGTCCCACAACACCTGCAAGGCGGAGGCCCATCTCGTGGACGGACGGCCCCGCACCCTGTACGTGCACCGCAAGGGCGCCACGCGTTCCTTCGGTCCAGGGCATCCCGATCTGCCCGGATGGCTGTCCGGCGCCGGACAGCCCGTGCTCGTGGGCGGCAGCCTGGGCTCCCGCTCCTATATCCTTTCCGGAACGGAAACCGCCGCGCAGCGCTCCTTCGGCTCGGCCTGCCACGGCTCGGGCCGCATGTTCAGCCGCAAACAGGCGGTCAAACGCTTCAGCCCGCGAAAAGTCCTGGAGGACATGGCTCGCCTGGGAGTCGCCGTGCGGGCTCACGACTTCCGTGGACTCTCCGAGGAAGCCCCCGGAGC
>JBMONM010000008.1:23990-24597 GCA_049324675.1 Thermodesulfobacteriota bacterium
CTACAAAAACATCGAGGCCGTCGTGGAAACCGCCTGCCGCATCGGCCTGGCCGCAAAAACCGCCCGGGTACGCCCCTTGGCCTGCATCAAGGGATGACCAGGCGACGAGGAACAGATGAAGTCCGACACACGCCTTTCCTTGACCCTTCCCGACCTTGAGTCGCTGTGCGGAGCCGCCCTGTGCGCGGTGGATCCGGATGGAACCATCCTCGCGGCCGGTCCCCGGGCCGAAAATCTCCTGGGGAGCGCTCCCGGGGGCCTCGCAGGCACCCCCTTTCCCGGCCGGGCGAAGGACGGCGTCGTCCTTCATCTTCCGGACACGGCCCCGTTGCGCGTCGGGCCGTGCCGGGACAACGGCCGTGAAATTCTTCTGGCGGCCATCCCCCCTTCCCCGAATGCGGCCACCGAGGCGGAGATGCTTCGGGCCCGGGAGGCCACCACGGCCGCCGAAGCGGCCAAGAGCGTGTTTCTGACCAACATGAGCCATGAGCTGCGCACGCCCATGATCGGCATCCTGGGCATGACCGAACTCACCCTGGCCACCCAGCTCAGCCGCAAGCAACGGCAATATCTGGAGATGGTCAGGCATTCGGCCACGTCCCTTCTG
>JBMONM010000009.1:0-24363 GCA_049324675.1 Thermodesulfobacteriota bacterium
ACACCAGCGACTATATGTCCGTCGTCCTGAACGGCGTGGTGGAGATCGTCAAAAACGAGGAAGGCGAGGAGTTTTCCACCAAATTCCTGGTCCGTCTCGGTCCGGGACGGGCCTTCGGGGAGATGGCCCTGGTCGAGGGACGTCCGCGCTCGGCTTCGGCCATGGCTGCGGAGGACACCCGTCTTTTGGTCCTCACCAGACAGGCATTCGACCGCTTAGCCCGGGAAAACAAGTCCCTGGCGCTCAAGATGGCCATGAACATCGCCCGGCTCATCAGCTTCCGGCTGCGCCACACCAGCTCCCGGCTTCTGCGGTACCTGTAGCGTCCGGATCGGAAAAGCGACGCCTGTTTCCGCGACGCTCCGCCTGTGGGGGATATTTCTTTTTTCCCCAAAAAAACATACCTGTTCCAGGACGTGACGGGGCCGGCCCGGCCCCTCCGCACAACCATCTTCGAGGCGAAACCGCATGGCATACACGGATCTGCAGGCATTTCTCCGGGAGCTGGAGAAAAAAGGCGAACTCAAACGCATCGGAACACCGCTGGACCCATATCTGGAGGTGGCCGAGATCACGGACCGGGTCAGCAAGAAACACGGCCCGGCCTTGTTGTTCGAAAACGTCGGGAACGGCCGCTTTCCGGTGCTGACCAACGCCTTCGGGTCCTACACCCGCATGCACATGGCCCTGGAGTGCGAGAACCTGGAGGCGTTGGCCTCGGAGATCACCGAGTTTCTGGAGATCGAAAAGCCCACCGGGATCATCAAAAAGCTCAAGCTGTTGCCCAAGCTGGCCCGCATGGCGAACATCTTTCCCAAGGACGTGGGCTCGGGGCCATGCCAGGAGGTGGTGCTCACCGGCGACGACGTGGACCTCTCCATCATGCCCGTCCTGACCACCTGGCCCGGGGACGCCGGGCCGTTCATCACCCTGCCCGGGGTGATCACCAAAAATCCCGAGACCGGCAGGCGCAACCTGGGCATGTACCGCATGCAGGTCTTCGACAAAAAGACCACGGGTATGCACTGGCACCGGCACAAGGGCGGCGCCTACCACTACCATCTGGCCGAAAAGCTCGGCAAACGCCTGGAGATGGCCGTGTGCATCGGCCCGGACCCGGCCGTGACCTATGCGGCCACGGCCCCCCTGCCCGACGAACTGGATGAAATGCTCTTCGCCGGATTTTTGCGCCGGTCCCCGGTGGAACTGGTCAAGTGCAAGACCGTGGATGTCGAGGTCCCGGCCAATTCCCAGTTCGTGCTGGAAGGCTATGTGGAGCCCGGGGAGCGCCGCCGCGAGGGGCCCTTCGGCGACCACACCGGCTACTACTCCCTGGCCGACGACTACCCGGTGTTCCACGTCACCGCCCTGACCCACCGCCGCGACGCCGTCTATCCGGCCACCCTGGTCGGGCCGCCGCCCATGGAGGACTGCTTTGTGGGCAAAGCCACGGAACGGCTCTTTCTGCCCCTGATCAAGAAGCAGTTGCCGGAAATCATGGACATGAGCCTGCCGCTGGAGGGCGTCTTCCACAACCTGTGTTTCGTGTCCATCGACAAGCGCTATCCCGGGCAGGCCAAGAAGGTCATGTACGCCCTGTGGGGCATGGGGCAGATGATGTTCACCAAGATCATCGTGGTGGTGGACAAAAACGTCAACGTGCAGAACACGTCCGAGGTCCTGTGGCGGCTTGGCAACAACGTGGACCCCAGGCGCGACGTGGTCATGGTGGACGGCCCCCTGGACGCGTTGGACCATGCCTCGCCCCTGGCCTTCTACGGCGGCAAGATGGGCATCGACGCCACCAAGAAAGGCCCCGAGGACGGACATCACCGGCCCTGGCCGACCTCGCTGCGCATGTCTCCCGAGGTCAAGGCCCGCATCGACGCGGTGTGGGCGGAATTGGGATTGTAGGATGAAAGAGCAATCGCCGATTCGCCGCGTGGTCCTGGCCGTAACCGGCGCCAGCGGCATGCCCTACGCCGTGGCCCTGGCCCGGGAGCTGGCCCGCGCCCCGGATGTGGAGCCGCACCTGATCCTTTCCGACGCGGCGAAGCTGGTGCTGTCCCTGGAATCCGAGGTCACGGCCGACGAACTCGCGTCCATGGCCCACGCCGCTTACGGTCAAAAGGACCTGGACGCCCCGCCGGCCAGCGGCTCCTGGCGGCATGCGGGCATGGTGGTCTGTCCCTGCTCCATGGCCTCCCTGGCCGCGATCGCCTCGGGCCTGGGCTCGAACCTGATCCACCGGGCCGCGGACGTGGCCCTCAAGGAGCGCCGCCCCCTGATCCTGGTCCCCAGGGAAACACCTCTCAACCGGATGCATCTCAAAAACATGCTGGCGGCTGACGAGGCCGGGGCCGAAATCATTCCGGCCGCGCCGGGTTTTTATCATCGGCCCGGGACCATTGACGACCTCGTTGATTTCATCGTGGCCAGAATCCTCGACCGACTGCACATCGAGCACACCCTGGTGCCAGGGTGGAAAGAAGAGACGACATGAGCGGGATCATAAGCGAAGACGCCTGGGTGGTGATGGCCAGCTTCGAGGGACCGAACGAGCCGCATCCGGAATTCGAGGACATGTTGCGGATGGAACGCGAGCGTTGGGAGGACGAAGCCAGACAGGCCGGACTCGATCCGAAAACGAACGTCCGCCTTCAACGAGAGGGAAGCACAGCCCTTGTCGCCATCAGCCCGGAATTGGAGAAAGCCTTCACCCCGGCGCAGACGGTCTGGAAAGCGGAATAGTATCCGGGAAGAAGCCTACTTTTTCAGGAAACGGAAAAACTTGCGGGGCTTCTCGTAACCCTCGCACATCTCGGAAATCGGCTCCATGCTCCATCTTGGGGCATAATAATCCCTGACATATTCCAAGAGGTGAAATGACCCGTCGCGCACGTACCGTTCCGGATACATGGCCAGAAGCGTCTCCGGCGACGTCCCCAGTTCCTTTCGGATCCAATACATCTTTTGCACCGACACGATCAGTTCACGCCCGGACAATCTCTCCAGAAACGCCAGGGTGGGGGCGATCCTGTTTTCCAGCACGAATGTCTTGCCGATGAACTCCACCAGCATGGCGATGTCGAAAGTCCGTTCCAAAAGGGCGCAGTTCGGGTCCTCGATATCGTGGTTCTCAAAAGAAGCCGGAGATTGAAAGTGGTTCTTAAGGATTTCGCAACCCCGTAAGACCTCGGCCTCGCGATCGACCCCCACCACCTCCCTGGCCCCGAGTCTGGCAGCGAAAAAGGTGAAAAAACCGAAATTGCATCCCAGGTCGACCACGCTTTTTCCCTTGAAATCGATGCGGGAAAAGATGTCCAGAATCTCCCCCCCAACGGCTTCCTTTCCGGGCACAAGCACGTTGAGCCCCTCATCGTAGACGGTCCTGTACACGTGTTCCGGTCCGACCTTGACGGCTATCTCACGCATCTGTTCGACTATGGACATGAATACTCCGGCAGGCGATTGATAGTTGCGGATAGTGCCAGGAAAAACGACTGAAATCAATGGGCGCGGAACCGAGGCCGCGTTGCGTCGACACGCCGTCGCCGTGTGGGGGGGGGAATGCAACACGACGGATTGTCGGAAGTCCCCTCCATCCGGCAGGCCATCCTCTTCACCCAGCCCCTATACGCGTTCCCATTTCCTGAAAGGAGCCTTGCGCGTCCGCTTTTGACAACAATGCACCGGTCCCGGTTTGATGCAAAACCCCTTCGCGTCATCCCCGGTCGCATCCGGCCCCGAAGGCAAGCTTCATCACCACCATGGCCCCGGACAAAAGCAGACCCACGCTGTTGGCGGCCACGACAGGGCCTGATCCCACAGCCAGCCCATGGAGCAGCCACAGAAGGATGCCGCAGGTGAAAAGAAGATACATGGCCAAGGAGATATCCCGGACCGAGCGGGTGCGATAGGTCTTGACCACTTGGGGCAAAAATGCCGTCGTTGTCAGGATGCCGGCGGCATACCCGGCCACATCCGAAAAGAAAGGATCAAGGCCGGACATCGGAGGAACCTTTGCCGACGGCGGTCCCCGGGGAGGCGGAAGATGGGGCAACAGGCGGTTTGGGCGACGTGGGACCGGAAAGGACCGGCTGTTTCCCTTGTCCGCGTTGCGGCTGACCGCCCGGCACGGCCGCGACCGGCTTGGCGAACTCCGCCGCGAAGGAGCGGAACGCCGAGGCCGTGTCGCGGACATCCCTCTCCATTTCCGCAAGTTGCGGAGCTATCGGCTGCCCCTTGAGATTTTTGGCCGACATGGCGAGCCATTGCAGTTCCTTTTCCAGCTTGCCGGCCACCACCGCCAGCCCACTTCGCATCAGTTCGCCAACCGCCTGAACGCTCTTCTCGCAACCCGGATCGATGCGGTCGTAAACATAGACCATATCCCCGGCATTCAAAAAAAGCTCCCAGCAGGCGGACAGGCAACCGCGAACGGCCAGGGCGTCCTTCATCGGCCCCACCGCTCCACGTCCGGCCAGATCGTTGTACGCTTCGATGATCTTGAGCATCTGCCCGTGCAGCTTGCGGCTCTGGGAGGCGTAGTAGGTGTTGAAGGTCGAGGTGTCGATCTTTCCGGCGGCGAGGGCGCCACAAGGAACCATCTGCAAAATGGCCGGCACCGCAAGGAACATCGCCGCGCAACGCCGCAAGCGCCTTCCCTCGGACGTCATCCCCCGCCACAAGGTCGAATAAAACCGGATACAAAAAAACCGCCAACGCATGATTACGACCTTTTCCAGGAAATCGATCCGGCACGCCGAATAAGAAAGGAATTGCGGATTCGCCCCACGACCTTTCCGCCTACCGAGGTCCGGCCACGCGGCCGGCCCACCATTCCCGGGCCATGGCCTGCGCCCTGTTCAGGTCCGCCAGGGACAACTGCTTTTGCGCGGCATCGCGCAATTTTTCGGCCAGATTCATCTCCGAAGGCGGCAGATCGCCTTTCGCGACAGCCAGGGCGGACCAAAACCAGGATCGAAAAGGGTCCGCGGGAGTATTGCCGAAACCCTGGCCGTACAGGAGCCCCAACACGTACTGGGCGTAGGAAAAACCGCCGTTGGCCGAGACATACAGCCACGCTATTCCCGCGCCGTAATCGCGGGGAACGCCCTGGCCGTTAACGTAGCGCACCCCCACGTTGCACTGGGCCTCCAGGTTGCCGTCCACGGCTTTTTGCATCCATTCCGCGAGGCTCGGTTCGACGTGGGGGGCGGGCTCGACATCCGGACGTTCCGTCGGCGACGGTTCGGGCGACATGGCCAGGGCCTTCGCCTCCCGCATGGTCCACGGGTCCATGGGGACCGCGACCGCCGCGAGCATGGTCAAAACCGCTCCAAAGACAGAAACGCAAAAAAAACGGACCGGATGCGACATGCCAGCCTCCAGGGCCGCGCCACGGCGCGGCCCATGCATCTGTCTTGTGGGCTTATTTTTTGAGCCAGCTCATCATGCCCCGCAGCTTGGCCCCAACCTTCTCGATCAGATGTTCCGCGTTGATGCGCCGCATGGCCAGGAAATGGGGCTTTCCGGCGGCGTTTTCCAGGATGAAGTCCCGCGCGAACTCGCCCTGCTGGATTTCCTTCAGTATCTTGCGCATCTCCTGGCGGGTCTGGTCGGTGACGATGCGCGGGCCGCGCGTGTAATCGCCGTACTCGGCGGTGTCGCTGATGGAATAGCGCATGCGGGCCAGACCGCCCTCGTAGATGAGGTCCACGATGAGCTTCATTTCGTGCAGGCATTCGAAATAGGCGATTTCCGGTTGGTAACCGGCCTCCACCAGGGTCTCGAAACCGGCCTTCATCAATTCCGACACGCCGCCGCACAGCACGGCCTGCTCGCCGAAGAGGTCCGTCTCGGTCTCTTCCTTGAAGGTGGTGGTCAAAACGCCGCCGCGCGTGCCGCCGATGCCCTTGGCATAGGCCAGGGCCATGTCCAGGGCCTTGCCCGTGGCATCCTGGTGCACGGCCACCAGATTGGGAACGCCCGCGCCCTCGGTGTACACCCGGCGCACCAGATGCCCCGGTCCCTTGGGGGCGCACATGATCACGTCCACATCGGCCGGGGGCACAATCTGCCCGAAATGAATATTGAAGCCGTGGGCGAACATGAGCGCCTTGCCGCCGGTCAGGTTGGGCTTGATCTCGTTTTCGTAAAGGGCCTTCTGGTTCTGGTCGGGCACGAGGATCATGATCACATCGGCCTTGGCCGCCGCATCCCCGGCGCCGACCGGGGAGAACCCGTCCTGTTTGGCCTTTTGCCAGTTGGCACCGCCGGGCCTCTGGCCGATAACCACATCGACCCCGGAATCGCGCAGGTTCTGGGCATGGGCATGGCCCTGACTGCCGTAGCCGATGACGGCAACGGTCTTTCCGGCCAAAAGCTTCAAATCCGCATCCTGATCATAATAGATTTTCATCGTCTCTCCTTTCGCGATGTATCATGCCGGGCCAAACATCCATATGGCCCGGCATGGGAAATGTCGTGAACCCCAAAAATACGCCCCACCGCATCGGCGCGCGGCTTCCTCCTAGCCCTGCATGCCCCGCCGCATGGCCACGGCGCCGGTGCGGGCGATCTCCTTTATGCCATAGCGTTGCAGCAGGTTGATCAACGCCGTGAGCTTGCCCTGTTCTCCTGTGACCTCGAGAACCAGTTCGTCGGGACTGACATCCACCACCTTGCACCGGAAGATGTCCACGATGCGCAGAATCTCGGCGCGTTTGACACCCTCGGCATCGACCCGCAGAAGCATCATCTCCCGCTCGACGGAGCTCGAGTCGGTCAGATCGACCACCTTGAGCGTGGTCACCAACTTGCGCAACTGCTTGATGATCTGCTCGATGATCTGCTCGTCGCCGTGGGTGGTGATGGTCATGATGGACAGACCCGGCGTGAGCGTGGGGGCCACGTTGAGGGTTTCGATGTTGAACCCCCGGCCGCTGAAAAGCCCTGCCACCCGGGACAGGACGCCCGGCTCGTTTTCCACGAGGATGGATATGATATGGCGCATGACGCGTGCCCCCCTAGACCAGAAGCATTTCGGTGATGGATTTTCCGGCCGGGACCATGGGATAGACGTTCTCCTCGCGGTCCACGATGACGTCCACGATGACCGGCCTGGGCAGGGCGAAGGCCTCCTTGAGGGTCTTCTCCACCTCGGCCGGGTCGGTGACCCGGTATCCCACCGCGCCGTAGGCCTCGGCCAGCCTAACGAAATCCGGGGCCGCGTCCATGCAGGTGGCGCAGTAATTCTTGGCGTAGAAAAGCTCCTGCCACTGCCGGACCATCCCCAGATAGCCGTTGTTTAAGATCACGATCTTGACCGGCAGTTCATAACACACGGCTGTAGCCAGCTCCTGGATGCACATCTGGATGGAGCCGTCCCCGGCCACGTCGATGACCAACTTGTTCGGAAAGGCCATCTGGGCTCCGATGGCCGCCGGGAATCCGTAGCCCATGGTTCCCAGGCCTCCGGAACTGATAAACGTGCGCGGCTTGTGGTAGCGGTAGAACTGGGCGGCCCACATCTGGTTCTGGCCGACCTCGGTAGTAATGATGGCCTTGCCCTTGGTGAGCCGGTAGATCGTCTCCACCACGGCCTGGGGTTTGATCACCGCCCCCTCGCGGGAATAGGTCAGAGGATGCTCGGCGGCCCACCCGGCCACCTGGTCAAGCCACTTGTCGTGCGAGGGCGCAGCCGCGCCCTCCTCCAGACGGGGGGTCAATTCCCGGTTGAGCGCCAGGAGGAAGGCCCGGCAATCGGCGACAACCGGCACGTGAACCAGGACGTTTTTCTGGATGGACGTGGGGTCGATGTCGATATGCACGATGGTGGCCTTTTTGGCGAACTCGCTGACCTTGCCCGTGACCCGGTCATCGAAGCGCGAACCGATGGCCAGGATCAGATCGGCGTTGTTGATGGCGTGGTTGGCCGCGAATGTGCCGTGCATGCCGAGCATGCCCAGCCACAACGGATCGTCGCCGGGAAAGCAGCCGAGGGCCATGAGTGTGGCCGTGACCGGTATCTTGAAAGTGCGAGCCAACCAGGTGAGTTCCTCATGGGCGTTTGCCGAAATGACCCCGCCGCCGGCATAGATAACGGGCTTTTTGGCCTTGGCGATGAGATCGGCCACCTTGCGCACCTGCTTGATGTTCGGCTCGAAGGTGGGGTTGTAGCTGCGCATCTTGATGGTCTTCGGATACCTGTACTCGGTCACGGCCTGCTGCACATCTTTCGGGATGTCCACCAGGACCGGCCCGGGACGCCCCGAGGAGGCCAGATAGAAGGCCTCCTTGATGGTGTGCGCCAGACTGGCCACGTCCTTGACCAGATAGTTGTGCTTGGTACAGGATCTGGTGATGCCGACGATGTCCACTTCCTGGAAGGCGTCGTTGCCGATAAGCGGGGTGGGTACCTGCCCGGTGAAAATGACCACCGGAATGGAGTCCATGTACGCGGTGGCGATGCCGGTCACGGTGTTGGTGGCCCCCGGGCCGGATGTCACCAGACAGACCCCGACCTTGCCCGAGGCCCGGGCATACCCGTCGGCGGCATGAATGGCCCCCTGCTCGTGGCGTACCAGCACGTGTTTGATCGGGTAGTTGGGCAGATGATCATAAATATCGATGACAGCTCCGCCGGGGAACCCGAAAACAACGTCGACCCCTTCCTTGCGTAAGGATTCCAGAAGGATTTGAGCCCCGCTCAATTCCATGTCAGTTCTCCTCGGACTTTCTGTATTTCATGAGAATGGTTTCCAGTTTTGTCTTGCCGGCCAGCTTCTTTTTCTTGATCTCCTTGATCTCCAACTCCTCGGCCGGGGTGAGGAAGGGCTTGCTTTCCATCTTCTCCAGAATCTTCTCGTACGATACGTGCTCCTCGTACAGGGCCTTGAGTTCCGCGTCCTTTTCGCCGTACGTGGAAATGAGTTCCAGATCGCGCGCTTCCATGGTCCTGTCTCCCTTTCCGCTTGAAGTTGCGGGGTGCCTCCCGTTTAAGCGAGAACACTCCAGTCGGGTTCCGTCCGGGACGTGACCGCAACCGTCTTGCGCCGGCCGGTCCTTCCCGCGACCACCTCCACCTGCCTGGGCCTCAGGCCCAGACGACGGGCCAGAAAGGCTGCAATGGCCTCATTGGCCTTGTTGTCCACAGCCTTGGCCCGGACCTTGACCGTCAACCGCCCGTCCACGACCCCGTCGGCGGCATCCACCGAGCCGCCGGGCCTGGCCCAGACCAGAACGGTCCATTTCTCCGGCCCCTGCCGGGCGACGAAGACCGGCGCATCGCCGCTCACGCCGTCTCCTCGCCGAAAACAAAATCCCCTCCGGCATCCTGTCCGGATTCCGTGTCGGCAAGAGCCCGGACGGCGCTTTCGTCGATCTCCCGGGACTCGTCCGAAAAATTGAGCAGCCTCGCGTGAGCCAAAAGCAGATCCCGCATTTGCTGTTCGAACCGCTCACGCTGCCTGGCCAGGGCGTCCAGCCTGGCCCTTTCTCCGGCAAGCCGGTTTCTGGCCTCCTCGAACATGGCCTCGGCCTGCCTTCTGGCGCCGTCCACCAACTCCCTGGCTTCCATCCGGGCCTTTTCCTTCATGTCCCCCACGATGGTCTGGGTGGTCATGAGCGTGTCCCGCAGAGTGGCTTCGCGCTGTTTGTATTCCCTCAGGTCCCGTTCCGTTTCGCCGAGTCTGCGCTGCAATTCGGCGCGTTCCTCGGAAAGACGGCCCAGGGTCTCGGCAGCCTCGCGCAGGGTCGCGTCGACCTCCGAGGGCCGATAACCGAAAATCTTTTTCGAAAAGGTGTGCGTCAGCAGGTCACTTTTGGAAATGGCCACGTCGCATGTGTCCCCTACATGAATCCGGGCGCCCCCACGACCATCAGGGCCGGCACCAGGAAGCTTCGCAAGAACTGGATGGCCAACAGCACCACGATGGGGGTGAGATCGAATCCTCCGATCACGAGAAAGGGGGCGAGCCGTCTGATGCGGTAGTAGACCGGTTCGGTGACGGCCATGAGGAAGCGTACGATGGGGTTGTAGGGATCGGGCCTGACCCAGGACAGAAGCGCGGAGATGATCACCACCCAGAAATAGAGCATGAGGACGGTGTCCAGAATATGCGCCACCGCCCGAAAAAAAAGACCAACGATCTGCATTGCCTCTCCTTCCGTGACGCGTCGTCTTCCGACCGCGCCCTCTGCCTGAAAGGTGGCACACCCCCCCAGGCAAATCAAGGGGATTTTTTACCCGGCGTCACATGCGCGGCCGGCCTTCCGGCCGGGTTCACTCTCCCGGGTCGGGCAGGGCCTGACGCAGACACAGACGCAGGCTCTCGTAATCGGGAACATGCATGGTGGCCAGGAGGGCCGGATTCTTATAGGCCCAAAAGGCCACGCCGGCCGTTCGGGCGGAACGTTCGTCCAGGGCCGAATCCCCGATGTAGGCCACCTGGGACCGGTCGAGTCCCCAGTTGGCCATAATCCGATGCAGCCCTTCCGGACTGGGCTTGGGGTGGCTCAGGCGGCCGGCGGTGATCACCAGCGAGAAAAAAAGTCCCAGGTCGAAGGTCTCTAAAACCAGTTCCATGGTGTCGGTGCGGTTGGTCAGCACGCCCATGCGCACGTTCTTCTGACGCAAAAGGACCAGAAGCTCCCGCAGGCCGGGCTCAAGATAGACATAGGGCAGGATGTCCCGGTAATCGAAGGCGCGGCGCAAGGCGTGGGCCTCGGCCAGGCGCTGCGGAGGAACGACCCGGGCCAGGGACTGGGCCACGGAATGGGTGTGGACGTAGTCCTCCTCCTCCGGGGTCATGGACAAAAGCCCCATGCGTTCTCGAATGAGGTTGTAATACATCCGGTTGGCATCGCGGGAGTCCACGAGCACGCCGTCGCAATCGAAAATCACGCCGCGGATGGCCGACAGTTCCGGCGGCACGACCAGAGGGGAGCAGACATAGCGCACGATCATTCCTCCGGGGTGACGGGGTAGAGCACGACGCGGGCGGCATCGAGCCAGGGGGACTCCGGCCTGGGGCGTCCGGCCAGCATGAGCCGCCAGCCCGGCAACGACACTGCGGTCACCAAGCCGGCGAACTCCCCGGGTACGAAGTCCGATACGGCGGGACGGGGCGTGTCGCCCGAAAAAAGTCCGGCCTCGGTCCAGGCGTCGACCACGGAGGCCTCGGTGACAAGCAGGCCGATCCCGGCCGGCACAAAACGCAACATCGCGGAGAGCAGGAACCGCCAGGAACTCCCATATTCCCGGACAAGGTCGCGCGGATCGGAGACGGGGGGTGCGTCGAACAACCCGGGAGGCAATTCCTTTTCGTCATCGGACGAAAGCCCCAGGCTCTCGGCCAGGGCCGTAAACCCCTGGTCAAACCCCCGCCCGAGGTCCGACAGTTCCACCAGCTTTTCCTCCAGACGCCAGGCCAGGCACAATCCGATCTGGGCCTTGACGGCCAACGCCTGGGACATCCTGGGATGCCCCGGGGTCATCCGGTCGCGCAGGGCGTCCCGTATGCCATGGGCGCTTTCAGGAAAGACGTCCTCGAAACGGGAGGCGAAAAAGGCGTCGAGTTCCCGGGGATTCCGGACCTCCCGCTCCAACTCCTCATATTGCCGGATAGCGGCCGCAAGCCCGGCCTCATCCAGAGGCAGGTCCGCGGGGCGGAAGACAGGCCGCCCATCCCGCGCCGCACCCAGGCCGGGATCGAAAAACGCCGCCGCTCCCGACAGATGCGCGGGGAGCAGTTCGGGATGCATGCACGGGAAATAGACACTCCTGATCGGCACATCCGTATGTTGGCTGGACACGGGGTTATCCCTTGGTCGGAAGTTCACGGGCCAGGACATAAAAAGGACATTGTCCCGGGCACACAGGCATGGCCCTGAGGCAGATGTCCCCCTCGGCGTGCACGCACCCGAGAAAATTGTCATTATCACCCGGCAGGTAATGCCGGCAACAGCTTTGCCGTTGCGCAAGCCCCGGGAATCGTCCGCTCCAGATGCGCGCGGTCGCGGCCTCGTCCAGGCCGAAGGCCTCGGAACGCCGCCAATGCTCATCGAAGGCCTCCGCCAGTTCCAAAAAAACCGCGCACCGATTCCTCCGGTCAAGCCCGGGGTTGCGATGCTCCTCAAGAAAGCACCGTCCGCGGATGTAATACCGGCAGGATCGGCCTGGAAGCCTGCATACGATGCCGGACATGAACCCTCCGAAACCGCGCCCGCCCCGGCCCCGCGGAACCGTACCACTCGAAGGCGGATTTCTTGACCTGCCAGGGCGGCACGTGTATAGCCTGCCTCACGTCATACGCTGGAGGCGCCGCATGTTTGGAATCGGAATTCCCGAATTGCTCATCATTTTAGTTATCATACTGGTTATTTTCGGGGCGAACAAGCTGCCGGAGATCGGCGCGGGAATGGGCAAGGCCATCAAGAATTTCAAGAAAGCCACGAATGAACCCGAAGAGATCGACGTAACCCCCAAAAAAGACGACACCCCGGAAGAAAAGAAGTAACTCTCGGTCCAGGACGCGACAAAGCCCCCTCGGTCGACGACCACGGGGGCTTTTTTCATGCCCGTTCCAGCGAAGCGGCTTTACGGCCTGGGGTGGTTGTTATTCCCGTTTCTCCCATCGTTCGGGAACAGACCGAACCATTCACGGATGTACAAAATCCCGGACGCAACACTCAATACCGCGACGACAAAGGCCAGGGCGCTCGAAACCAGAGGCAGCCCCGCAGTCTCCCCCCGGTCCGCAAAAAAGGCCCTTCCTCCCAGCACGGCCAGAATAAGCAGCATCTGGGCCATGGTATTGACCTTGCTGATCAGAATGGGACGAATGCGCCCTTTGATGTCCACACCGAAAAAAGACAGGACCGCAAGCCCGCCCACGATGATCACATCCCGACTGACCACGATCACGGCCAGCCACCCCGGAATCCATCCCTTGACGGCCAGGCAGACGAACGAGGTGACCAGAAGGGTCTTGTCGGCCAGGGGATCGAGCATGGCCCCGAGCCGGGAGCGTTGATGCAGCACCCTGGCGATGGTTCCGTCCAGGGCGTCCGTGAGTCCCGCGACACCGAAGGTCAGAAGGGCCGAATACAGCCGCTCCTGCATGAAAAATACCACAAACACCGGGGTCAGAAGCACCCTGAAGATGGTCAGCATATTGGGAATGGTCCAATTTCGGTCGCTCAACCGCATCCGCACCCCCTCTGGACGGTTCCCGAATGTTTAGCCGTATGCCTGGAACGATGCAACACCTTTCACTTTTTTTTCATCCCTGGCATACCGTACGTTTCTTCCGCGCGTCGTCAGTTCCGGGCCGCCTCGCACAGAGCCACGGCCAGGGCCCCGGCCAGTTCCGTGCAACGCGCCGCATCCGCCAGGACGGCCTCGTCCTTCTTGCTGGAAACGAATCCGAGTGCGATGCACACCGATGGCGCGGTAACGGAGGTCAAGACAGACAGGTCCGCCGAGCCGATTCCTCCCTCTGCGGAAAAAGGCCCCCGCCCCATCGTTTCATGCAGGATGCGCGCATAACGCCGGCTGTTCTCCCGCTGCCAGCCCGAGACGGCGGCACGCACCAGGCCCTGCTCGATCCCGGTCCTCCCGGCAAGGGGAAAACCCTGAATGTCCCTGGACACCCGGTTTTCGAAAACCTCCGTTTCCCTGGCCGCTTTCGCGACCCGCGAAGCGTCGGCGTCGCCTGTTCCGGAAGTGAAAAAATGCAATCCGGAAATCCCGGGGTCGTCCACCCGGGGGGCATGCAGGGATACGAACAGGTCCGCGCCGTACAGATCGGCGCAGGCCCCGCGGGCGGCCACGGACAGGGGGATGTCCGACAGCCGCGTCAACGAGACGATCACCCCGGTCCCCTGGGCCTGAATCTGTCTGGCCGTCTCCAGGGCCACTTCCAGGACGACGTCCTTTTCCTTAAGGCCCGTATCGCCGATACCTCCACCATCCGGCCCCCCATGGCCGGCATCGAGAACCAGCCGAAACGGTCCGCCCCCGGCACGATGCGTCCCATTCCCGGCAATGAAGGCCTCGCGTTCGGCAATGGCCCGCTTTTCCAACCTGGATTCGGCGCGTCTGCCCCCCTTCCGCCCAGGTCCGGATTGCCCCCCCTGGTCCTCCGGCAAGGGCTTCTGGGCCAGGATGTCGGCCAACATGCGCGTGTAGGTGTCCCCCGGGTTGATGCGCAGGGCCGTGCGAAAGGCCGCCAGGGCCTGGGCCGGCCGTTCGGACCGGGCATAGGCCCGGCCAAGAAGAATGAAGGCGCGCTCATTACGGGGATCGGCGGCGACGATCCGGGACAAGCCGGTCACGGCCTCCTCGATCTTCCCCGCATTCAAGAGGTTCTGGGCCAAGACCAGCGGGTCCTGATCGGCAAAAACATTCGACAGCGGCGAAACGACCCAGGAGGCCCCCATGACCGCCAGACAGGCCAGGGCCTGCCGGCGGCTCAGACCGGACGACCGGGGTCTCCCTTTCCCCCCAGGGAATTTTGCGTTACCAGTCACAGGCATCCCTACCCCTCCCGGAGGCGGACATGGATTTGTACGTCATGCGTCCCGGGGCCGGCCTGTCCCACGACATCGATCCGGCCCGGCCCTTAAGCCCCATGGCCCGGGAACAGGTCCACAAGGCGGCCAACACCCTTTCGCGACTGGGAACGACCTTCGAGGCCATGGCCTGCGCCCCGTCCCTGCGCGCCTCCCAGACCGCGAAAATCATGGCCGGGGCACTGGGTTTTCCCGAGCGGGCCATTGCCTCCGGGAAGGCCCTTTCCGGCACCGGACAGGTGGATGAAGCCATGGACTTCCTGGCCGCATTGACGCCGGCCCGCACCATGCTCTGCTGCGCCCACGCCCCGCTCGTGGAGCACCTGGCCTCCACCCTGATCTTCGGGGGGCCGGCGGGCCGCATCCGGTTTGAGCCCGGCGCGCTGGCCATGCTCGAGATTCCGGAACTTCCCACACGGGCCGCGATCCTGCGCTGGCTTTTGCCGCCGGCGCATCTGCGCCTTCTGGCCTCGCTCTGAGGTCCCATTCAGGGAAAAAGTCTCTCCCGCACACGCGCGGCCATGCCTTCATGATCGTCCGAGGCGAACCAGGACACGTCGCGTTCCTTGCGAAACCAGGTCATCTGACGCTTGGCGTAGGCCCGGGTGTTTTTCAGCCACAAGGACTTGGCCGTTTCCATATCCGTTTCGCTGGCCAGATACCCCATGATCTCGGCGCACCCGATGCCGCTTAGGGCCACGGCCCCGCCGGGATATTTCCCGGCCACCGCGGCCACCTCGGCCACGGCCCCGGCCTCGATCATGGCCTCGATGCGCCGGGCCAGACGCAAGGCGAAACCGTGCTCCGGAACGGCCAGCCCGATTTTTATCGGAGCATAGTCCGGCCGCTGATCCTTTCCCATCCGGTGCCAGTCGCTGACGGTCCTGCCCGTGGCCGCATGGACCTCCAGGGCCCTGGTCACCCGCTGCCGGTCGGCCGGGGCGATGCGCGCGGCGTATTCGGGATCGACAGCGGCCAGCCTGTCGTGCATGGCCTTCGGGCCGAGCCGCTCCCACTCTTCGCCGACCGCCCGGCGTACCTCGGCCGGAACATCCGGAATCGGGGCCAGCCCCTCCAAAACGGCCCGCAGATACAGTCCGGTTCCTCCCGCCAGGATGGGCAACAGGCCTTGATTCCGGACCTGTTCCACGCAGGCGTCGACCAGCCGGGCATACCCGCCGGCGGTCTTTTTCGCGGTCGCGGGCAAAAATCCGTAGAGCAGATGCGGGCAACGGGCCTGTTCGGCCGATGTCGGCTGCGCGGTGACGACGGGCAGATCCCGGTAGATCTGTCGCGAATCGTAATTGATCACGGCCCCGCCGAAAACCTCGGCCAGCCGGATGGCCGCCTCGGTTTTGCCCGTGCCGGTCGCGCCCAGCAGGCAGACCAAGGGAATGCCGGACACACGCCCCCCTATTCGCCTTCCACGGACCCTCCGGGGATGGGCACGCCATAGCGTTCGCACAGGCGTTCCAGAACCAACCGGGGGACGAGGCCGCGGATGTCACCGCCCAGGCGGACCGCTTCCTTGATGATGGTCGAGGAGATGTACAGCCAGCGGTAATCGGTCATGATGAACACGGTCTCGATATGGCGCTTGAGCCGACGGTTCATGAGGGCCAACTGGAACTCGTATTCGAAGTCGGACACGGCCCGCAGGCCCCGTACGATGACGTCGGCCTGCCGCTTCTGCACGTAGTTGACCAGAAGACCGTCAAATCCCTCAACCATGACTTGAGGTTCGTCTTCAAACACGGCCTCGGCGATGGCCACCCGTTCCTCCCGGGAAAAAAGCGGTTTTTTCCCGGAATCCTCGGCCACGGCCACAATGATGGTGCCGAAAATCTTGAGGGCCCGGCGCACCAGGGAGACATGCCCGTTGGTCAGGGGATCGAAGGTTCCGGGGTAGATGGCCACGCATCCGTTTGAGCTTGCCATATCACGATCCTGGTTTGGCCGAAAAGACGGCTCGTTAAACAGGTGAGGCCGGGAAAATCGAGTTCCCGGTCCATGTCCAGTCCGGCCTCGACCTCGGCGACCGCCAGCCCGTCCCGGGCCAGCACCCCGCCCGCCAGAAGTCTTTCCAATGCCGGCCGCAACAGGTTCTGGCCGTAGGGCGGATCGGCGAAGACCACGTCAAAGGGGGGGTGGCCCTTTTTGGACAGGAAGGCAAGCACGTCCGCCGCGACCACCCTGCCCTTTTGCGGCGAGACCCCGAGCCTGGCGAGATTCTCGCGCAACAGGGACGCCAACCGGGGATTTTTTTCCACAAAGACCACCTCGGCCGCCCCCCGGCTCACAGCCTCGAAGCCCACGCTCCCTGTCCCGGCGAAAAGATCCAGAACCCGGCACCCGGGCCAGTCCACGCCCATCGAGCCCAGGATGGAAAACAGGGACTCGCGCACCCGGCCTGTGGCCGGGCGGCAACCCTTGGCCTCGGCGGTCCGCAGTTCCCGGCCCTTGAATTCGCCGCCCGTCAGTCGCAACATGTCCGCATCCAGCCTCCCGGGGGCCGGCCCGCAGAACGACGATCGCAGAACACAAAACGGTTCATCGCCCGGCCGGTCGCCGAAACCCCGTAAGCAAACCATAAACCGGAGGAGCGAAACGCGCCAGCAGGCTTCCCAGGCCCAGCACCACAGCCACGGTGAGCCCCCCCACGAGCACATAATACACGATGCCGGTGATGGTTCCGCCAGGTACAAAGACGTAGACCGAAGAGGAGATGATGTAGGACAACGTGGGCTCATGAAGCAGATACAGAAAAAAGGCGTATCCCGACAGCCGCAGCAGGGTGCGGTTGTCCCGCAGGGCCGCACAATCGGAAAGCCGCCACGCCAGCAGAATTCCCGGGATCAGCCCAACGTTTCGGACATACCCCGTGACCACGGGATCGAACCGGACCAGTTCGGCCCAGGTGGCGATAAAAAGCGCGGCCGCATAGACCACGGCCAACAGAACCGTGTGGCCGCGATGCCCGTCAAGAGAGACCCGATTCACAGCCAGGACGCATCCCAGATGGAAAAACACCGCGCCGCGAAACTCCACAAGTCCTAGAGATCCCTGTGGCAGAACGTTCCAGACGACGAACAGGGCGACAAGCCCGACTATGGGCAGTTCCCTGGCCAGAATCCAGAATAACGGGGCAACCACGAAATACACATACAGGTCCCGCAAAAACCACAACGTGTAATTGGCCGGATACCCGTCCCACCCGATGAGCAGGTCCAGCACACCGCGTCTGTGGACCATGTGAAAATCACCGATATAGGGAATTTTGCGAAACGCCAGAATGATGAGGATGCACAACAGATTGAGGAAAAGAAACGGGAACAGGATGCCCCAGGTCTTTTTCCAGACCATGCGGAAATACGATGCGCGCGAAGGGACAAAGGTCATGAACAGCAAGTATCCGGACATGGTGAAAAAAAGGGGTACCGCCAGTTGGAACAGATTGTGTCCGAAAAAGACGACCACCGCCCGAAGGACCGGCGGGGGATCGGGGAGATAGGCCAGAATGCCCTTTTCGGCATGGATCATGACCACGGCCACGACAAGCAGGAGCTTCAGGACGTCAAACCGTCTGGAGGTGACTGGATCGATGAGGGAACGCGTGGACATGAATAAGGATTATTCCAGAACGTCGAACTTGGAAAATTTCATGACCATGCCGGCCCGGCCCTGGGTGGCGGAACGCAACTGGGTCGAAAAGCCAAACAGCCGCCTCAGCGGGGCCAGGGCCTGCACGACCTTCTGCCCCGACCTGTCGAACATGTTTTCGATCTTGGCCCCGCTTGAACCCAAAAGGCCGGCCACATCCCCGACAAACTGGTCGGGGACGGTGATTTCCAGAAACATGATCGGTTCGAGCAACTTCGGAGAGGCATCGGCCAAAGCATTCTTGAGGGCCTGATGCGCGGCCATGCGGTATCCCACGGCTGAGGATTTGCCCTCCATGGTTTTCAGGCCCACCACCCGCACCCGCACATCCTGGACCGGATAGCCGCGAAGCGTCCCGGCCTGCAGGCCATCGGCAAGTCCCTCGGCGACGGCATCGATCCAGGCGGGAGGATACCCGGTCCGGTCGACGGCAAAGCCGATGTCCCGCCCGGCCTCGCGCACAAGCGGCGACACCTCCACAGCCACGTGGCCGTAGTGCTCCTTTTCCGCCAGTTCGCGTAAAAATTCCGCCTCTCCCCGCCCCTCGGCCGAAACAGTCTCCTGATAGACCACCTGGGGCTTGCCCGCACGGGGGGACAGGCCGTATTCGCGGCGCACGCGCTCCAGGACGACCTCCAGGTGCAGTTCGCCCATGCCCGAGAGGATGATCTGATCGGTCTCCTCGTCGTGCTCCAGGGCCAGGGTCGGGTCTTCCTGAAGCAGTCTGCCCAGGATCTCCTTGAGCCGGTCCGACTCCTCCACGTTGCGCGGCTCCAGGGCCAGGGAAATCACCGGCTGGTACCCGGCGATACTTTCGAGCAGAATCGGATCGGCGGCATGGCACAGCGTATCGCCGGTCCTGGCATGGCGCATGCCCGCCGCCAGGACGATATCGCCGGCCGAAACAGCCTCGATCTTTTCCCGGTGCGAGGCATGCATGGAAAAAAGCCGGGCCGCGCGTTCGTTCTCGTTGCGGGTGGCGTTGCGCACCTCCTCCCCGGCCCGAAGTCGTCCCGAATAAACCCGCAGGAAGACATGCCGCCGCCCTGTCTCCATGCTCACCTTGAACACCAGGGCGGCCAGGGGGGCATCCGGAGAGGGCGGGAAGGTCTTGGGCTCTCCCGTGGCCGGATCGACGCCGACGGCGCCTCCCCCGTCCTCCGGGCTTGGCAGAAAATCGCACACCGCGTCCAGAAGGGGCTGGACCCCGATGTTTTTCAAGGCCGAACCGCACAGGACAGGCACCATGGCCCGGTCCAATGCGGCCCGGCGGACGGCGGCGCGCAGACGGTCCGGGGCGATATCCCGGCCGCCCAGATAGTCTTCCAGAAGGACCTCGTCGTGCTCGCAGGCGGCCTCGACCAGGCTTTCACGCCACGGCCCGGCCGACTCCGCCTCGGCCTCGGACAGGGGCAGCCGAGCGTACTGTTCGCCCTGGGTGGCCTGGTCGAAAACCAGCTTCTCCATGGTCAACAGATCGATGACCCCGGAAAAGTCCTGCCCCGCACCCACAGGGATCTGCAAGGCGACGACCGGGGCCTTGAGAATGGTCCGCATGGCCGAGAAGGCGGCCTGGAAGTCGGCGCCCAGCCGGTCCATCTTGTTGACGAAGGCCAGCTTGGGCACGCCGTGGATCTCCGACTGCCTCCACACCGTCTCGGACTGGGGCTCCACCCCGGCCACCGCGCAGAAGACGCCCACGGCCCCGTCCAGAACCCGCAGGGAACGCTCGACCTCGATGGTGAAATCCACGTGCCCCGGGGTGTCGATGATGTTGATCCGGTTCCCGCGCCACGGGCAGGTGGTGCAGGCCGAGGCGATGGTGATGCCGCGCTCCTGCTCCTCGGGCATGAAGTCCATGGTGGCCGTGCCGTCATGCACCTCCCCCATGCGATGGATCTTTCCGGAATAATACAGGATGCGCTCGGTCAGGGTGGTCTTTCCGGCATCGATGTGGGCGATGATCCCGATGTTGCGGATCAGGGACAGGCCGCTTTTCTTCGCCCCCTTCTTGGAACTCATAGACACCCCTTCCGGCCTGGGCCGGCCGCCGCAACGGCCAGGCGCGTCTCCAGAAAATCCGTTACGGAAAGCCCAGGGAAGGTCCAGAAGCACTCCATTCGCGGCCCAAGCACCAAGCCCGGTCCGAAAGGCGCATCCAGGACCCTGCGGATCATGCCCCCAGGCACGAAGACCGCATCGTATCCGCATCCCAGAAAAGCATCAAAACCGCCTTCCCTGCCGTGCACCCCGACGGGAAGTCCGGTGACCTTTCCCCACACCTCCACTCTGCTCTCGGGATGGGCAAAAACCAGGGCCGAAAGATCGAAGGTCCGCACGGCGGATCGCCAGACGCCAAGGGTCGCCCGGGGGGCGCACCGGACTTCGCGCACCCCGGCCGGAACGGGGCCGGCGGTTCCGAAATCCACCACGATACCGCCAGGGGCCCTCTGACCGGTTTCCGAAAAAAAACGCCCCGCCTGGGCGGGCGTCAGCTCAAAAGCCGTTTCCATCCCGGCCAGTTCCAGGGCGGCCAACACGGAAGGGGGCCAGGATGTCTTCCTCCCCACCCGGACCACGGCCAAGGCCTCCACCCTGGCTCGGATCGCCGGCAGGCAGGCGGCCAGAAGCCGGGCGGGAGAGGCAAAATCCGACCCTACGGCCACGACGGCCCAGGGACGGGGACGGCATATGGATACGCTCTCACAATCCGGGGAAAAAAGTGCGCTCCGACGATGTCGCACCGGTCCGCCGGGATCGTTGACGGCGAACAGCCTGGCCAGGGCCTGCTTGATCCAGGCCCGCTGCAAGGAGGAAAGCGCGTCGTGCGCCGCGGCAAAGGCCTCGTCGTCCGTCTGGAATTCCCCGGCCCAGACCGGCCAGGGATGGCCCGCCTCTCCGGATTCGACCAACGGGAAGCCAGGATCATGGGGCATGGAACTGTCCTTCACGCATAAAAAAGGCGGCCCCTTGGGGGCCGCCCATGTCCAACAAGATGATCGCCCGTCTTTGCCGGCTGGGAACCGAGGGCGGCCGGCGCGTTCCGGCGCCTGGCCTGGCACGCGCCGGAAACGGATTCACGACATCGTCACAACCAGCTTCTGAACCACAGTTTCCAGCTTCCCTCGATCTGCATGCGTTCCTCCTCACTCAGGACCTTCTGATACTCCAGGTAGGAAAGCTGCGCCCGCAGATTCGCATACTCCTGAACTTCCGGAAGTTCCTTGAAATTGTCAAGGACATACATGTATCTTTTCCAGGCAGCCCCGTACTGATCGGTGCGCCAGTAGAAATCGGCGACGAACAGTTCATGCTCGGCCAGCCGTTTGCGGCATTTCAAAATGTAATCGGCCCCTTCCTTGCCGTATTCCGTATCCGGGAAGTTGGCCACCAGGACATGGAACGTCTCCAGGGCCTCGTGCATGGTATCCTGGGGCTTGTCGATGGATTCGGAACGCTTGTAGTTGGAGACGCCCAACTGGTACAGCACGTAAGGTATCTCCTCGTGGCGAGGATGCATGGTTTCGAATTCCTCGTACGCGGCCGCGGCCTCGGCATAATCCTCATTGAGGAAATGCGCGTCGCCAAGGGCGATGAGCGCGGCGGGAGTATAGGGGCTGAAGGGATAGCGATCCTTGAGCTTGTTGAAATACTCGACGGCGTCGTAGTATTTCTTCGCGGCCATGGCCTCGCGTCCGGCCTCATAGAGTTCCTGGGCGGTGTCCTCGGGGGGAGGCAGAAAATAATAGTCGATGAGGCCGCAGCCGACGAGGGTGGACAACATCAGGGGCACGAAAAGCAATCGAATCAGGCGGTTCTTCATTTCATATTCCGGGAAAGCGGTTTGCCGCCAGCGCGGCCAGGAATCGAAAAAGGTTCGAGGGGTCGATGCTCCGCCACACGGGAATTCCCCGTCCGGGCAAGACGGACGCCACAGGGCATGCGGCACGCCGGGGCGGTTTATAGCAAACCGCCATGCCGGGCACAACGGAAAAAAAGCCATGAAAAAACGGAATTGCCCTCCGAGCCACAGGGCATGCTCCACCAAGCTGCCGATGCGCCCCAGGTGAAAGGGGCAAGGAGGACCGCTCATCATGAGGATGATCATCCCCCGCCGCGATCAGCCTCCCGACGGCAGGGGCGCTTCGGCATCACGCCATCAACGGGCTGGCGCCGTTCCTGAAAACCTCACGATGCGGCCAAAGTCTCCAGATAGGCCTGAACGGCATGGGCGGCAGCAGCGCCGTCACCGACAGCCGTGGTCACCTGCCGGCACTCCTTGGACCGGATGTCGCCGGCTGCGAAAATGCCGGGAATATTCGTGCGCATCCGATCGTCGGTGATGACGAATCCACCCTGATCGCGGGCCAGTCCCGGCGGATAGAAAGCCCCCTGGGGCTCGAACCCGACGAAAACGAAAACGCCGTCCACGGCCAGGGTCTTCATCTCTCCGGTCTTTTTGTTTTCAACCACAATCCCGGTGACCTTGTCCGTGCCCTGGATCTCCGTGACCACGCTTGAGCGCAGAATGGAAATGACCGGGTTGATCTCGCATCGATCCTGAAAACATTTCTGGGCCCGAAACTCGTCGCGCCGGTGGATCAGATACAATTTCTTCACGATGCGGCTCAGATACAGGGATTCCTCAAGGGCCGAATTGCCGCCGCCAATGACCGCCACCACCTGGTCCCGAAAAAAATTCCCGTCGCACAAGGCGCAATAGGATACGCCCTTGCCCAAGAGTTCCTTTTCGCCGGGAATCCCCACACGCTTATACCGGGCCCCGGTGCACAACACGACCGCCTTGGCCTCGATCCACTCCCCGCCGACCTTGAGGCGATGTCCGCCCTCCACAGGCTCAATGGCCGTCAGTTCGTCGGCAATCTTGTCGTGGGGATATTTGTCCACATGGGCGGCCATGGCGTCGGCCAGCCGCCAGCCCTCCACGCCATCGGGGAATCCGGGATAATTCTCGATCAAATGCGTCATCAGCATCTGGCCGCCGGGAGACATTTTCTCCACCACGGCGACCGTGGCCTGTGACCTCAAAAGATACAGGGCGGCCGTCATTCCAGCCGGGCCGCCCCCGATAACCACCGCGTCGAAACGTCGCATGGACTACAACGCCTTTTGCGAAATCATTTCCTTGATGCTGCTTTTGGACACCGCGCCGGTGATCTGTTCCACGACCTCGCCGCCCTTGAACAGAATCAGGGTGGGGATGGCCCGGATACCATATTTGCTGGGCGTGCTGGGATTCTCATCGACATTCATCTTGGCCACCTTGACCTGCCCGGCATACTCGTTGGTGAGTTCGTCGATGACCGGCCCCATGGCCCGGCACGGCCCACACCAGGGAGCCCAAAAATCCACCAGGACCGGCAAATCGCACTGCAAAACTTCGGCTTCAAAGGCGGCGTCACTGAGTTGGATGGCCATGTGGTCTCTCCTTTTTTCCGGGACCGTCTCATCCGGTGACGATCCAGGATGTCTTATTTATTAAAATAAACCGGAGGTTACGACTAAAAAACAAAAAACGCAAGGGCTGCTCCGGTTACACTGCATTGCCCAATATGAAAGCCTAGGTGCGACGCACCTGCCTGTCAACCCGAAAGCGGGCTCGGGCGGCTTTTTTGAAAAGGCAAGGAATTGTAATCCCATGGTATTTTTTTTCCTCTGGGAATCGCCTCCAGACCGAGGTCATGTTCGTAACCGGCCCTGGCCAGTTTCAGGCCCATGTGCGCGATCATGGTCCCGTTATCCGAACACAAGGCGGGCGGAGGCAAGAGCAGGACAAGTCCCATGCGGTCGGCCAGGTCCTCGGCCATGGCCCGCACACGGGAGTTGGCGGCCACCCCGCCGGCCACGAGAAGCGAGGAGAACGGCCCCCGGGACTGGATGGCCCGGGTGAGCTTGATCCGCAGGGTATCGGCCACGGCCCAGTTGAGGGAGGCGCAAGCCAGCCGCGTCCCAGGCCCGACCGCATCCGGATCGATCCCCTGGCCCGGTTCGGGCATATGCGCCAGGCGCAGGCCGGGATTGGCCCGCACATGCTCGGCCACGGCCGTTTTGAGTCCGCTGAAACTGAAATCAAGCCCCGGGTCGTCAAGATGGGGTCGCGGA
>JBMONM010000010.1:0-24352 GCA_049324675.1 Thermodesulfobacteriota bacterium
GGGGGGAATTTCGCGAATCTGCGAATTGTGCGCGTAGATCCGAACTAACAAAATGACCTGCGAGCGAGGCTGACCCCCTGCCGGACGCTATGCTCGCGGGTTCCCAACCATTCTTTTTCCTTCCTGGGTAGGAATAGGGTAGGAAACAGAAAAAGGGCCTACGGATTTTTGTCCGTAAGCCCTTGATTTTGCTGGTTGCGGGGGCAGGATTTGAACCTGCGATCTTCGGGTTATGAGCCCGATGAGCTACCGTGCTGCTCCACCCCGCGTCATTGAAGAAAACGAATGTAGCCTTCCACAAACATCTTGTCAACACCGTTTTTCACGTTCATGGTCTTTTCGCGAACACTGTGGGCTTAAATCATGCCGCCTGGTTTCCGGCGAAGCCGGGCCGGGCCTCGCCGGTCCGCCGGCAACGCGCCGTTCCACCGCAAACAAGGACCGCCGGCCATGTCGCCCAGGCTTGCCGTATTCATTTTTGCCCTCGTCTTTCAGGCGCCTTGTGTCCTGCTATGGGTCGTGTCGGCGTGGAGGCGACCTCCGGCCTTTTCCTCGGCTTCGGGCAGGGGGTGCTTCCGGGGGCGGGAGAGGGTCGTTTGCTTTGCCGGAGCCGGCGGGGCACTGTGCGGGCTGGCGTATGCCATCATGACCCGGGATCCGGTCTTTTTTCTTGGACAGGCCATCTTTCTGGGGCTTGTCCTTGTCGGCCCGCTGGGCCGTTGTTTCTCACTGGCGCGTGCCGGTGCGCCTGTTGCCGAAGGACAGCCCGAAGCCGCAGCCAAGGGGCTCAGGGCGGCGGGGGAACGGAAAGCCGCGACAGGCGGAATCAATGCCGGGAAAGCTGGTTGACTGCCTCGGAGTTTGTGGATATGAAATCAAGTTCATCACATCATTCGGAGACCATGCATGAGCAAGATGACATATCAGCCGCACAAGACCCGGAGAAAACGAACCCACGGATTTCTGGTTCGGTCCAGGACCAAGAACGGTCAGGCCGTCCTGCGCCGCAGACGGGCCAAGGGACGCAAACGTCTGGCCGCCTGATCTCTCCTCCGGAGCGCCGACTGCGTTTGCGCCGTCGGTTCACGGCCTGTTATGATTCGGGCCGGAAATATTTCACCCGGCATTTCGTGGTGTTTGCCCTGTTGCGACCGGCTGACGGCATGGCCTTCCGGTTAGGGCTCACCGTCGGAAAAAAGTGCGGTGGCGCGGTGGCGCGCAATCGCATCAAAAGGGTGCTTCGGGAACTGTTCCGTTTGTATTGGTCCGAGTTCGAATTGCCGCTGGACATCGTGATCGTGGCCAAAAAGACCCTGGACGCCGCCGGGTTATCCCTTGAGTCCGCACGGCGCGAGCTTGCATTTCTCGCGCCCCGGCTGCGCAAGGATTTCTCCGGCGCCACAGAGGCGTGACCATGTCTGTCATGCGACGACTTGCCTGCTCATGCATCCGCGTTTATCAGCTTGCGGTTTCGCCTTATCACCTGCCGTGCTGCCGGTTTGAGCCGTCGTGTTCCCAGTATGCCCTGGAAGCCTTCGCCCGTTTCGGTTTTTTCCGGGCGAGCGTCTTGACCGTAAAAAGACTGCTGCGGTGTCATCCCTTCGGGGGATGGGGCTACGATCCCGTACCGGCCCCCTCATGTCCATGCGCGCCACAGACAGGGACCTCTCCGGACGCTTCCCCCTCTCTTTCCACCTTCATCGACGGAAACGATCATTATCATGGAAAACAAACGTGTCATGCTGGCTGTGGTTCTCTCCCTGGCGGTCCTTCTGGGCTGGAACTTCCTGTTTCCCGCCCCGAAAGCTCCTCCGAAACCCCAGGAGGCTAGCCAGCAGACAGCGGATACGGCGAGCCCTCCGGCGGTGCAACCACAGACCGCGGCCGCGCCTTTGGCGGCGTTCACGCCCTCGCCGGGCCGGATGGTCACGGTCAAGACCCCGCTTTACACCGCCGTTTTCAACTCCACCGGCGGCGTCCTTGATTCCTTTTCCCTCGACGGCTATCGCCAGACCATTTCCCCGGATTCCCCCCTGGTCAACCTGACCAGCGAACAGGCCCGGCAAAAGGCCCCGCTGGGGCTTTTGATCAACGGGCAGCCCACCTGGCAGGCCGCCCAGTGGACCGTCGAGGGCGGGGACCTGGACCTGGCGTCCGGACAAAGCGGCGCGCTGACCTTCGTGGGGCAGTTGGGGGACCTGCGCATCGAGCGCACCGTCACCTTCCAGGCCGAGTCCTATCTGTTTGGCGAAAATCTGGTCCTGACCAACGCCTCGGGCGCGCCCGTCAGCCTGAAGGTGGCCCACACCCTGGCCGTGGGCAAACTCTCCGAGGCCAGCGAGTCCTACAATGTGACCAAGGTGGCCACCTTCGGCGATTCGGGACTGTCCGAGATAACGGACGCCAAAGACCTGGAAACGGGTGTGGTGGAGGGCAAGGGCATCAAGTGGGCCGGTGTGGAAAGCAACTACTTTCTGGTGGCCGCCGTTCCTCAGGCCGAAGGCTATTTGGCCAAGGCCAAACTCGAGGACGGCGTGTACCGCGTCGCCCTGGAAAAAGACGCCGTGTCCATTCCGGCCGGGACACGGGTGGAAATGCCGGCCTCCTACTATTTCGGTCCCAAGGAGCTCTCGTATCTGGCCAAGGCCCCGGCAAACCTGTCCGCTTCCGTGAATTACGGCTGGTTCGACTTCATCGCCAAGCCGCTTCTGATCCTGCTGGATTTCCTGCATGGCTTTGTCGGCAATTACGGAGTGGCCATCATCCTTTTAACCGTCATCATCAAGATCCTCTTCTGGCCGTTGACCCACAAGAGCTACAAATCCATGGACCAGATGCGCAAGCTGCAGCCGCACATGGCCCAGATCCGCGAGAAGTACAAGGACGACAGGCAGAAGATGAACGAGGAGATGATGCGGCTGTACAAGACCTACAAGGTGAACCCGGCCGGGGGCTGTCTGCCCATGCTGGTGCAGATTCCGGTGTTCATCGGCCTGTATCAGGCCCTTCTCAACGCCATCGAACTCAGGCATGCCCCGTTTATCACCCACGTCCCGTTCACCGACATCATCTGGCTGGCGGATCTGTCGGTCAAGGACCCCTTTTACGTCACCCCCATCATCATGGGCGCGACCATGTTCCTGCAGCAGAAAATGACTCCTGCCCCCGGCGATCCGACCCAGGCCAAGATCATGCTGGCGCTTCCGGTGGTGTTCACCTTCATGTTCCTCAACTTCCCCTCCGGGCTGGTTGTGTACTGGCTGGTGAACAACGTCCTGTCCATCGCCCAGCAGTGGCACCTCATGCGCAAAAAGGCCTGATCGACCGGAGTCGCGCCCCCATGCGCGCCAGGGCCGGCGGTTGCCCGGCCAGGCGCTTTTCAAGGAGAACCCATGAGCGAAACGAGAACCTTCAGCGGGAAGAACCTGGACGAGGCCATGGAGCAGGCCTGCCGCCATTTCAAGGTCGAAAGGGAGAAGCTGGAAATCGAGATCATTACCGGGGGGTCCACAGGCATTTTCGGTCTGGTTGGCAAGAAAAAAGCCGAAATACGGGCCAGACTGCGCGAGGAGGTACGTCTTACGTCCGAACCGGTCGCCGCCGTGCAGTCCAAAACCTCCGCCGGCTCCCGACCCAAACCGCCGGCCGGGGCCGCACCGGTTCCCGCCGCGTCGGCCCGGGATGCCGAACCCGTTGAGGCGGTCCAAGACGTCCAGGTCCCCGTCGGCGTTCCCGAGGCGGCGGCCGAGGTTCCGGCCCGGGGCCTGTCCCCGGTCTCTGCCGACGAGGAAGAAGTCGGCCTCCCCGCTTCGGCGCCAGCTCCGACGGAGGCGCCGGCCCCCGGGGGGCGTTCCGGCGAACAGCGCCGCAAGCCCCGCCAGCCCCAGGTGCGCGCATCAACGCCGCGCGAGCCCGCCCCGGAAAGGACGCCTCGCGCGCCCGCCACACCCCCGGCCGAGCTCTCCGAAGAACTCGCGGCCATCATCCGCGACATCATGGAGAATCTGCTCAAAGGCATCCTGGAGGAGGTTCCGGAGATGGAAATATCCGGGGATGCCGAGCGGGTGACCGTGCTTGTGCTCGATGAAGAGAATTCCGGGCTGCTCATCGGCCGCGAAGGCCAGACCTTGTCCTCCCTGCAGTATCTGGTCAACCGCATCGTGTCCCGGCGGTGCGAGCAGCCGGTACGCGTGCAGATCAACACCGGGGAATATCGCGAGCGCCAGGATGACAACCTGCGCAAAATGGCCGTGTATTTGGCCGACAAAGCCAAGTCCCTGGGCCGTCCGCAAAGCACCAAACCCCTGTCCTCGTATCATCGGCGGGTGGTCCATCTGGCCCTGCAGGAGGATGAAACCATCCAGACCCGCAGCAAGGGAGACGGCCCTCTGAAACGGGTGATCATTGTTCCCAAGGCGCACCGCACCGATAACCAGGCCGATCGCGCCAAATAGTCATATTTCCCGCGCGGGTCCGGGGGCTTCCTCGGGGAAGCTCCCCGGATCGGTCGGAATAGTGGTGGGCAGCCATCTCTCCGGCGCCCCTCCACGGTGTCTGTACGCCTGCGGGAGCGAACCTCTTTGCGCCCTCTTTTCCCCCCGGAGTTCGAACGTGCGTTCCTACGAGATCAAAGCCGACCTGTTGTTGCTTCTGACCGCCCTCATCTGGGGGCTGGCCTTCGTGGCCCAGCGCGTGGGCATGGACCACGTGGGGCCTTTCACCTTCAACGGAGTGCGGTTTCTGCTCGGGGCCGCGGTGCTTTTGCCCCTGGCCCTGCGCACCGTCCATGCGGACGACGCCTCGGATTCCTTGGGAAAAGGCGGGAAGAGGCGGGGACTGCTCCTGTGGGGAGGGCTTGTGGCCGGGACGGCCCTGTTCGCCGGCGCCTCCCTGCAACAGGTGGGATTGGTGTACACCACCGCGGGCAAGGCCGGATTCATCACCGGCCTGTATGTGGTCATCGTGCCGCTGTTCGGTCTTTTTTTACGTCAGAGATCTTCCGTCGGCGATATCCTCGGCGCGGTCATGGCCGCCGTGGGCCTGTACTTCCTGTCGGTCACCGAGGATCTGACCATGGCCTTCGGGGATGTCCTCGAGCTTGTCGGGGCTTTTTTCTGGGCCGGGCACGTGTGCCTGATAGGCCTGTTGTCGCCGCGGGTGAGGGCCACCCAACTGGCCTGCGTCCAGTATGCCGTGTGCGGGGTGTTGAGTCTGGGCACGGCCGTATGCGTCGAGACCATCACGGCACAGGGGCTTTGGGGGGCCTTGGTCCCCATCTTGTATGGCGGGGGATTGTCGGTGGGATTGGCCTACACCCTGCAGGTGGTGGCCCAGCGCGAGGCCAAGCCGACCCATGCGGCCATCCTGCTCAGCCTTGAAGCCGTGTTCGCGGCCCTGGCCGGGTGGGCGTTGCTCGATGAAACCATGGGTGCCAGGGGCATGATCGGATGCGCCCTGATGCTTCTGGGTATGTTCGCCTCCCAACTCTGGCCGCGAAGCCGGTCAGGGAATGCCTAGCGTCGCGTCCTTGGGAAGCGCTCGGGACGCGCAGTGATTTTTCAGCCGACTTCTTGACCAGAAGCACATTGACAAAAGGCCTTGTCGCCAATAAACTTAGTTTAAGACTTAGTTCTTTTATGGGGGCAAGTATGCAGCAAGTAAACATCCATGAAGCCAAGACAAATCTTTCTCGACTGATTGAGGAAGCTGTTAAAGGCGAGTCCTTTGTCATCGCCAAATCCGGCAAGCCCATGGTCACGGTCAGCGCCTATACCCCGCCGCCCGATCCCGCAAAGCGGCTTGGTTTCCTTAAGGGCAGGCTGGAAGTTCCGGAGGACTTCGACTCCATGGGCAACGAGGAAATTCAGGCCATGTTTGAAGGTGCGGAATGAAGTTGCTCCTCGACACCCACATGCTACTTTGGGCCGCCGCCGGGACGTTACCAAAAGAAGCCGAAACCCTTGTGGTGGACGGTGACAACATACTGTATTTCAGCCCGGCCAGCATCTGGGAAATCGGCATCAAAAAAAGCCTTGGCAGAAGCGATTTCAAGGTCGCCCCGGAGGTGCTCCGGCGCGGCCTCCTGGATAATCAATATCAAGAACTGCCCATCACCAGCCTCCATGTCCTGGCGGTGCATGATTTACCCCCACTGCACAAGGATCCCTTCGATAGGATGCTTTTGGCCCAAGCCAAGGCTGAAGGCATATCGCTCCTGACCTCAGACAGCATCCTGCGCGAATATCCGGGGCCGGTCATGTTTATTGCGAAAGCGTAAAAGGGCCTCCTTTTCGGATGCCCCGCGCCGGCGAATTTGCCCTCCTGTTTCATAGAATTCGGTGAATACGTAAGGGACGCAAACGCCGCCCCGGAGGTCCCGAAGGCGGCGTTTCAAGGCGTGACGAGGCGGGACGGCTAGAGACGGCCGTCCTTCTCCCGTTCCTTTGCCTGTTCGAAATCGATCTTGAGCTGCGACTTCTTTCGTTCGCGAACCTGGAACGTCAGCCGGGCTCCGAGATAGAAGCAGACCACGATGGCCACGGCCCACACGATGTAGGAGAGCACGGGGTATCTCCTCGAAGCTGTTGCGACTCATGACGCCGAAGGATCGGGAGGTTCGCCCCGATCAATGCGGCTGGTCATTCCTGCCGGTCGGGGTACCGGGCCTCGCGCCGGTTGGCGGCGTCAGTTGGAGGCCTTGCAGAGGTTTTCCCGCTTCGCGGTTTCCAGGAGCTCGCAATCCCCAAGAGAGCAGGCCTTCTGGTAGTCGTCGCACATGGGGCCGTACTGTTTGAGGTGAAAATAGGTGTATCCCCGGCCTTTGTAGTAGTCGGCCTCCTTGGGCGCGAGGGAAATGGCCTTGTTGTAGTCCTCCAGGGCGAAATCGAAGTGCCCGTCACGGGTATGGCTCAGTCCTCGCATGGAGTATGCGAGAGCGAAGGAAGGATTGCGTTCGATGGAACGGGTGTAGTCCTCAATGGCCCTGGTGTAGAGCTTCATGTAATAAAAGGCGTGTCCCCGGCTTGCGTAATAGTCCGCCCGGTTGGGGTTGAGTTTTATGGCCCGGTCGAACTGTTCTATGGCCTTCTGGTACTGGTTTTGTTTCCCGAGTTCATTGCCCTTTTCAAAATACGTCTCAGCGTCGGCGGGGGGCGGCGCGGTTTCGGCCGCCGGGGGTGCGGCGGCCTGTTCCTCGGCGGGAGTCGCGGGTTTTTCCTCGGCGGGAGGGGCGGCCTGCTTCTCTGCGGTCGGAGCTGCGGCGGCCGGCGCGGGAGTGGTCCGCCCGGCGGGAATGGTCAGCACCGTGCCGGTTTTGACCTTCCCGGATGCGGCGCTTTTGTTCATCCGCTTGATGTCGTCGGCGGATACGCCGTACCGGGCGGCGATGGCGGCCAGGGTCTCGCCGCGCTTGACCTTGTGACGGATGGCGGAGGGGGCGCCATCCTTTTTGGATTCGGTCCCGGGCTCGGCCTTTTCGGTTTTGGCCGCCGCGGAGCCGGGGGTCTTGAGGACCTGCCCCACCCGCAGCTTGCGGGGATCGAGGTTGTCGTTGGCCCTGAGCAGATCGGAAACGGAGATGCCGAGCTTGCCGGCTATGGATTGCGGGGTATCGCCTTTTGTTACCGTATAGGTTCCGGCGGTTGGGGCGGCTTTGTCTTCGGTGGTTTTTGGTTTCTCTTCCTTCTTGGAGGCGGGGGCCGCGGGCTTTTGCTCCTTCTCGTCGGTTTTCCTGGCGGCCTTTTCGTCCTTGCCGGACTGGGAGGCGCTGTCGGCCCCCCCGGATTTCCCTCCGGGGATGGTGATCTCCTGCCCAACGCGCATTTTCGTGGGGTCGAGACCGGGATTGGCCTTGAGCAGATCTTTCGTCGTCAGCCCATGCTTTTGGGCGATGCCCCCAGGGGTGTCGCCGGCCTTGACCGTATAGGCGTGGGCGGCTTTCGGGGCCGGGATGGCGGTGATGGTCCAACACATCAAACAGACAAATAAAATCAAAAGAATGCGAAAGGTTCGAGGCATATATCCACCTTGATGAAGACGAGGGGTTCTATCCGAAAAAAAGCCAAAACGACGTGTCTGAGGTGGCGACTCTAGACGTTTACGGCAAAAGGGGCAACTGTTTTGGACATTATGCTATTTCAACATGTTGCGTCTCGGTGGCCCGTGGCACGGCCTTTTGCCCTGCGGAGGCGGCCGGCTGGCGGGCGGAGTCTTTGGGGCAGGGCGGGGCAAGCCGCCTTCTTGTCTTGCCCCACGCCCCGGGACAGGATATGCATCGGGATAGCGCACCGATAACCGCAACAAAGCGAGTCGTGGTATGGCACTGGTCGTCAAAGCCCAAGGAAGCATCGAGCAGATCCTGGTCTCCTCGTTCCCCAAGAGCTTCGTTTCCAAGGTGTTTCGTCACTGCTGGGGAAAAAACAACACCCCGTACTTCGCCGGCAACTGCTTCAAGGGCGTCGTGTATTTCGACGAGCGCATGGCGGCCGCGTTGGCCAAGGATGAGGGCTTCTCCTGGAACGGCTGGCTGGCCTTGCCCAAATACCAGCATCTGATCGCGGCGGTTTTTGAAAGCGGCCTGGAACTGACGGCTGTTTTCCGGGAGACCGAGTCCAGGATCGGGACTCCGGCGATTCAGGTCCGGACGCGCACCCTGCAGTTCTCTTCCGTGGCCCCGCGCATCGCCGATGACCACGTGGCGGTGCTTCTGGGCTCCGTGGACAAGGGGGCCATGGTGTTCACGCTCAAGGACTTCAATGGGGATTTCGACCCCGGAAAACTGAGCGCCACGATCACCAGGCTCGATGACTTCTCCTTTGAGGATTCCCTGCTGACCGGCATGTCCTACGACGGCAGGGAAATGTCCATGGAGATGGGCGAGAGCCGGGGCATGGCCATGATCGACCCCGTGCTTATCGGCAAGGACGGCGTCATTTTGGACATGTATGACTTTACCGCCTGATGCTCGGCCCGAAGCAGAGGAACGTCCATGCATTTTGCAAATCGGCGCCGGTAAAAAGACGAATATCGTAATTTTGTCTTGGTTGAGCACCTGATTATTTTAAAAGTGAATTCGTTATCATCCGCCATCTCTCACCACGACATACTGAATTCCGGCTGCTTCCTTCCATCAAGAAAGGTGTTTTATCTGTTCACTGACTGGGTCACGTCGTTCAGCCGGCTTATGACCGTGATGTAGTATCGGGCCATCTTGCCCCGGTGGTCGGCCAGCATGGAGTCGTGGGAACCTTCCACCACGAACGGCGGGTCGAATGAACAGATCTTGTCCATGGCCCGAAAGGCCTCCTTCAAGTTCTCCTCGCCGCCCTTCTGGCCGATGGACGGGTAGCACTTGACCAGGGCGTAGAGGAAGTCGCGCACCACCAGCATGGCCCCCTGGGCGTAGTAGATGCGGTCGTCCTCGTCGGAGAACGACACGTCCTCGCCGGACTGGATGAGAAGGCCCATGGGCTGATCCAGGAATTCCCGGCCGGTGATGTAGGTCAGAAGATCGTAGATGTCGTCGGTGCGCAGGTTGAACACGGCCGTGCCCTCACCCAGCTGTTTTTCGTATTGCCGCACCAGGTCGAGGCCCTTCCGGTACTCGCTCTCCGTGGAGGAATGGAAGAACCCCCAGACGTCCTCGGCGTAGACCAGGCGTTTTTCCCGGGCCTCCTTGAGTCCTTCGTGTTCCGCGCCCATGGCCCCGTACTTGCTGCAACGGGTGGAGAAGAAGCGGATGAGCATTCGGGTGGCGAAGATGACGCCTTTCTGGCGCGAGGCCCGGTTGTCCAGAAAGCGGGTGGGAAGGATGTCGTTGGCCGACCAGCCGAAGGTGGAGTCCATCTCCCGTTCGAGCTGGTGGATGATGGCCTCGGCCAGAATGGCCCCTTTCTCCGGGGCCGGGGTGTTCTCGGTGACGTTTTGCGCCAGGGACTTGACGGATTCGTCCACCTCGGCAAAACGTGTGGGATCGACGGCGTCGTACACTCCGTTGAGCAGGCCGACGGCGTAGAAGGCCACGGGCCAGAACAGGATGAATCCGGCGGCGATGATCAGGTAGCGGGCCGGGATCCTGCGGGAAAAAACGGAGGTTTTCCCGGATTCGGGAGGAGTCTGGTCGGTGCTGGGCATGCGGAGTTCCTTTGTTGGGGCATGGTTGGCCGGTGTGGGCGTGCCCTGTCGCGGGGCAAGAGTAGTCCGATCCGTGAAAAGGGGTCAAGGGACGGGACTTGGTCGCGGCGCGGGCAGCGGGTTTTTTCGCGGCCTGGACCTGAAAAGGCCGCTGGTGGATTGAAAAGCGTTTGACTTGGGGCTACAAGGGCCTTCATGCCGGAAAAGACAATACTTTTTGTCGCCCAGGCGCAGGCGGTGACCGCGCTTTTCCCTTGCCTCAAGGAGGCGGGGATAGCCGCCGCGATCGCCGACTCCCTGTCCGGCGCCATGGGATTTCTCAAGAAATCGAGACCGTTGATCGTCTTTTCCCAGGCCAAGATCGGCATTTACACCGCCGAATCCCTTCTTGAAAAAGCCCGCGAGGCAGGGGATTTTCCGCCGGTGATCGTCTTTGCCGACAGGGGCTCGGCAGCCGAGGCCCAGCGCTTCCTGGAGTCCGGGGCCAAGGATTATTGGCTCGAGCCGCTGGTGTGGGAAAAAATCCAGGCCGTTTTGCCCCGCGAGGCCGCGATGCAGCCCGCGCCCGCTGTATCCGAATCCCGGATCGCGCCCGCCACGAGACGCGGACCCCAGGGTGGAGGCGCGACGGGCGCCGCTGCCGGGCGGGAGGACCGATTCGCCATCATCGGCGACCATCCGGCCATTCGCCGCGTGTTGGCCCTGGCCCGGCAGGTGGCCAGGTCCCGGGCCACGGTGCTCATCTCCGGCGAATCGGGCACGGGCAAGGAGATGTTCGCCCGTTTCCTGCACGCCCACAGCGACCGGGCGGACGGTCCCTTCGTGGCCATCAACTGCGCGGCACTGCCCGAGCACCTGCTGGAAAGCGAGCTGTTCGGCCACGAAAAGGGGGCCTTCACCGGGGCCATCGCCCGCAAGCTCGGCAAGTTCGAACTGGCCCAGGGCGGCACCATCCTGCTCGACGAAATCTCCGAGATGGACCTGGGGCTCCAGGCCAAGCTTCTGCGTGTGCTCCAGGAGGGGGAATTCGACCGGGTGGGCGGCATGGAGACCGTGCGCGCCGATGTGCGCGTGTTGGCCACCACCAACCGCCGCCTGGAGGAGTATGTGGAGGAGAGCAAGTTTCGCCAGGACCTCTACTACCGCCTGAACGTCATCCCGTTGAAACTGCCGCCGTTGCGCGAACGGGGCCAGGACATCCCGAGGCTGGCCGATTATTTCGTGGACAAGTACTGCCAGGCCTACGGTCTGGCCCGGCCGGAGTTTTCCCCCGAGGCCATGGACTGGCTGGTCACCTACGACTGGCCGGGGAACGTGCGGGAATTGCAGAACCTTATGGAGCGAGCCGTGCTTCTGGCCGGAGGCGGCCCCATCACCACGGCCCATTTCCTGCTCGACGCCGACAACTGGCCGGACCTGGAGGCCGAGGCGGAAGTCGGGACGGAGGGCGGCCAGGCCCCGGTTTCCCCTGGAGGGGACGCCGACGGTCTGCCTGGCGGGGGCGCCGCGGAAGGTCCCGCCGCGCCCACCGCCGGCGGTTTCGCGGCCCTGGCCGGGGAACCGGCCGGGGACATCGAGACCCTGGACGTCATGGAGCGGCGCATGATCATGAGAAGCCTGGACAGGACCGAGGGCAACCGCACCCAGGCCGCGCATCTTCTGGGCATCTCCGTGCGCACCCTGCGCAACAAGCTCAACGAATACCGCAAGCTGGGCCTGAACATCCCCTGACGCCGGGTCCTCGCGAATCCTTCTCTTCAACGCCAAACACAAGGCCCGCGCCGCATGGCCCAGCCCATCACCTACAATATCCTGATGTATTCCCACGACACCTACGGTCTGGGACACATCCGCCGCACTCTGGCCATCGCCTCGCACATGCGCCAGAAGGGGGTGAACATCCTCATCCTCACCGGTTCGCCCCTGGCCGGCCGCTTCTCCTCGCCGGAGGGCGTGGATTTCGTGCGCATCCCGGGCATGATCAAGAAAACCAACGAGGAATACCTGCCCCTGTCCATCAAGATCAACGCCCGCCATGCCCTGAACATCCGACGCAACATCATCGTGGCCACGGCCAAGGCCTTCCAGCCGCATCTGTTCATCGTGGACAAGGCCCCCATGGGATTGCGCCGGGAGGTCATCCCCACGCTGAAATGGCTCAAGCGCCGCCTGCCCAAGACCCGCACCATCCTGGGACTTCGCGACATCATGGACGACGCCGAAAGCACCCGCCGGGACTGGCGGGACAAGGGCGTCTACGAGGTCCTGGAAAAATACTATTCCGAGATATGGGTCTACGGCGACCGGGAGTTGTACGACCCCATCGTCGAATACGACATCCCCGAGAGCATAAGCCAAAAGATGGTGTTCACCGGCTACATCCCGCGCCTGGTGCCGCTGCGTCATTCCATGGCCGCGGTGCGTCGGGAGGAGCGTCTGTCCGGGGAGGACAAGCTTGTGGTGGTGACCACGGGCGGCGGCGGGGACGGCTATCCGCTTATGGAGTCCTACCTGGACATGCTCGAGGAGATGGGGGAGCCGCCGTTTCGCAGCGTGCTGGTGTCCGGGCCGTTCATGCCCAGGCCGGAACGGGAGGCCATCGCCAGGCGCGCGGCGGGCCTTAGGGTGCGGTTCTACCATTTCTACCGGCGCATGGAGGTGCTTTTGGGCCTTGCCGACGCCGTGGTGACCATGGGCGGCTACAACACCACCTGCGAGATCCTGAGCCAGATCAAGCCCTCGCTGGTGATCCCCCGGGAGGTGCCGCGCCTGGAGCAGCGCATCCGGGCGGAGATGCTTTCGAGGCGCAAACTGATCGAGTTTCTGCCCTGGGAGGAATTGTCGCCGGATTCGCTTCGGGACAAGATCGCGGCGCTTCTGGACGACCCCGAACCGTATCGGCGGGCCATGGAGACGTTCAAATTTTGCGGCCTGGACGTGATTTCGGCGCGGGTGGCGGCGTTTCGGGCGGCGCAGGAGAGCGAGGCCTGCGAAGGGCCGAAGCGGCCGAAGAAGAAGCGGGCCGGGGAGACGGCGGGCGAGCTTGGCGCGGCCGGGGCCGAGGGGTAGGACGGGCGCGCCACATCATCATCTCAAGGAGACCAAGCGGCATGGCCGACACAAGGCCCGTTTTGGCGATGGTCTTAAAAGGCTATCCGCGCATCTCGGAGACGTTCATCTCCAACGAAATACGGCTCCTGGAGGAAATGGGCCTGCGCATCCGGATCATCTCCATGCGCCGGCCTCGTGAATCCTTCGCCCACGCCTCGGTCGCGCGCATCAAGGCCGACGTGGTCTATCTCCCGGAGACCCTCTCCGGGAACTGGGGCGAGTTCTTCAGGCGCAACCTGCGCCAGTTCAGGCAACGGCCCGGGGCCTATCTGCGGGCCATGGCCCGCATGCTGCGCCAGTTGGTCAAAACCCGTCGGTCGGCCTCGCTGAAGCATCTGCTCCAGGCCGGCTATCTGTTGCAGGACCCGAAATCCGATCCCCCGGCCGCCCATTTCCATGCCCATTTCGCCCATTCCCCGGGGTCAGTGGCCCGCTATGCGGCCATGCTCACCGGATTGCCGTTCAGCTTCACCGGCCACGCGAAAGACGTCTACACCCAGAAGTCCGCGGCCCTCACCGAAAAACTGCGCCATGCGGCCTTCGCCGTGACCTGCACCGGGCATAACCGCGAGTACCTGGAACGTCTGGCCGCCGGCCGCACCCCGGTGCATCTGGTCTACCACGGCATAGACCTGTCCCTGTTCTCGCCGGGGCCGCCGCCGCCCCTTGAGCCGCCCTTGCGCATCCTGACCGTGGCCCGGCTCACGGCGAAAAAAGGCCTGCCCACCGTCATACGGGCCTTGGGCCTTCTGGCCGAACAGGGCCTGGACTTCACCTTCGACATCGTGGGTGAGGGCGAGGACCGCCACAAGCTTGAGGCCCTGGCCGGCTACAGCGGCATCTCCACCAGGGTGCGCTTTCACGGCGCCCTGCCCCACGAACGGGTGCTCGACTTCTACCGCGCCGCCCACGTCTTCGTCCTGGGCTGTCAGGTGCTGCAAAACGGCGACCGCGACGGCATCCCCAACGTGCTGGTGGAGGGCATGGCCATGGGCGTGCCCGTGGTCGCCACCACGGTCTCGGCCATCCCGGAGCTGGTCACGGAAGGGGAAACCGGCCTTCTGGTCCACCCCGGCGACCCCGAGGCCCTGGCCCTGGCCGTCCACCGCCTCCTCACCGAACCCGATCTGCGGGCCCGGATCATCCCGGCGGCCATGGCCAGGGTGCGCCGGGACTTCGACAACACGGCCCACACGGCCCGTCTGGCGGGCATATTCCGGGAATGGGCCGGAAGCCCTCCGGGCCGGTTCAACGGCCAGGGACCGGGGATGCCGTGAGGATCGCCTTCTACGCGCCCATGAAGCCGCTTTCGGACCCGACTCCCTCGGGCGACGCCACCATCGCCCGGGGGCTGGTCGAATTTCTGCGTTCCCGAGGGCACGAGGTCGTGGAGGCCAGCGCCCTGCGGGCCAGGTGGATATTCAAGAAGCCCTGGCTGTGGCCCCGGGTGTTGTGGGAGCGGCGTGAGAGCCGGATGCGGGTGGAGGACGCCCGGGCGGATATGTGGTTGACGTATCACGCCTACTACAAGGCCCCGGACGTGCTCGGACCGTGGTGCGCCCGGCGCGCGGGCATCCCCTACGCCATCTTCCAGGGCATCTATTCCACCAAGCGGGCCAAAACCCTGGGAACACGTCTTGGGTTCGAACTCAACCGCAAAAGCCTGCTCGCAGCGGCCCACGTCTTCACCAACAAGCTGCGCGATCTGGAGAACCTGGCCCGGATCATCCCGTCCGAGCACCTGACCTACGTCCCGCCGGGCATCGTTCCCGGCCGCTTCGTGTTCGATCCGGCCTCGCGAAAGGCCCTGCGGACCAGGATCGGGGCCGGCGAGGCCCCGGTGGTGGCCACGGCGGCCATGTTCCGGCCCGGGGTCAAGGTCCGGGGGCTGACCTACCTCATCGAGCGGCTCGGCGAACTGGCCCGTCAGGGCCGGGCCTTCCGCCTCCTGGTGGCCGGGGACGGACCGTGCCGGGAGGAACTGTTGGAACTGGCCCGTCGGGAGCTTCCGAATCGGGCCTTCTTTCTGGGCCGGGTGCCCCGGGAGGAAATGGCCGGTTTTTTGAGCTCCGCCGACCTGTTCGCCTTTCCCGGCATCCGCGAATCCCTGGGCATGGTCTACCTGGAGGCCCAGTCCGTGGGGCTGCCTGTGGTGGCCTTCGACAACGACGGCGTGCCCGAGGTGGTGGATCGTGACGAGACCGGCCTGCTGACCCCCCCGTTTGACGACGAGGCCTTCCGCGCGGCCCTGGCCCGGCTTCTGGACGACCGGGAACTGCGCCGGGGCATGGGGGAGCGGGCCGAGGCCCGGGTACGCCGGGTCCATGACCTGTTCCGCAATTACGCCCAGGCCGAGACGATCCTGGCCGGTCTGGCCGACCGGCCGCTTACGGAACTTTTTGCCCGGAAAGCATCGCCCTCAGGCGCAAAAAGGAGATGAAATCCGTCTCTCCGGCCCGTTTGCAGGCCAGATAGCAGCCCGTATATTCGGCCAGATCCATGTCCCGGCCATACACCGGGAAGCGGGGGGCCGTGGTCAGGAAGAGCAACCCCTGGCTGGCCGCCACGCCCGGATGGATGGGCAGGGTGAATTCCGCGAAAGGCTCGGGGAAGGCCTCCCGGACGTGGGCGGGCAGGGGGGGGTAGCCCAGATGTTCGAGCACCGCCTCGGCCACCATGAGACACAGGGTCTTTCCTGGATGGTTGAAGGTGTAAAAAAGCAGCTCGTCACGGAAGCGGCTCTGTATGAACTCGGTCAGCCGGATGTCCCACGCGCGTTCCTTTTCCTTCTCCCTGGCAACGGATTTGTGGAAGATGTCCTCAAGGTCGTAATAACGGGCGGGATCGGTGTGCAGATAGATGTGCATGATCTCCCGGTCGGAAAGCCCTTTGTCCAGGAGTGCGTCCAGGAAGCGGTCCGGGTACACGAAGGGGGTCCCGGAATACCAGAATGGCCAGTATCCCAGAAAAAACAGGTTGGGGAGACAGATGCTTTCGGCCCCGGGGGGCAGCTTGGCCAGCAGGACGTCGCTGGCCAGGTCCCCCCACGAGACCCCCAGACGTTGGTACAGAAGGAGCCGGCAGTCGGCCAGATCGGCGTCGGGGACGGGCTGGCGGGCGTAATTGACGTAGTGGCGCAGGACGAAGTCCCGGCTGAAATCGGGATGGGCCGCCAGAAGGTCCATCAGGGGTTCACCCTGGCAGTTGGCGTGGATCAGGCACAGGTGCGTCATGGGCGAAGTGTAGCCGTCCCGCCTCACCGGGCGCAAGGGGGGGCGGGCGCCGGGCCGAAAATGTGCTGGCGGCCCCGGCGAACCTCGTGGTAAGCCCACTGAAGCCGGTTGTTCGCGGCGGACCGACCACGCCGTACGGTGCCGCCGACGCCTGAACCGAAGCGGCCTGCCATGTTCCGAAAACGATTGGGCGACATCCACTCCCGCGGCGTCGTCGCCGCCGACACCGGTTTCAGCGTACGCCAGGCCGCCGCGCTCATGCGTGAGCGCTTCCTCTCCTGCCTGCCTATCCTCGATGAAGGCCGGCCCGTCGGCATCCTTACCGAACGGGGGCTCGTGCGGGCGGTAGTCCACGACCCCGGGGCGGCCTCGAAATCCGTGTCCGGGGTCATGTCCTTTCCGGTTCTGACCGCCGGTCCGGATATGGCCGCCCACGAGGCTTACGCCCTGTTGCAGGAAAACCGCCTGCGCCATCTGGTGGTGGTCGATGGCGAGGGCCAGGCCCTGGGTGTGGTGTCCCAATCCGATCTGGTGGAGCACCTGGGCTGCGAATACTTCGTGGAACTGCGCCGCCTGTCCCGGATCATGGTCCGCCAGGTGGTCACCGCCACGCCGGAAATGAAGCTTTCCGATGCCCTGCGGATCATGGCCCACAAGGGCATAAGCTGTCTCGTGGTCGTTCGGGACGGCCGCCCCGAGGGGATCATCACCGAGCGCGACGCCGCCGACATGGTCATGAACTGGGAAACCTCCAGGGATATGCTGTTGCACGACGTCATGCGCTCCCCGGTGATCACCGCGCGCGAGGACGTCCCGGTGCACGAGGGCCTTTCGGTCATGCGCCGGAGCGCCATCCGCCGTCTGGTGGTGGTGGACGCCTCGGGCCGTCTGGCCGGTCTGGTCACCCAGTCCGACGTGGTCAACGCCATGGAGTGGGAATACATCGGGGTGCTCAAGGAGATCATCCGTGAGAAGGAGGAGAGCTTTCGGGCCATTTTCCTGGGCGCCTCGGAGGGGATATTCCGGACCAGCCTGGATGGTCGGTTCCTGGAGGCCAATCCGGCCATGGCCAGGATGCTCGGATATGAGGGTCCAAACGATCTCGTGGCCGGAATCATGGATATCGAAACCCAGGTTTACGCCGATCCGGGCAAGCGGGCCGAGGTCCTGGATATCCTGAGCCGGAGGGAGGAGCCGTACACCTTTGAGGCCAGGTTCCTGCGCCGGGACGGCAGCCCGCTGTGGGTGTCATGCACAGCCAGACTTGCCCGTGATCCGGCCGGCCGCCCCAGCCGGATCGAGGGCATCTGCCTGGACATTTCCGAACGCAAGCGGACCGATGAAAGCCTCAGCCTCAGCGAATCCCGCTATCGGTCCATCGTCGAGGACCAGACCGAACTCATCTGCCGCTATCGACCCGACGGTCGCCTGTCCTTCGTCAACGAGGCCTATGTCCGCTATTTCGGCAAGGAGCGTCGGGAACTCGTCGATGCCAGTTTTATTCCCCGGATTCCGGCCGAGGATTTGGAGATGATCGCCGAGCGCACAGGGCGGATAACCCCGCGGAATCCGGTGACGGATTTCGAGCATCGGATCGTTTTGCCGGATGGCTCCCTGCGCTGGCAGCGCTGGACGCATCGGGGCATTTTCGACGAAAAGGGACGGGTGGTGGAGTTCCAGGCGGTGGGCAACGACGTCACCGAGCGCAAGCTGGCCGAGCAGGCCCTGGAGTGTGCCCGGGACGAGCTCGAGGCCAGGGTGGCCGTGCGCACTGCCGAACTGGCCGCGGCCAACGAGAATCTGCGCCAGGAGATCGCGGCCAGGACCCAGGCCCAGAGGCGGCTCAAGGAAAACGCCATTTTTCTGGAAACCATCCTGGACACCATCCAGGGCGGCATAAGCGTCCTGGACGCGGACCTGAACGTGGTCAAGGTCAACGCGGCCATGCGCGCCATGTACGAGGCGGAACGGCCTCTGGAAGGGCGCAAATGCTACCAGGCGTTCCGGGGGCGGGACGAACCATGCCCGAAATGCCCCACGCTCAGGGCCATGGCCGACGGAAGAATGCACTCGGAAACCGTGTCCCGGGAAGATGGCGAGGGCGGGCAACCCGGGTTTGCCGAGCTTTTTTCCTATCCCTTCCACGATGATCTGGGGCGGGTCATGGGCGCGGTGGAATTCGTGCGCGACATCACCGAGCGCAAGCGCCTGGAAGAGGAGCTGTTGCGGGCCATGCGCCGCACCGAGGCGGCCAACCGGGCCAAGAGCCGTTTTCTGGCCAATATGAGCCACGAGATACGTACGCCGCTCAATGCGGTTCTCGGCTACATCCAGCTCGTGCTGCACGAGAACCTTTCGCCCAAGGCCGCCAAACGTCTGCAGGTGGCCGAGGAGTCGGCCCAGAACCTGCTGTCCGTCATCAACGATATACTCGATTATTCCAAGATCGAGGCCGGAAAGTTCGACATCCGGGAGCAAAGCGTCGACCCTCGGGAGATCGTGGCTTCCCTGGTCAAACAACAGGACATTCTGGCCCGGAACAAGGGTCTTTCCTTGAGCTTCGACATCGCGCCGGATGTGCCGCGGCGGGTGTTCGTGGATCCCATGCGGCTTACCCAGCTTCTGCTCAATCTGCTCAGCAACGCCATCAAATACACCGAGGAGGGCTGGGTCCGGGTGGAGGTGTCCAGGAAACGTGATGATTCGCCGTTCCCCGTGGACGACGGAGACGAATGGGCCACGCTGGTTTTCGGCGTGATCGATACCGGCATAGGCATCCCGGAGGGAAGCCGCGAGGCCGTATTCGAAAGCTTCACCCAGATCGATTCCAGTCTGACCAAGAAATACGCCGGAACCGGCTTGGGACTGGCCATCTGCAAAAAGATCGCCGAGCTTTTGGGCGGCGAGATCACTTTCGAAAGCCGATTCGGCCAGGGCAGCGCCTTTTCTTTTCAGGTTTCCCTGCGGGTGGACCATTCATGGAACTCGGAGAGAAGTCGTGGAGGCCGGAGCGTTTGCCCGGAGGGCGAGAAAGATGCAGTCCGATCCCTCAGGGTGCTGGTGGTGGAAGACAACCGCATCAACCGGATGTTCGCCGAGGATCTGTTGACCTCCGGCGGACACAGGGTGGCCATGGCCGAAAACGGGGCCGAGGCCCTGGAGGTCCTTGCCGGAGAAAAATTCGATGTGGTGCTTATGGACATCCAGATGCCGGTCATGGACGGGCTGGCCGCCACCCGGGCCATTCGATCCGGATACGGCGGCATCGACCCGGAAATTCCGATCATCGGGCTTTCGGCGTATGCCATGGATCAGGATCGGGAACGGTTTTTGGAGGCCGGGCTCGACGACTACATCACCAAGCCCATCAATATCGAAGACTTTTTCGAGGCCGTTGGACGGGTGTTGCGCAGGCGGGGCGAGACATGTCCCGCGCCTCCCGCTTCGAAGGCCGGGGTCGAGGACATGCCGGCCGCGCTCGCCGGAGAGGAACCGGACGACGCCCGTGATGAGGCCTCGGTCATCGACAGTCGCGGGCTTTTCGGCCAGTACGGGAAAAAGAAGGATCTTTTGCGCATGGTTTGCGCGGAATTTTTCAGGGCCATGCCGGGATGCGTCGCGGACATGGAACAGGCCCTGGCGGATGGGGATATGGCCACATTCTCCAGGCTGGCCCATACCCTGCGGGGCAATGCGGCCATGTTCGGGGCCGCCGATCTTCGTCGCCATGCCACCATGGCCGAAGAGGCCGCCGCCCGTGGAGACGGGGACCAGGCCGCCAGACTGTTCCCGGCCCTGACGAGGCGCATCGACCGGGTCGTTCGCGCCCTGGCGGCCTTCCAGGCCCGGATCCCATGATCATGAATCGCCTTGTTTCGCCGAGGACTCTCCGTCTATGAGCACCGCCGACTTCGCGCTCCTGCGCCATGCCGCAACCGTCTGGAATCAGGAAAAACGCATCCAGGGCCACTGGGATTCGGAACTCTCCCCGGAGGGACTCCAGGATGCCGGACGCTGGGCCGAATCGCTGGTCGGGAGAGGATTCTCACGATTGCTGGTCAGCGACCTGACCCGGGCCAGGGCCACGGCCGGCCTTCTCAATGTCCGACTGAAGCTGCCCATGACTCTGGAAAAGAGCCTGCGGGAACAGAAGTTCGGGGACTGGACCGGAAAATACCTGGCCGATCTGCGCGGGCACGGCCTGGAGGAACAGGTGGCCAGGGGCTGGGAGTTCCGGCCTCCCGGCGGGGAAAACCGCCTGGAGGTTTTCGGTCGGGCCGAACACGCCCTGCGCGAGGCCGCACGTCACTGGCCCGGCAAGAAAATCCTGGTCGTCACCCACGAGGGGGTGATCAAGGCCCTGGTCTACCGGCTTTTGGGCCGGGAATACCTGCCTCACGAGAAGAAGATCCTCAGGCCCGGGACCCTGCACTGGGTACGGGTCGAGGAAGGCCGGCTGATCCTCGGCGGGATCAACGAGCCCCTGTGAGCCGGATCATGCCCCATCCTCCCATCGTCACCCGCCTGAACCGGGCGGAACCCCGGTGAAGGCCCTTTTCTACTGCCAGCACGTCCTGGGGCTGGGGCATTTCATGCGCACCCTGGAGATCGTGCGGGCCCTGGCCCCGCACGAGGTGGTCCTGGTCTCGGGCGGACCGGCCGTGCCCGCGGCCCTGCCGGATCACGCCCGGGAGGTGCGGCTGCCGGCCCTGGAGATGGACCCGGCCTTCCAGCGGCTTTCGGCCACGGAGGGCGACGGTCTGGACGCGGTCAAGGCCGTCCGCCGGGAGACCCTGCTGCGCCTGTTTCAGGCCGAACGGCCGGATGTCTTTTTCGTGGAGCTCTATCCCTTCGGCCGCAAGGCCTTCGAATTCGAACTCGTGCCGCTGCTTGCGGCCGTGCGCGAGGGACGGTTCGGACTGGTGCGCGTGGTCTGCGGCCTGCGAGACATTCTGGTGGAAAAGGCGGATCAGGCGGCCTACGAGGCCCGGGTCCTGTCGCGGCTGAACGCCTATTTCGACCTGCTGGCGGTGCACGCGGACCCCGGGCTTTTCCCCCTGGAGACCACCTTTTCCCGGACGGCGGACATCGCCGTGCCCGTGCGCTACACGGGGTACGTGGCCCCATCGGCGACCCCGGACGCCCCGGACACGGTAGCCACCCGGGCCCGCCTCGGCGTCCCCCCGGGGAACCGGCTGATCGTGGCCAGCGCCGGGGGCGGCCGGGTGGGCGGCGAGGTGCCCGCCGCCGTGGTTTCGGCCCTGGCCAAGTCCGGATCCGCCGCGCTCGGGCCGGTCAGCCTGCGGATATTTGCCGGCCCCTATGCCCCGGAACAGGAATTTACAGCTCTCAACGCGTCCGCTGCCCGGCTTCCCGACGCCCGGGTGGCCCGCTTCGACGCCGATTTCCCCGCCGTGCTGCGCGCCGCCGACCTCTCGGTGAGCCTGGCCGGGTACAACACGGTCATGGCCGTGCTGGCCGCCGGGACACGGGCCCTGGTCAGGCCCTTCGAGCAGAACCGGGAGCAGCGCCTGCGCGCCGGACGCCTGGCCCGGATGGGGCACCTGGGCCTTCTCGAATCTTCCGACCTGGACCCTGACCGGCTTGTTGCGCGCATGGCCCGGCTTCTCGACGCCCCGCCCCCGTCCCGGACGGCCGTTCGCCTGGACGGCGCGGCCGAGACCGCCCGGCTTTTGCGGTGTGCGGCGGACGGCGGATAGTATCGTGTCATCACAATTCGTGTATGCGCAGTGTGAAACTAGCGGGGCATGCTGGTCTTGTCGCTTCTATTCCCCATCTTCGGCAATTCCCTGGACATGATCCGGGGCGATACGAGCATTTTGCCCAATGCCACCCGGGCGAAGTCGCGGGCATGGCCCTGGCCTCCGGGCTCTTTTTGGTCTGCTGTCGGTCATGCCCGGGTGGTCCGGCGGGTGCTGTTTCGCCCCTACGGTGCGATGAGGTCGGCGAAGGCCAGGGCGGCGGGGGCATCCGGCCGTACGGCCAGGATGAGCCGTACCCCGGGCAGCGGAGGCAGGCCGTATTTCTCCGCCGCCACATGATCCGGTCCCAGGGCGCTCTGCGGCAAGGCCGCCGCCCCGAGGCCGGCCGAGACCGCCTGCCGGATGTTCTCGCCCGAGGCGCTCTCGTACACGACAAGGTAGGCGCGCCCCACGCCGTTTAGGGCCTGGATCGCCGCCCGGCGATAGGCGCATCCTTCGGGAAAACTCACCAACGGGAGGTCGCCGGCGATCTCGGGTCTGAAGTTCGCCCGGATGGCCCAGACCAGGGGGATGCTGCGGATGTCGCGGCAGAGGGTCCCCGTCGGGAAGGGAAGGGCATCGGTTGATTCCAGGCGTAACAAGATCGCCAGATCCAATTCCCGCCGTGTGAACAGTTCAAAAAGACGCCCCGAAAGGGCGGATACCGTTTCCACGTCAAGTCCGGGCCAGCGCTCTCGAAATCTGGCCACGAGGCCGGTGATGTCGGACAGGGTGAAATCGTCCGGCACGCCCAGCCTGAGGCGGCCCGACAGCCCGGGCCTGGCCACGGCGTCCGCCGCCTCCCGGGCGCGGGACAGGATGTCCCGGGCGCTTTCAAGAAACATCCGCCCCGCCGGCGTCAGCCCCAGAAAGCGGCCGTGGCGGCGCGTCATGAGCCGGCAGCCCAGAATCTCCTCCAGGCGCTTGAGGCTTTGGGTCACGGCGGATTGGGTGCGACACAGGACCTGGCCGGCCTGCTGAAATCCGCCATGGTCCGCAATGGCCGTAAGCGTACGCAGGTGTTCCAGGGTCAAACGACGATCTCCCGGGACGGCGGTACCCGTGGACATGGTCCGATCCTTCAATATAAGTTTGATTTGATTTTTGTCAGTTATAATTCATTTTACGCACACTTCCAAGCCGTCTATGCCGGACCCGGGCGGAAATCGTCGCGGTCGTCCGGGGCGCAGGGCTTTCGGGGACCGGGCTGCCGCCCTTGGAGGTGCGCCATGCGCCGTGCGGCCCTTTATCCGCTGGTAGCAGTATTCAGCGCGGTATGGAGTTCGGCATTCGTGGCCGGGAAGATCGGAACGGCAGCCATGGATCCCTTGGTCCTTTTGACCTGGCGCTTCGGGCTTACGACTGTGGCCCTTTTCCCGGCGGCCCTGGCGCGCGGCGGCCTGTTTCAGGCTACGGCCGTTGGGGCCGGGGCGGCGCTGGGGCTTTTGTACAACGTCGCTTACCTGGGGCTGACGTTTGCGGCGCTACGCTTCGTGTCGGCCACGGTGGTCATTTTGATTGTGGGATTGTCGCCCTTCGGCACGGCGCTCATGGCGGCGGTTGCGGGCCAGGAGCGGCTGTCCGCGCCGCGTCTTTGCGGCATGGGCCTGGGGTTTGGCGGGGTGGCGCTGATCGCCCTGGGACAGGGCGCGGATCGAATCACGGGGATCGGGGTGGGACTTTGTGCGTGCGGCATGCTGGCCTTTTGCGCCGGCACGGTGTTTTACCGCGCCCGAGCTACGGGGATCGACGCGGTGCGGCTCACCTTTTGGCAATCGGCCGCTGGTTTCGCAGCGCTTTTGCCGGCGGAGTGCATCACGGGACAGGCGTGGCCCGTATGGACGCCCAGAACGGTCGTGGTGGTGGCCTATCTGGCCCTGGTGGTGGGCATCGGCGGCATGGGCCTATGGTTTTTTCTCATCCGGGCGAGCGGCCCGGCTGTGGCCTCGACCTATCACCTGCTCAATCCGGTCTTCGCCCTCATTTACGCCCATCTGGTCTTCGGAGCGCCGGTCGCCTGGCGTGATGCGGCCGGGGCGGGGCTTGTCTGCCTGGGGCTTTTTTTGGTCCGGCCCGGGGCTGAGCGGGCCGCGAAGCGCGACGAGAGTTTTTGAA
>JBMONM010000011.1:0-24315 GCA_049324675.1 Thermodesulfobacteriota bacterium
TGTGGTCATGGCGTCCTCCGTGTTTTCGGGTTCGTGAAGCTTCGCAACTCCTCGATACCCAAACCAGGGACGGCATGACCACCTCCTTTTCGTGGCCTACCTGTCAGGGGATAACCATCTCAGCACAGCAGTAGCTCATAAAATGGGACGTCGTTATATCGGCATCGAAATGGGCAACCATGCCGTCACCCACTGCATCCCACGCCTACAAAAAGTCATTGACGGCGAACAGGGCGGCATCTCCAAGGCCGTCAACTGGACAGGCGGTGGCGGCTTCCGGTTCTACCGTCTTGGGGAACCGATTTTTGACGAGGCAGGCAAAATCAACCCTACCATTCGCTACCCGGCCCTGGCCGCTCATATCTGGTTTTGCGAAACCCGGACGCCGTTACAGGATCAAAGCCGATTCCCGCTCTTGGGGATTCATGACGGGGTGGCCTACTACCTTCTTTTCAATGGCATTTTAGGCGACAAAAGCGTCAACGGCGGAAACGTGCTGACTTCCCCAATCTTGAAAAAGCTTCCTCCCCACGACGGCCCGAAGGTCATCTATGGCGAGGCCTGCCGGTTCGGCGCATTGCGGCTGAAAAGTGAAGGCATCACGTTCAAACACATCCCCTATGACATCAAGGCCAGATAGCCCATGTTCCAGCTCAAAAAATACCAGCACGAGACGCTTGCCGCCCTGGAAACATACCTAGAGGATGCCCGCCTGACAGGCGATCCAAAGGGGGCTTTTCAACGCTTTGTCGCGGGCAACCCGACCGATCCAGGCCACCAGTCCTATGGGCATCGATGGGGAATGACTGGCGTGCCCTATGTTTGCCTGCGCCTGCCGACTGGCGGAGGGAAAACGGTCCTGGCTTCCCACTGCGTCGAGATTGCCGCCCGATGCTACCTGGAAAAGGACTTCCCGGTTGTCCTATGGCTTGTTCCCACCAACACCATCCGCATACAAACCCGAGATGCACTTCGCAATCCAAACCATCCCTACCGGGAGGCCATCGACAACGCCTTTGCCGGTCAGGTTTCCGTGTTCGACATCGGGGAAGTGGAACGCATCCGGCCCAAGGATTTGACCGACAAAGTATGCCTCGTGGTGGGCACCTTACAAACCTTGCGCGTGAGCAATACCGAGGGCAGGCGCATCTATGCCCACAATGAGAATTTTGAGCCGCATTTCTCCCGGCTTGCCTCGAATATGCCCGGCCTTGAGCGCGACGACGAAGGAACGGTCAAATATTCCTTCGTGAATATCCTGCACCAGCTTTCCCCCCTGATCATTATGGACGAGGCCCACAAGGCCGGAACGAAATTGACCGGCGAGGTCATGCAGCGCATCAACCCGGCCTGCGTCATCGAGTTCACGGCCACGCCGACACAGGGCAATGTCCTGTACCGGGTTTCGCCTTCCGAGTTGAAGGCCGAAGAGATGGTCAAGCTTCCGTTTAAGCTGACAGAGCACACGGCATGGGCCGATGCTGTCACGCACGCCGTCATCGCCCGGGCGGGTTTGGAAAAGACCGCCATGGGCGACAAGGATTACATCCGGCCCATTGCCCTTATCCAGGCGGAAAACGTGAATCAGCCTGCCAATGTCGAGGTAGTGAAAAAGCACCTGATCGAGAATGAAAATATTCCGGAAGGGCAGATTGCCGTGGCGACCGGAAGCCAACGAGAACTTGACGGCATCGACCTTGCGGATAAGCGGTGCCCTATCCGATTCATTATCACCGTCCAGGCCCTCAAGGAGGGGTGGGATTGTCCGTTTGCCTACGTGTTTTGCTCCACGGCAAACATCAAGTCCGCTGTTGACGTGGAGCAGTTGTTAGGCCGGGTCATGCGAATGCCCTATGCTCGAAAAAGAAGCATTGAGGACTTAAACATGGCTTACGCGCATGTCATTGCACCTGGCTTTTCCCTGGCGGCGGAAGAGATGCACGGGCGGCTGATGAACATGGGATTTGAGGACGAGGAGGCCTTGGCCAATATCCAACCCATGCAAGCCACATTTGATGGAATGGACTTGCCGTTGATCCGCGAGATTGAAAAAGCGCGGCCGTTAGTGTTTGAGGTTTCCGAATCCCCCAATCTGGAAGCCTCAAAATTCATTCAGCATGATCGATTCACGGTGAATGAGAATGAAGGCGTCTACTGCGTCGAGGTCCGGGGTGAAATCGATGATGACCGTGAAGAAGAGCTCATCCGCATGGTTCCCGAACGTGACCGGCAAAAGGTTCGGCACACGATTCGGATTCACCGTGCAAAGTTTTCTCACGTGAAATCACCTTTCGAGCGGCATGAGTCCTTCCAGGTTCCTTTGCTGGGTTTGGAGGTGGATGGGAAACTGGAACTGGCGGACAAAGATTTATGTTTCGAACTGCATGATTGGAGTCTGCTTGATTGTCCGGCTCATTTTGAGCAAGGAGAGTTCAACTATGATGATCAAGCTAAGACCTTCATCTTTGATATCAAAGGAAACAAGATAGAATATTATTATGCTGAACAGGCACCGATGTTCCGCCATGGTCTTCTGATTGATAATTGGGATGAACTTCGCTTGACCCAGTGGCTTGACAAAAAGGTCAGGCAAGATGGCGTACGTCAGGAAATCATGCTTGAGTTCATTGGGCGCGCTATCCGATCCTTGCTCAACCATGCAAATATCGAGTTGATGGATTTGGTCCGAGCGAAATTTCTTCTGGCGAAAGCACTGCTACAAAAGATTGAACGCTGCAAATTGAAGGCTTGCCAGGATGGGTTTCAAAAATTTTTATTGGATATCAATGCGCCAACCGATGCAAGCTTTTCATTTGGGTTTGATTTCAAGAACAATGACTATCCATCGGGCGGGGAACTCTATCGCGGAAGTTACGCTTTCAAAAAACACTTCTACGGAACTGACCGAATTCGTGATTTGAAGTTTGGATCGGAAGAGTTTCGCTGCGCTCAGGCCATTGATGCCGCCCCGCAGGTCAAGTATTGGGTTCGAAACTTACCATGGGGAAAAGAATCATCTTTTCGCCTCCCCACGGCAACGGACTATTTTTATCCGGACTTCGTGGCCCAACTGAACGATGACCGCCTATTTGTCGTCGAGTACAAAGGTGCTGACAGGGTGGACAATGCTGACACCCACGAAAAGGCCACCATCGGGAAAGTCTGGGAAGCCAAAAGCCATGGGAAGGTGATTTTCCTTATGGCCGTGGACAAGGATTCGGCTGGACGGGATGTTTTCGCCCAGATTCAGCAAGCCATCACTGTGAAGTAAATCTGTGGGCGTGCGACAGGTTGATAGGGGGGCAAAAGTCTGGCCTCCCTATCCCGGGAACCGAGTGGGCTCATTCACACGTAGTTTCGGTCATATTTTTCTGAAAAAGTGGGGGACCATCAAAAAATGAGGATACATTTGGGGGTATGCAGAAAAATAGAATTTAAAATAGTGTGTTTTTATGGAGTGTTGGAGTGCTAATTATGGGCTCCCCTCGAACCATTGCGGGATGGCCCGAGAGGGCCGCACGTCCGCGATGCGGACGCGTTTCGGTGATTTGATTCCCGGGTTCCGCCTCTTTCTCCAGCCTGCTTCCGATGGGCAATCGAGGGCATCGTGACGATGCCCTTTTTTTGGTTCCCCTTCCCTGGCCATCGAATCGGCACGGGCCGGCCGCTTGTGCCGGCAAGGCGTTGTGGGCTGTTTTCGGCTGAAGGACCGTCGGCACAGGGAGAATGTATTGGACACAGGGAGTGGGTTGTTCTAGATATGGCACCATAAGGTCTCCAGATTTGAGAATGGAAATCGTCCCGCATGTGTTTCCTTGAAGGACGGCTTGAGTATCGGATCGATGTTCGACCAGGATGTGTGTCCGTCGGCCTTGTCTTCAGGTCTCCGGCATAAAAATCCGGCGCATTGTGTTCATCCGGATTTATGTACAACTCACATGCATGCCTCTGGAGGGAAATATGGGCCTTCTCGATGTCCTGCGCAAGATCGGAGTCATTCGTTATGGGACGTACAAGGGGACGTATACCAGCGCAAGGGATATGCCGGACGAACTTTTCATGGAAAATGTGTATGATGCGAAAAAGGATTTGTTGCATCCGTCGCAGTCGAAAACAGCGGGAACGGAAAAGATGGAGGGCGGTATGTTTTGTTCACAATGCGGGACGCAGATTCCACAGGACGCCAAATATTGTCCGAAGTGCGGGGCGCAGACGTCACCGGGGCAGCAAGCCGCCGCTCCCGGCGTGTCCGGGGGCATGGCCGCCGCCATGACCCCGAAAAAGAAGATGGCCCTCTGGAAGAAACTGCTCCTTGGCACGGCGGCGTTTCTGGTCCTGGTCATCGGTTCGGCGCTGTATTTCACGAGCGACCTGCTCGTCCCGATCGATGCCCAGTTGGAGGCGCTGCGTTCCGGAGACGTGCGCGGGGCCTATGAGCAGACCGCGTCGGCATTCAAGCAGGCCACCAGCTACGAGCAGTTCGCCGCCTTCGTCGCGGCCTATCCGAGCCTGTCCAAGAACAAGGAGGCCAGCTTCAGCGAACGGTCCTGGGAAGGCAGCCAGGGACATGTGAAAGGCACCCTGACGGACGCATCCGGGGGCGTGCTGCCCGTGGAATTCCGGCTGGTCAAGGAAAACGACCAGTGGAAGATTCTGGGCATCAATCTGAAATGACGGGGTGACGGGGCGGGAGCCATCCCGACGTTTGGGACGATGGCGAAGAAGGGGTGGATCGCGTCGGCACGTAGTCCGCAAAAATCAGGGGCCTACGATTTTCATCGTAAGCCCCTGTTGTATTTGGTGGAGGCGATGGGGATTGAACCCACGACCTCGGCGTTGCGAACGCCGCGCTCTCCCAGCTGAGCTACGCCCCCGAAGGTGGAAAGGCCATGTAAACCCGATTCGGCAATCGGTCAAGACGGATCGTCTCCTCCCGCTTACGTCACTGCCCGGCAAAGCTCAAGGCGGTTGAGGACCTCGGCCGCCCTGGCCCCGTAGGTGTGCCGGGCCAGAATCTCCGCGCGCCAGGCCCGGGACAGGTCCCGGCCCAGGCCGCGTTCGGCGAAGAGCCGTATGGCCAGCGCCGGCGCCGCGTCCGGCCGGGGAAAGACCGTTTCCCGGCGCAGGTCCTCCGGGAACAGGGCCAGTCCCGGGGTGTCGTCGGTCATCAGAAGCCCGCCGGCGGCCCAGACGTCGAAATGCCGCTGGGTCAGGCCGTGGGGCAAAAGCAATCCGGTCACGTTCAGGCTCACGCCCGAGGCCGCGTAGACCGCGGGAAGCGCGCCGTAGTAGTCCAGCGGTCCCCGGCAGTCCTGGCCCGGCAGCACATCCGCCCATCGATCGTCCCCGAACACCGTGAGCCGGCCTGTCCGGGACAGGCGGGACAGGACCGCGACACGGTGGGCCCTTCCGGCTTCATCGGCCCCGCAGCCGGCCGTGCGCACCTCGTTCCCCGGCCACAGGTCGGTGAGGCCGAGCCTGTCCACCCACCAGCCGAAATGCGGCCGACCGCCGGTTTCGACCATCTCTCCGGCCAGGGCCGCAAGATCGGCGGGGGGCTGGCAGCCGGCGAAAAAACCGCGTCTGCCCGGAAATTCGCTGCGCCCGACGAAAACCACCCGGTCTCCGAGGCCGGCGGCGACTTCGGGGAGAGGTTCCGGCCCGGGTTCGAGAAACCGCTGCCCCGCGGCCAGGGGGAGGTGCATGGCCCGTATCGCCCCGTGACGGGCCAGGGGGGCGAGGAACCAGTCGTCGGTGACGAAAAGGGGCATGTCCTTCCAGAACGGCGAGCGCAGGCCGCTTGTCAGGTGGAAGGGGTTGTCCACGCACCACGCGGCCACGGCCACCCCGGCCGCGCGCAGCAGGTGGTGGACCCGGCCGTAGGCGTCAAGGCCCTGGAAATTGATGCTGAAAAAGAGTTCGGGCCGGCCCTGGGACAAAAGCTCCGGGATTTCTTCCAGGGTCCGCGACGGGTCCATGACCGTGGTCGTGAAGCCGGCCTCGGTGAAGGCCCGGGCCAGTTCGGCCACCAGGAGCCCCCGGGGCGTCCCGGGCAGGATCACGCGCGCGGCGGACGCGGCGGAGGGGTTTGCCCGGGGGGACTGGGACCTGAGGTCGTCCAGCCTGATTTTCGCCCACAGCGGCCCCCAGAACGAGGGAAAGTGCTTGAGCCCGGGATCGTAGAAAAACACCGGGCCTGACCAGCCGCCTTCAAGGACATCCCGGGGCTGGACGGGCCGGAAGTGGGCGGGTATGGCCTCGCGCCACCGCGCCGGCATCTGCGATTCGCAGGCCGGGCATTCCACATAGAAGCTTTCGTCCCAGGCCTGGGCCAGAAAGTCGGGAAGCCGCCAGGGGCATGGCCCGAGTCCCAGAAAAAGCGCGGGGCCGCGCCCTGCGCCCATGCGGGTGAAGGCTTCCCGACAGGCGGCCAGGGATTGCGTCCGGCCCAGTTCGGTGTGTATCGAGATGCGCTCGGGTCTGGAGCCGCTGTCGGGCATGGGCGACTTTCCTTGGGCGGCGCCTTCTGGTACCAGGATGAAAACCGTACGCCGCCATGAAAAAATACCGGGATTATTATTTCAAGAAGGCCAAGGCGGAGAACTATCCGGCCCGCTCGGTCTACAAGCTACAGGAAATCCAGAAACAATGCAGCATTCTGGGGCCGGGTCAGACCGTTTTGGACCTTGGCGCGGCTCCCGGTTCGTGGACCTTGTTTTGCGCCGAGAAGGTCGGCGCCAATGGCCGGGTGCTGGCCGTGGACCTCAATCCGCCCGGGATTTCGTTTCCCCCGGTGGTCACCTTCATCGAGGATGACGCCTTTTCCCCGGGGCCGGAACTTCTGGCCGCCCTGGAGGATCATGCGCCCTTCGATGTGGTCGTAAGCGACATGGCCCCCAAGACCACGGGGGTGAAGTTCGCGGATCAGGCCAATTCCCTGGAATTGTGCCGGCGGGCCCTGGAGATGGCCAGAATCCATCTCAAGCCCGGAGGCCGGCTGGTGGTCAAGATCTTCCAGGGGCCCGACGTCAAGGACTTCGAGACCGACATGCGGCGTAGTTTTGCCACGGTCAAGGCCGTGAAGCCGAAAAGCTCCCGCCCCGAGAGCAAGGAAATCTTTTTCGTGGGCCTGGGATTTCATCCCTGACCGGGCGTGCGTCGGGGCTCGGGCGGCCGTGCGGCGCGGCCGGGTTGCGGCTTTTTCGGGATGGGCCGGATTGCCGGTTGAAAGATGTTTCGGAAACGGTCACAAGACCGGCTCGCCGGATGGATTCACAAGCAACGGAAAATGACGGGACAGGGGAGCGCCCCGGGTCCGGTTTTCGATACGGAGGAGACAATGGCCGGACACAGCAAATGGAAAAACATCCAGGCCCGCAAGTCGGTGCAGGATGTCAAGAAGGGCAAGGTTTTCACCAAGGTGACCAAGGAACTGATGCTGGCCGCCAGGGCCGGGGGCGGGGACCCGAACATCAACGCCCGCCTCAAATCGGCCATTGCCGCGGCCAAGGCGGTCAACCTGCCCAAGGACAAGATCGACACGGCGATTAAGAAAGGGACGGGCGAACTGGCCGGAGAAAATTTCGACGAGGTCACCTACGAGGGCTACGGGCCAGGCGGGGTGGCCATCCTGGTCGAGGCCGCGACCGACAACCGCAATCGGACCGTGGCCGAGATCCGCCACATCATGAGCAAAAACGGCGGCTCCATGGGCGAGGCCGGATGCGTGGGCTGGATGTTCGTCAAAAAGGGCGTTTTGACCTTTGCCAAGGATGCCTATTCCGAGGATCAGGTCATGGAGGTGGGCCTTGAGCACGGGGCTGACGAGGTGGCCGACGAGGGCGACGTGTGGGAGGTGCACACCTCCCCGGAGGCCTTCGAGACCGCCCGCCAGGGCTTCGAGGCCGCCGGCATGGCCTGCGGGGAGGCCGAGATATCCATGGTCCCGGCCAACACCGTGGCCGTGGACGCCGAGACCGGGGCCAAGATCATCCGGCTCATGGAGGCCTTGGAGGACAACGACGACGTGCAGAAGGTCCATTCCAATTTCGATCTGCCGGACGATGTCCTGGCGCAGATGGGCTAGGCCGTGACCTCCGGCGGCACCGTGGTCCTGGGGCTTGATCCGGGTTCCCGATGCACCGGGTACGGTCTGGTCCTGGAGGTCTCGGGTCAGGTCTCCCTGATCGCGGCCGGCACCATCCGCACCGAGCGGGAGTCGGAACTCGGCGCCAGGCTGGGGTTGATTTATTCCGGGGTTTCGGACCTGATCGAGCGCCACGGCCCGAGCGAGGCGGCCATTGAAAGCGTCTTCGTCTCGGCCAATCCCTCCTCGGCCCTGAAACTCGGCCAGGCCCGGGGCGCGGCCCTGGCCGCCTGCGGGACCCGGGGCATACCGGTCTTCGCCTACGAGCCGACGTTGGTCAAAAAAAGCCTCGTCGGCGTGGGCCGGGCCGAGAAATCGCAGATCGCCTTCATGGTGGGGAGGGTGCTCGGATGCCGCGAGGTCATGGCCAGAGACGCTTCCGACGCCCTGGCCGTGGCCGTGTGCCATCTCAATCGCAAACGGTTTCAGAAACTGTGCGGGGCGCTATGATCGGCTACGTGCGGGGCGAACTCCTTGTCCGGGGCGACCGGGGGGCCGTGGTGCTCACCCCGGGCGGGGTGGGTTACGAGCTGCGCCTGCCCGCGTCCGCCATCTCTGCGCTTCCGGCCCGGGGCGAACCGGTCGAGTTCTTCGTGCATACCGTGGTGCGCGAGGACGCCATCGAACTCTACGGCTTCGCCACCCTGGACGACCGGGAGGCCTTCGAAATCCTCATCGGCATCTCCAAGCTCGGCCCCAGGACCGCCCTGGCCATCCTTTCGGTCTACGACGCGGCGGCCCTGCGCGGCCTGGCCTCGGGAAACGATCCGGACCTTCTGGCCCGGGTGCCGGGTATCGGCAAAAAATCCGCCCAGCGCATCTTCGTGGAACTGAAATACAAGCTGGACCTTGGGGCCGGGCCGGTGGCCATGCCTGCCGGCGCGGCGCCTTCGGTCTTCTCCGACGCCCTGGCCGGGCTGTGCAACCTGGGGTATGGCGAGGGACAGGCCGGGGCCGCGCTTCGGGCCGTGCTCGACGCCGAGCCCGACCTCGATGTGCCCCAGGCGTTGCGCCAGGCCCTTAGGCGTCTGGCCAAGGAACGGGCGTGAGCGATCCCCGGAACATGCCTGACGATTCGGTCCGGCCGGGCAGGCTGTCCGAATTCATCGGCCAGGACGACCTGCGGGCCAACCTGGAGGTCTTTCTGCGCGCCGCCAGGGAGCGCGGACAGGCCTTGGACCACTGCCTGCTCTACGGCAATCCCGGGCTGGGCAAGACCACCCTGGCCCGGATCATGGCCGCGGAACTGGGGGTCAACCTGGTGACCACCTCCGGGCCGGTGCTGGAGCGCGGCGGGGATCTGGCGGCCATCCTGACCAACCTGCAGCGCCGGGACATCCTTTTTATCGACGAAATCCACCGTATGCCTCCGGCCGTGGAGGAGATCCTCTATCCGGCCATGGAGGACTTCAAGCTGGATCTGATCATCGGCCAGGGCCCGGGCGCGCGCACCGTGCGTATCGATGTGGAGCCCTTCACCCTGGTCGGGGCCACCACCCGTCTGGGGCTTCTGACCTCGCCGCTTCGCGACCGCTTCGGGGTCATCTTCCGCCTGGAATTCTATGCCCCCGGGGAACTGGCCCGCATCGTGACCCGGGCGGCCGGGATCATGGGCGTGGAACTGTCCGCCGAGGCGGCCCTGGTCATCGGGGAGCGCTCCCGGGGCACGCCGCGCATCGCCGGGCGGCTCCTGCGCCGGGTGCGCGATTTCGCCGAGGTGGCCGGCGCCCGTGTCCTGACCGGCGAGATCAGCCGCGAGGCGCTGTTGCGGATGGACGTTGACCCGCATGGCCTGGACCAGATGGACCGCACCATCCTGTCGGTGCTGATCGGCCATTTCGGCGGCGGGCCGGTGGGGGTCAAGACCCTGGCCGTGGCCTGCTCCGAGGAGGTCCGCACCATCGAGGAGATTTACGAGCCCTATCTCATCCAGTGCGGGCTGATCAAACGCACCCCGCGCGGCCGCGTGGCTACGGCCAAGGCCTACCACCATCTGAAGATGAACCCGCTTGCCTAAGCGGAGAGGAATGCCGCGTTCGTTCGGGCGGCACTGTTTCGTGAAAACGACCAACTTCCGCGGGAGAGCAATCAGGATGCAAGCCGTTCGCCGTCCCCTTTACGGGATTCCAAAGGGCGAAGCCCTTTGGCCGCCGGAGGCTTTTCCCCTGCCCGTCTCACCCGCCGTTTCCTAACCGGAGCCCTCGCGCATGCCCGCCACATCCCAGAACGTCCGCCTTTTGGCCGCGACCCCGAACGCCCTGGAGCTGATCTACGCCGCCTTCCGCCAGTGCTACCACGCCGGATACGTGGGGGACATGTGGGACAGGCTGGTGTCCGGGGATATCCCCCGTGAGAAACAGGCCGATTTCGTGTCCCGCATCCTGGCCTCGGGCCACGAAAGCCCTGTCGAGCACGTCGGCTTCACCTTCGCCGTCGAGGGCGTGTCCCGGACGCTGACCCACCAGTTGGTGCGCCACCGCATCGCCTCCTATTCCCAGCAGAGCCAGCGCTACGTGGACGCGAAGGACTTCGACTACGTCCTGCCGCCGTCCGTGGCCAGGATTCCCGAGGCCCGGGCCCGGTATGAGGCATTTATGGCCGAGGCGGCGGCCTGCTACCGCGATCTGCAGGCCCTGCTCGCGGCCGGGGGCCGGGAGGGCCAGAAGTCCAACGAGGACGCCCGGTTCGTTTTGCCCGGCGGGGTGGAGACCAAGATCGTGGTGACCATGAACTGTCGTTCCCTGCTGCATTTTTTCGAGCTTCGCTGCTGCATGCGCGCCCAGTGGGAGATCCGCGCCCTGGCCGGCCGCATGCTGGCCTTGTGCCGCGAGGCCCTGCCGGTGATCTTCGCCTCGGCCGGGGCCAAGTGCGAGCGTCTGGGCTATTGCCCGGAGGATCCGCGCTTTTCCTGCGGCAAGTATCCGACCAGACAAGAAAACCACCATAATCCCGCCTAACGGCTGATTTTCAGGTTCTCAGACACATTCCCGAGAGTCTTTTTCCTTTTTTTGCCTCTCCTGTTTTGTTGCAAAAGGATGGCGGTTTTTGTTCATTTCCATGAATTCATGGAAATCCAACGAGTTAATGATTTGCGGAAAACGGCTGGAAAATGAAAAAATGAGGCAAAAGCAAGGGCCATGGACCTTCGAGCATGTCAATACGGAAAAAGAGAAGGTGGGTGGTCACAAAAAAAATTACTAATGGTCCAAAAAATGGAAAAAATAAAAAAGTACCCTGTGGAAAAATCTTTCACATATGTGCACAAATCATGATCCTCCCTCGGAACCCGCGCCACACCGGGGCTTTGCCGGGGTCCGAAGAAGCCGGAGATGCCTTGATCCGTGGGGAAGGCTTATGATTCAAGGAGGTTGTGTTGTAGAGAAACATGCCGCTCTCAGGCCACAAGACATCCCTAATTCATTTTTGCCATGGAGGCCCGTCCGCGTATGGTGCCGCCCATGGAACAGCTCTGGACCCAAACCAAGCTCATTTTAGAAAAGACTGTCAGCCCGGGACTTTTTCATCTCTGGATCAAGCCCCTCACGGCCCGGGTGGCCGGCGAAACCCTTGAACTGACGGCACCCAACGCCTTCGTGGCCGCCTGGGTCCGTGAACGTCTTGTGGACGCCATCACCGAGGCCGCCGCCGCCGTCATGGGCGCCAGGCCCAAGGTGGCGGTCGTCGAGGCCAGGCCCGGTTCCCAGGACCGGAAGGAGGAACCCGTCCCGGCGGGCGGTCCGGTGACCGCCATCCCTCTGGGGTTGCCGCCGGCCATGCCGCTTCGCACCGTTGTCGAGGATCGCTTTCGGTTTTCCTTCGACGACTTTGTGGTCGGCCCGTCCAACGAACTGGCCTATGTGGCCTCCCGGGGCATCTGCGAACGCACCCTGGCCTCGGAACAACTGTTCATCAGTTCCGCCCCCGGGCTGGGAAAGACCCATCTGCTCCAGGCCATCGGCCGTCAGGTGTGCCAGGCGGGCGCCAAGGCCCGGCCCAGGGTGGTCTATCTGACGGCCGAGGAGTTCGCCGGCCGTCTGATCATGGCCATCAAGGCCCGCGACGTGGAGCGTTTCAAGACCTCCTTTCGCGAGGGCGTGGATGTCCTGCTTCTCGAGGATATTCATTTTTTCCGGGACAAACCGCGCATCCAGGCCGAACTTCTCAATACCCTGAAGGCCTTGCGGTCCCGGGGCTGCCGTTTGGTGTTCACCAGTTCCTTTTTGCCCAAGGAACTTTCCGGCGTGGACGAGCAGTTGGCCTCGCGGTTCTGCTCGGGGTTCCTGGCCGGCATCGAGCCTCCGGATCTGCCTACCCGGAAACGTATTCTCAAACGCAAGGCCGCTGTGCATCAGGTGCTTCTTCCCGATGATGTCTCCGACCTTCTGGCCGAGCATTTGCGCGCCGACATCCGGCAGCTCGAAAGCTGCATCCAGAATCTGGCCCTCAAGGCCAGGCTGCTGAACCGGGCCATCTCCCTGGAAATGGCCTGGGAGGTCCTTGGCAACTACAAGCTGGAAAATCCGACATTGTCCCTGGACGACATCGTGGGCTACGTCTGCGACGTCTACCGTATCTCACCCGACCTGCTTTCCTCCAAATCCCGCAAACGCGAGCACGTCCTGGCCCGCAACACCGCCTTTCTTCTCGCCAGGCGGCATACCGGGCTGTCGCTGCAGGATATCGGCCAGCGTTTCAACCGCCGCCATTCCACCGTGGTCAAGGGCATTACCACGCTGGAACGGCACCTGAGTCTGGAGACCCCCCTGGGCCGCCAGATCGGGAAAACCCTGGAGCGCCTGGCGCATTAGGGGCATTCCCGCCACGACAGGTTTTTTTGCGAGCGTCACCGGGCGGAAAGACAGTCTTGCGTATTCGGAGACTCCGGTTTCGGGGATACGACATGCGTCGGCGTCCTCGACAACCGTCCGGCGGGGTCGATTCGGGGGAGGACGCCGGAAAAAAGGAAACGGCCGGCTCCGCCATGGCGGAGCCGGCCGTTTTTCGTGCCGCTTGGGTCTAGTCGGTAACCAGCATGACGCTGGTGGCCTTGATCATGGCCTTCACCGGAGAGCCGACCTTAAGCCCCAGGGCCTCGGCCGAGTGTTTGGTGATGACCGACACCACCTCGACCCCGGGCGACACCTCGACGACCACCTCGCAGTTGACCATGCCCACAGTGAGGCCCTTGACCTTGCCGGGAATGAGATTGCGGGCGCTGACCTTCATGATGTTTCTCCTCTGTTGTCCCCCATATCCGGGGGAGTGAAAGGGATCCAGAAAAAAACGGACCGGGAACCCGTCTGTCGAGGGCACGATACATCACGAAAAATTCTAAAAGCAAGATGGTCACCAATATTATCCAATGGTGACAATACGTTCGTTCTGGGAAAAGGGGCCGCGACGCGGCGGCGGGGATGCCCTGGGCGACCGGGAGGCGGGCGGGGCCTCGTGTTGCGCCCCTTGAAAAATACGCCGGTATTTTTTAGAAAAAACTATTTATTCAAACATGTTACTCAAAAAAAGATACACTTTTTTCAAGGACGCGACACGAGGCGTGGTTGCGCAGCATGAGTTCCCTGGGGTGGGGCCGCAGGTACCACTGGTCCTTCAGAGAGGCCACGTCGTACGTGCGCACGTAGTGCGACAGCAGGGTCACGGGCACGATCAGGGGCGTAAGGCCCGCCCGGTAGTTTTCGAACAGTTCCAGGGCCTCGGCCTTTTCGCCAGGGGTGATGCGCTTTTTGAAATATCCCAGGATGTGCCGCAAGACGTTCACGTGCTTGGCCGGCGTGGCCCGAAGGGCCATGGCCGACAGCAGCAGTTCCCGGTATTTCGGAAACAGCTTTCCGGGCGGGACCGAGGCCGCTCCGGCCACGAGTCTGCCCATCTCCGCGGCGATCTTCGGGGAGTGGGAGGCGATGAGATACCTGTGCGCGGCATGGAAGGCCACCAGCCCCGAGACCCTGGCCTTTCCGCCGAGGGCTTTTGGGGCGACGTCTCGCGTTCCGGTTTCGTGCCATCCGATTTCGGCCAGCAGATTGCGGAAGCGGCGCAGGGTGAAGACCCGCTCGATGAAATTTTCCCGCAGGACCGGGTTGTGCAGCCGGCCCTCGTCCTCCACGGGCAGAAAGGGAAAACGGTCCATGAAGGCCCGGGCGAAAAGTCCCACCCCGGCCGCGCTCGGCGGGCCGTTCTCGCGGAAGACCTTGATCCGGGCCATGCCGCAGGACGGCGATTTGCTCTTGAAGATGTAGCCGCACAGGTCCTTGCCGGCCAGTTCCTCCACCCTCCGGGCACAGGAGGCCTTCATGCGCACCGTGAGGTCCCCGCCCGTGTCGATGACTTCAAGGCGGGGTTTTTTGGGGTCGCCGGCCAGCCGCATGGCCGGGCGCGGCACGCCAAGCCCGCATTCCACCTCGGGACAGACCGGGACGAATTCGAAGAAACGTCCCAGGGTGTCGGTGACATAGGAGTCGAGCTTGTGGCCGCCGTCGTAGCGGACAGGATGTCCCAGGAGGCAGGAGCTTACCCCCATGCGGATGGGCCGGTTCATGCGGTTCGTCCTTGTGGCGGTGGCGCGCGCGTGGGAGTTGCGGGCCGCGGAAATGGCGACACTTCCCCGGGATGGCTTGCGGGGCGCGGGCAAAGGGGATACGTTTTACGCCTTCACAAAGGATGTACGTTTTTCGGGAGAAAATCAAATTGCGGGTGTGTCCTCTTCCGGAGTCGCTTGTGGAAGTCTCCGGGGACGACCGGTTTTGTCCGCAAGGAAGCATCGGCGACGTCGCCGGAAACGGCAATGGCCGGATAATGCCGGCAGGGGAGATGGATTCGGATATGGCGGGTTGTGCGGCGAAGGCGGTTTTTTTCGATTTCGGAGGGGTGGTGGCCGAGGAGGGGTTCATGACCTGGCTGGCCGATATGGCCGAGGCCCGGGGGCTTGCCCCCGGGGCCGTGGTCCAGGCCGGGATGTCGGCCATGTGGGCCTCGGGTTTCGTTCTCGGCAAAGGCGGCGAGGCCGATTTCCTGCGCGAGTTTCTGGCCGCCACGGGGATATCCCTGACGGTCGGGGAAGTGCGCCATGAGGTTTTTCGGCGGTTCGTGGTCCGGCCCTTCATGCTGGCGTGCGCCGATCGTCTGCGGGCCGCCGGGATCGGCACCGCCATTTTGAGCGACCAGACCTTCTGGCTCGATGAACTCGACCGGGAACACGCCTTTTCCAGACACTTCGACATGGTCTTCAACAGCTATCATCACGGCATCTCCAAGCAGGATGCGGCCTTTTTCGAGCTGGCCATGGACCGCATGGGGGTTTCCCCAGGGCAGTCCATCTTCATCGACGACAACCCGGGCAACGTGTCCCGTGCCGCATCGCTGGGCATCGCGGCCGTTCACTATACGGGACGGGACCGCTTCCGGGAGGACATGGCCCGGCTGTGCCCCGCGGCCCTGGAGGACAACTGATGCGCGGCGTGTATTCCCCCTTCGGGCTGGCCCTGGACGGCCTGCCCATCATCGGCGTGCTGGCCCTGGCGGCCCTGGTCACGGCCCTTTTGCGCTGGCCGTATGCCTCGGTGTTTTTTCTTTTGTGCACGGCGTTTTGCGTGCAGTTCTTCCGCGATCCGGAGCGGGTGGTTCCGGACGGCCCCGGGCTTGTGGTCTCGCCCGCCGACGGTCGGGTGGTCCGGCTGGGCCGGGCCCCGGACCCGCTTACCGGCGAGATGAAGGATGTGGTGTGCATCTTCATGAACGTCTTCAATGTCCATGTGAACCGCGTGCCTGTGGCCGGGACCATCGAGCGCATCGAATATTTTCCGGGGAAGTTCATAAACGCCGAGTTGGACAAGGCCTCCACGGACAACGAGCGAAACGTCGTCGTGATCACCGACGCCGAGGGCCGGTCCTTCACCGTGGTGCAGATCGCGGGACTCATCGCCCGGCGCATCGTGTGCCGGGTCAAGCCCGGCGATGCCCTGGAGCGGGGCGAGCGTTACGGCATGATCAAGTTCGGCTCCAGGCTTGACGTCTATCTGCCTCGCAGTTATCATCAATCTGTGACAATGGATCAGAAGGTCGTGGCGGGACAGACCGTTATCGCCCGCAAAGAGCCGTAATCGCGAGACCATGAAAGACGAAGCCCCAAGGCCTGCCCGCAAGGGCGTCTACATCCTGCCCAACCTGCTCACCGCGGCCAGCCTTTTTTGCGGCTTCATGGGCATTTTGTGGGCCATCGAGGGGCGCTTCGAACTGACCTCCCTGGCGATCCTGGCCAGTTGCCTCTTCGACGGCCTGGACGGCAAGGTGGCCCGCCTGACGGGCACCTCCAGCGACTTCGGCGTCCAGCTCGATTCCCTGTGCGACCTGGTGGCCTTCGGCGTGGCCCCGGCCATCATGATCTACCAGTGGCAGTTGCATGCCTTCGGCCGGCTGGGAATCATGGCCTCCTTCCTCATGGTGGCCTGCGGCGCCCTGCGTCTGGCCCGGTTCAACGTCCAATCCTCCACCGGCAGCAAGAAATTTTTCGTGGGCCTGCCCATCCCGGCGGCCGGATGCGTGGTGGCCACCCTGTTCATGTTCGTCCCCTATATGCCCGATGACCTGGCCCGGGCCGTCATGCCCAAGGCCTGTCTGGTCCTGGCCTACGTCCTGTCCTTCCTCATGGTCAGCCGGGTGCGCTACGCCTCCTTCAAGGAGTTCGGATTGATCAAGGCCCATCCCTTCCGGGCCATGGTCACGGCCATCCTGCTGTTCGTCCTGGTCGCCTCCGAACCCAAGCTCCTGGGGTTCCTGTTCTTTTTCGGATACCTGGTCTCCGGGCCGGTCTACACCTTCCTCGTTCTACCCCGCCGGTCCCGTCTGCTACGGGAGTCCCTCCAGGAACTCTCGTAACAACGTCTCGCCCGCATACCGGCAATCTCCGTATTGTCAGATTCAAGGCCCTCGGCTAGGGTAATTCCTTGCCGTTTCACGCACGCCTCATGCCATCCGCGTCCGCGGATGCCCCAAGGAGTCGGCCATGTCCGAACGCGTGTATATTTTCGATACCACCCTGCGCGACGGGGAGCAGTCCCCGGGCGCCACCATGACCCCCCAGGAAAAGGTCCGCATGGCCCGCCAGCTCGAAACCCTGGGCGTGGACATCATCGAGGCCGGGTTTCCGGCCGCCAGCGACGGCGATTTCGAGTCCGTGCGCATGATCGCCGCCGCGGTCAAGAACGTCCAGGTGGCCGCCCTGTGCCGGGCCCTGGTGTCCGACATCGATCGCGGCTTCGCGGCCATAAAGGACGCCGCCAATCCGCGCATCCACACCTTCATCGCCACCTCCGAGCTGCATATGAAGCACAAGCTCGGCAAATCCCCGGCCGAGGTCATGGACATGGCCAGGGCCGCCGTGTCCCACGCCGCGTCACTGACGAAAAACGTGGAGTTCTCGGCCGAGGACGCCTCCCGCTCCGATCCGGAGTTTTTGGCCGCCATGTGCGAATTGGCCATCGACGCCGGGGCCACCACCATAAACATCCCCGATACCGTGGGCTACGCCCAGCCCGCCGAATTCGCGGAACTGATCCGTTTCCTCCTCGGCCGGGTCAAAAACAGCGCCAAGGCCGTCTTCGCCGTGCACTGCCACAACGACCTGGGCCTGGCCGCGGCCAACACCTTGGCCGCCCTGGCCGCCGGGGCCCGGCAGGCCGAGGTCACCCTGTCCGGCATCGGCGAACGGGCCGGAAACGCCGCCCTGGAGCAGGTGGTCATGGCCCTTCGGACCAGGCCCAACTACTACAACCTGGGGACCGGCGTGGACTCGGAGCAGATCTATCCCTCCTGCCGCCTGCTCTCCCGGGTCATCGGCATGCCCATCCCGCCGTACCAGGCCATCATCGGGCGCAACGCCTTCGCCCACGAGTCCGGCATCCATCAGCACGGCATGCTCAAGGACCGCCGCACCTACGAGATCATGACCCCCCAGTCCATCGGGCGGGCCGGGACCGAGATGGTGCTCGGCAAGCACTCCGGACGTCATGCGCTCAAGGCCAAGATCGAACAGCTCAACTACCGTCTTGCCGACGACCAGATCGACGTCGTGTTCGAGGCCGTCAAGGAACTGGCCGACCGCAAGAAGCAGATCTACGACGAGGACGTGGAGTCGCTGATCCTGGAAAAGATATTCCGCATCCCGGACAAGTATCGGCTCAAGTATCTGACCGTGCTCTCCGGCAACATCGAGATGTCACCATCGGCCGCCGTGCTCATGGAGATCGACGGCGTCGAGGTCAAGACCTCGGCCTTCGGCGTGGGGCCCGTGGACGCCGCCTTCCACGCCATAAGCGATCTGACCGGGAAGAAGCCCGAACTCGATTCCTACATGGTCAACGCCATCACCGGCGGCGCCGACGCCCAGGGCGAGGTCACCGTGCGCATCCGCGACGGCCAGAAGACCTCGGTCGGACGCGGCTCCCATGACGACATCATCGTGGCCAGCGCCCTGGCCTACTTAAACGCCCTCAACCGGATGGCCAAAAAAGAGGAGGAACGCGAATGCGCCGCACTTTAGCCGAAAAAATCCTTGCCGAAAAAAGCGGCCAGGAGGACGTCAGCCCGGGGCGCATCGTGCGTTGCCCCCTGTCCCTGGTTCTGGCCAACGACATCACCGCCCCCCTGGCCATCAAGGCCATGGCCAAGATGGGCGCGGACGCGGTCTTCGACCGGGAAAAGGTGGTCATCGTCTGCGACCACTTCACCCCCAACAAGGACATCGACTCCGCCGAGCAGGTCAAGTTCTGCCGCGAGTTCGCCAGGAAGATGGGGCTGGTCAACTACTTCGAGGGCGGGGACGTGGGCGTGGAACACGCCCTTCTGCCGGAACTGGGACTGGTCGGTCCCGGCGACGTGGTGGTCGGCGGCGACTCCCATACCTGTACCTACGGCGGCCTGGGGGCCTTCGCCACGGGCCTGGGGTCCACGGACATCGGCGCGGCCATGGCCCTGGGCGAGACCTGGTTCAAGGTCCCGCCCACCATCAAGGTCGTCCTGACCGGCAAGCCGGGCCCCTTTGTCGGGGGCAAGGACCTGATGCTGAAGCTCATCGGCCTGATCGGCGTCTCCGGAGCCCTGTACAAGGCCCTGGAATTCACCGGCCCCCTGGCCTCCTCCCTGTCCGTGGAGGGCCGCATGACTATGGCCAACATGGCCATCGAGGCCGGCGGCAAGGTCGGGATATTCGCCGCCGACGACACCACCGCCGTCTACGCCTCGGCCCACGGCCGCCAGAACGTGCCGCTGCTCGCCGCAGACCCCGGCGCGACCTACGAGCGCGAGGTGGTCATCGACGCCACGGGCCTCTCCCCCCAGGTGGCCTGCCCCCACCTGCCCGACAACGTCAGGCCCGTGGAGGAACTGTCCTCCATCACCATCGACCAGGCCGTCATCGGCTCCTGCACCAACGGCCGCATCGAGGACCTGCGGGTGGCCGCCGACATCCTCAAGGGCCGAAAGGTCGCCAGAAACGTGCGCCTGATCGTCCTCCCGGCCACCCCGGGCATCTGGAAGGAGGCCCTGCGCGAGGGGCTCCTGGAGGTCTTCATGGACGCCGGGGCCATCGTCGGACCGCCCACCTGCGGCCCCTGTCTCGGCGGGCACATGGGTATCCTGGCCGGCGGGGAGCGGGCCATCGCCACCACCAACCGCAACTTCAAGGGACGCATGGGCAGCCTCGAAAGCGAGGTCTACCTGGCCAGCCCCGCCGTGGCCGCCGCCAGCGCCCTGACCGGGGTGATCACGCATCCGTCGGCCATTTAACACCATCGAGGCGACCGCGTTTCGCATCGCAAAGGAGATATCCATGTTCCACGGAAAGGCGCACAAGGTCGGGGCGCACATCGATACCGACGCGATCATACCGGCCAGGTTTCTGGTCACCACGGACCCCGTCGAACTGGGGGCCAACTGCATGTCCGGCCTGGAGCCGGGCTGGGTGGAAAGGGTGAAAAAGGGCGATATCCTGGTGGCCGGAGAGAACTTCGGCTGCGGATCGTCACGGGAACACGCCCCGGTGGCGATTCTGGGCGCGGGCATTCCCGTGGTCGCCGCGCATAGTTTTGCCAGGATATTTTACAGGAACGGGTTCAATATGGGGCTTACGCTCCTCGAGATCGGGGACGGCGTGGACAATATCCGCGACGGCGACGAACTGCGCGTGGACGCGGATGCCGGGGTCATCGAGAACGTGACCACGGGCGAGAAGATTCCCTGCGCCCCTGTGCCGGCGTTCATGCGCGAGATTTTGGAGAAGGGCGGTCTGGCCGGATACGTCAAGGACGTGATCGCGAAGCGGGCCTAGGCCCTATTTAATGGAGATTGTTCATGAAATTCGATATCTGCGTGTTGCCGGGCGACGGCATAGGTCCGGAGATCGTGGCCCAGGCCGTGCGGGTCCTGGACCGGGTGGGCGAGGTATTCGGGCACGAGTTTTCGTGCGCGACGCACCTGATCGGCGGCGCGGCCATCGACGCCACGGGAGGACCGCTGCCGGACGAGACGCTGCTTGCGGCCAAGGCTTCGGATGCGGTGCTTCTGGGTGCTGTCGGCGGTCCCAAGTGGGACACGATCGACAAGGCCGTACGCCCCGAAAAGGGGCTTTTGGGCATACGGAAGGAGCTGGGGCTGTTCGCCAACCTGCGTCCGGCCAAGCTCTTCGATGTCCTCAAGGCGTCGTGCTGCCTGCGCCCGGACATCGTGGGCCAGGGCCTGGACGTCATGGTGGTCCGCGAGCTCACGGGCGGAGCCTATTTTGGCCAGCCCCGGGGCGAGGAGACCCGCGGCGGCGAGCGGGTGGCCTTAAACACCATGATCTATTCCGAGTCCGAGATCCGCCGCATCGCCAGGGTGGGCTTCGAGACCGCCAGGAAGCGCGGGAAGAAACTGTGCTCCGTGGACAAGGCCAACGTGCTCGAGGTCTCCCAGTTGTGGCGCGAGGTGGTGGTGGAGGAGGCGAAGAACCATCCGGACGTGGAACTTTCCCACATGTACGTGGACAACGCGGCCATGCAGCTCGTGCGCGCCCCGTCCCAGTTCGACGTCATCGTCACCGAGAATCTCTTCGGGGACATCCTGTCCGACGAGGCCGCGGTGATCACCGGGTCCATCGGGATGCTGCCTTCGGCCTCCCTGGGCGCGGGCGGCCCCGGGCTCTACGAGCCCATCCACGGCTCGGCCCCGGATATCGCGGGGAAGGACCTGGCCAACCCCCTGGCCACGATTCTGTCCGTGGCCATGATGTTCACCTATTCCCTGGGGCTGCCGGACGCGGCCGCCGCCGTGGAGCGGGCCGTGGCCGAGATACTGGAACAGGGGTACCGCACGGGCGACATCATGAGCCCGGGCGGAACCCTCGTGGGCTGTGCGCGGATGGGGGAACTGGCGGCTGAACGCATCCGGGCGCAGGGTGGAGCATAGGACGATCAGTCGGGACCGCCGTCCGTGTGCGCGCGGGCGGCGGTCTTTTGTCCGGGAAGTGCGGCGATCGCGAAAACGATGCGCGGCGCGTCCACAGTGACGATGCGTCACGCCAGGGAGGCTGTTTCATGCGGGATACCGGTCCGCCGGCGGCCGAGGACTTCGCCGGTTTTCTGGACAGGATGAGCGGTCTTCTGGGCATGATGGGCCGCGCGATCGTGGAGGACCATCGGTTTCCCGTGACGGGAGGGGAACTGGCGTCCCAGTCGTTCCTTGGCGAAGGCTACGAGTGCCGGTTGGCCTGTCTTGGCGGGGGAGCGCGGCCGTTTTGGGCCTTCGTGGAAAAACCCTGGAGGCATCGGATATGCCTGGGGCGTCTGGACAAGGACGGCAAGGTCCGGATTTCCTCCCATGGCCTGCGGCAATTGTATGATTTCATGGCCGAGATCGAGATACTCGGCCGGTTTTTTCGTGATCTGGAACGGGCCTTGACGTATGTGGCCAAAGACCGGAATCCGCAAGACAGGGAGGGGCATCCCTGGCGCGGCGGGGCTTTCGATCCCGGCGGCAGACTGCAGTGAGGGACGAGCGGGTCGTCGGACGGAGAGATCAGGGGGGCGGCGGTTGCTTCCTTCCGCCTTGCAACCGGGCCAACGCGGCGTTTATCCTGGAGATGACCCCGGGAGGGACACATCGGCTGCACATGAGGTAGCGCGGGACTTCCGGCGGGATGTCCCGGAGGGCAACGAATGTGGTGTCGGTTTGGAACTCCTTGTGTTGGGAGACCAGCCAGGCATATTCCTCGGGATCGATCACGGTGTAGTCGATGCGGTCGCGGGCGATCATTTCCAAAAGCTGTTCGTTTTCCGTCACCGACAGGTCGGTGGCGCCCCGATGCCCGGCCAATCTGGCGTCCAGCCATTCCCCGTAAGAAAAACCCCCGCGCAACCCCAGTCGCAGATTTGTCTGCATCAGGCCGGCGAAGGAAAGTGGTTCAGGAAGTGTCTTGGCCAGTTCCGGACGCATGGCGGCGCCCATGGGCTGGCCGACGTAGATGGGGTCGCTGAAACGGGCGAAGCGTTCACGTTGTGTTGTTTTGAACCATCCGACGGAACAGGCGTATTCCTGGGCGTCTTCGATGATATTGAGAATGCGCTTTGGGGGCGCCTCCACGAAGACATGAGGAATGCCCGCCGTGACAAGGGCCTCTCGGGTGATTTCAACGAGAATGCCCCCCGCGGGGCGGTTTTTTTCCAGAATGTAGTAGGGCGGTCGGTGAAAGGCCAGGACGGTCAGGGTTTTTTCCGAGGCGTGCGCGGGAATGGACGTAAGGATGGCCGGAAGCAGGGCGAGAAGGAAACGCGTGGCGGGCAACCAACGGCGGGCGGTGGTCCATGCGTTCATTGTCGTCCCCCGTGGCGGGTGGATACTTTTGCAGATTTTTTCACCGTACGCTTTACGCGGGCCATGGCAATAAAAAAATGACCCGTGCCGCTCCGGTTCCGGAGTTCGGCCGGAGGCGATGATCCGCCGTGTGGTTTTCACACGTTTCGAAACCTTGCCGGATGATCAAAAATCACGGCGAAACCGGAAACCCCATCTTCCCGCTTTCAATCCTGGGAATGGCGTGCTACTTTGGGAGCGAAGTCAGAATCGGCCGTGCGTGGCCGGCCCCATCCATCCATGTTCGGAGCTTTGCGACGATATGGCGCAAACCAATATTCTTCTCGAATCAGGCACGAACGAGCTTGAAATCGTCGAGTTTTTTTTGGACGAACGCCTGCCATCGGGCGAGAAATACACCGGCTATTACGGCGTCAATGTCGCCAAGGTTCTGGAAATCATACGTATGCCCAAGGTCACGGAGATGCCGCAGACGCCGCATCCGAGCGTCATGGGCACCTTCAACCTGCGCAACAAGGTTGTGCCGCTTGTTGATCTGTGTACGTGGCTTGGCAAGGAAAGGTATCCAAGCGACGCGGACAAGGTTGTGGTCACGGAGTTCAACAACGTGGTCAACGCCTTTCTGGTTTCCGGGGTCAACCGCATTCACCGGTTGAGCTGGGAACGCATCGATCCGCCCAACCGCCAGGTCAGCGTTTTTTCCGGGGAGAGCGTGACCGGCGTGGTGCGCATGGAGGACCGGGTCCTTTTCATTCTGGACATGGAGAAGATCATCGGGGACTTAAATCCCAACCTGGCCCTGCGCGAATTGGATGAGGAGACGTTTGTCGAAGAGCGCCGGGAGTTGCCGGACAAGGACATGATTTTCAAGGTGCTGGTGGCCGACGATTCCGGCACCATCCGCAACATGATGGTCAAATCCCTGGAGCGGGCCGGATTCGAGGTGACGGCGGCGATCAACGGTCGCGAGGCCTGGGATATCCTGTGTCGCATCAGGGATACGGTCCAGGCCGGCGACAATTCCCTTCTCGATCTTTTGCACATCGTGATTTCCGACATCGAGATGCCGGCCATGGACGGGCACAGCCTGACCAAGCGCATCAAGGAGGACGCGGTCTTGCGGCAACTGCCGGTGATTTTGTTTTCTTCCCTGATCACGGAAACTTTGCGGCATAAGGGTATCGCGGTGGGCGCGGACGAGCAGGTGTCCAAACCGGATATGAAGGCATTGGCCGATCGGGCCAGGGAATTGGCCTACAAGAATCTTGTCGCCCAGCATCAGTAGTTTTTTATATCAGCCCGCGCGGCCGCAG
>JBMONM010000012.1:0-24308 GCA_049324675.1 Thermodesulfobacteriota bacterium
TCAAGCTGCCCCTTCTGGTCCGCGACAGGGATCTCGGGCGGCAGCACACCGTGGCCGAGGTCGAGCTCTCCGTGGACCTGCCCGCGGATTTCAAGGGCACGCACATGAGCCGTTTCGTGGAGGCCCTGGAAAGCTGGGCCGGAGTGCTCGACTACGGGTCGTTCAAGTTCCTTCTGCTCGATCTCAAGCGCCGCCTTGAGGCCAGAAACGCCCACCTGACCTTCCGGTTTCCCTATTTCGTGAGCAAGTCCGCCCCGGTCAGCGGGGCCGCGGGCCGCATGAACTACGACTGCCTGGTGTCCGGCGAACTGGTGGACGACGCCTTCACCCTGACGCTCGGGGCCGAGGTCCCGGTCATGACCGTCTGCCCCTGCTCCCTGGCCATCTCCGAGCAGGGGGCGCACAGTCAGCGGGCCGTGGTGCGCATCCGGTGCCGGGGGGAGGGGTTCGTGTGGCTGGAGGAACTCATCGACATCGCGGAGCGGGCGGCCTCCTCGCCGGTCCATGCGCTTTTAAAGCGCGAGGACGAGAAATACGTCACCGAGGCGGCCTTCGCCAATCCGGTCTTTGTCGAGGACGTGGCCAGAAACGTGGCCCAGGCCCTGGCCGGCCATCCCCGGGTGGCCTGGTACCAGGTCGAGGTGGAGAGCCACGAATCCATCCACAATCACAACGCCTTCGCCGGCATCGAGGGGAAAAAGTGACGCCGCGGCCGGGATGAGGCGGGCCGCGGGCGGGGAAGGGCCGGGAACAACGCGATTGTTTCCCCCATGGCTTTGTGGTAGCCACGGCCCATGAATTTCGACATCCTCCAGTTCATCCGCACCAACAAGGTGCTTTTCATCTGGGGACTTTTTTTCGCCCTGGTGTATCTGGCCAGATTGTATGGCCTTTTCGGACTGGTTTTCATCACCTTCATCCTGTGCTTCACCTTCAACAACGTCATCGTCTGGCTGTGTTCCCGCACCAGCATCCCCCGCGTGGTGTGGACCATCACCGTCTACGTGGTTTTTTTGGCCGTTGTTCTGACCATCCTGTCCTTCGTGCTGCCCAAGCTGGCCTTCGAGACCACATCCTTCGTGCGCAAGCTCCCGGAAATGATGGACAAGGTCTTCAGATTCCTGGACAAAATGGCCGTCCAGTCCCCGGACATGGCCGCGCCGGTGAGCCGCATCAAGAGATACCTAGCCCTGGAAAACATCGTGGGCCTGGACCTGGAGGCCATGTTCAACATGGTCGTCTCCTGGTTCAACCAGGTCACCAGTTACGTGTCCTATTTCCTGCTGGGCACGCTTTTCAGCTTCCTCATCCTGCTCGACTTCCCCAAGCTGCGCCGACAGACCCAGGCCCTGCGCCACTCCCGCCTCAAGGATTTCCATGCGGTCATGGCCGACAGCGTGGCCCAGTTCGCCCTGACTGTGGGCACGGCCTTCCAGGCCCAGATGCTCATCGCCCTGGCCAACACCCTCTTGACCGCCGTGGGACTGTGGGTGCTGGGCATCCACCCCATCGTCCTTCTGTGCTCCGTGGTGTTTTGCTGCGGGCTCATCCCGGTTTTGGGGGTATTTATCTCCTCGGTGCCCATCCTGCTCGTGGCCTTCAACACCGACGGCCTGTCCCTGGCGTTCTGGGGCCTGTGCATGATCATCCTGGTGCATCTGTTCGAGGCCTACATCCTAAACCCCCGGATCATCTCCGTGGTCTTCAAGATCAGTCCCCTGCTCATCCTGATCATCGTCTACCTCGGGCATGTCTTTTTCGGCCTGTGGGGCATGCTGCTCGGCGTGCCTGTGTCCGTCTTCATCTACCGTCACGTGATCGTGGGTTCAGGGGCCGGGGATGCCGCAGGCGGCCCGGACGCCAAGGCGGAGTGTTGATCCGGCCATGATGTTCCTGATCCCCTTTTGGCTCCGCGTGTCGGCCCTGCCCGCTCTCGCCGTTTTTCTGGGGCTTTTTCCCGCCCTGGCCCACGCCGGCCTGGAGGAGGGGAAAAAGGCCTACCGCGAGGGTGACTACGTCGCGGCATTGCGGGAATTTCTGCCCCTGGCCGAGGCCGGGGACGTCACGGTGCAAAATCAGGTGGCGGCCATGTACTATGCCGGCCAGGGAACGGACCCGGATCAGGCCAAGGCCGCCGAATGGTTCCGCCGGGCCGCCGAGCGCGGCTCGGCCGACGCCCAGTACCTGCTCGGGAAGCTCTACTTCCATGGCCAGGGCGTGCCCCAAAGCTACGAAGAGGCGGCCAGGTGGCTCCAGGAGGCGGCACTTCTGGGCAAGCCCCAGGCCCAGGCGCTTCTGGCCTCCCTGTATTTTTCCGGCCAGGGCGTGGTCAAAAACGAGATGAAGGCGTTTTTCTGGGCCGAACTGTCCTCCCGGGCCGAGAACGTCCCGCAGGAGGAGAAGAAATTCGCCCTGACCCTGCGGGACCAGATCCAGGCCCTTCTCGAACCGCCCCAGGTGGAGAGCGTGCGGGAGATGATCGCCAAGTGGGAGCCCAAGCGCAAACGCCCGTCGGTCGCCCGCGGCCCGGCAAAGGATGAACCCGGCGATCAGGCCGGGACGAGATGAGGCCTGGCGGCGCGCGCCCGGCGGTACTGGCCGCGCTGCTGTTGCTTCCGTTTTTATCCGTCGGGGGGCTGGCGGCCGGGGATGGGCCGGCCGACCCGTTTCCCGCCGCTTCCGGACCGGGAACACTCCCCAACGAACCTCCCGAGCCCGGTGCGGGACGGGACACAGGAGACACGCGCATGACTGAAAAACGGATCGTGACCTCGGATGCCGCCCCCAAGGCCATCGGGCCCTATTCCCTGGGCGTGTGGGCCGGGGACCTGCTTTTCGTGTCCGGCCAGACCCCCACGGACCCGGCCACCGGAACCATCGTGGACGGGGACGTGGTGGCCCAGGCCTACCAGGCCATAAAAAATGTCCGCGCCGTGCTTCGGGCCGCCGGGCTGGATCTCGCCGACGTGGTCAAGTCCACGCTTTTCATCAAGGACATGAACGAGTTCGCCAGAATCAACGAGGTCTACGCCTCCTACTTCACCCCGCCGTATCCGGCCCGGTCCTGCGTGGAGGTGGCCAGGCTGCCCAAGGACGTGCTGGTGGAACTGGAGGTGGTGGCCAGACGGCCCTGACGCCGCCTTTCGCCGACTTCGGGACGCCCCGGGGGATTCCCCCGGGCGTCCCTTATTTTTTCTTGTCCCCGCCGAACGGCAGAAGATTGAGGGGGTTGACCGCGTCGAGGACATCCTTGGCCGCCCCGGCCGGATCGGTCAGCACCTTGGCGGCCCTGCCCGCCGCGCCGCCGATGGCCGCGGCCGGGATGGCCGCCAGGTCCGGGGTCACCGAGGGGTCGCTGAAGGTGCCCGCGACAGTCACCGGGATGTCCGCCACGCCGGCCACGTGGGCCGTCAGGCGCAGGTCCAGGGCCTGGGCGGGGAGGTTGATCGAGCCCTGTCCCGTGACCTTGTGGGGCGGGGCCTGGACCAGGATGTCCCGGGTCGTGGCCACGCCGTTTCTGAGGTTCGCCGAGAGCCCGGCCGAGGTGATCAGGGAGCCGTCCTGGCCCTCCTTCCGGTCGCCGCCGGCGTCTCCCCCGGCGCCGAAGGAGAACAGGCGCTGCGGCGCGGACAGGATGTCCGGGGTCAGGGACAACCCGGCGATACGCCCGTTTTTGAGGTTCACCGAGGCCGTTCCGGACAGGGTGCGCAGCACGGCGGCCTGGTCGTTCCCCGCGGCCGTCAGGTCGGCGCGGAACCCGGCCGTCCCGGTCAAGGGCTCCTTGTCCGTCAGGGCCAAGAGCAGGGGGCCGGCCTGGATGCCCGACCCCTCGGCGCGCACGGCCAGGGCCGTGGCCGGTTGGCGCGCGTCCGTCCGGCCACTGGCGGTGATCGAGCCCCCGAAGAGCCCGGCCCGCAACCGGGAGACGGTGGTCACCCCGCCGTCAAAGGTTCCGGCCAGTTCCACCCCCGTAAGCGACAGTTTGTCCACATCCAGGCGCTTGGCGCTGACGCGCAGGTCCAGGAACAGGTTTTGGCCGGGCGCGGCGCCCTTTTTCCGGGGTGCGGCGTCCTTGGCCCCGGAGTCGCCGGAGGGCGGGAGATAGCCGGTCAGGTTCAGGGCCTGGATGTCCACGCCCGCCGCAATACGCGTCTTTTCGCCGGTCGCGGCCTGGGCCGTGACCCGTATGGGCGAGCCGTCCAGGGACAGGTCGGTTTCGAGGCGGGTTTGCTTGTTTTCCAGATAGGCCGCGTTCACGGTGAATCCCACCTTGGACAGGGCGTTTTTATCCCGCATGGCCGGCAGGGAGACCCCGGTCATGGCCAGCAGGGACTTGGCGTCGAAGGGGGCGGCGGCAAGGGCGAACGTGGCCCGGGGCGCGGCCCCGAGGCCTGAGGCCTCGAACGTTCCCTTGGCGGTCAGCCCGGCCTTGGGTACGGTCAGGACCAGGGCCGGGCAGGAGGCCAGGCCTTTCCCGTAGTCGTAGTCGAAGGACAGATCCACCCCGGCGTCCAGCCCGTCCCCCGGCAGGACGCCGCCAGAGGCCGATCCGGACAAGGCCATCTTCCGGCCCGTGATCCGGTTCTCCTCGGCCAGGATCTCCACATCGCCCCGTCCCTGGGCCAGGAAGGCCGAGATGGGAAGCCCCTTGCCCCCGCCCTCGATCCGGACCCGGGCGTCGGAGACGGCAAAGCGCATGGCCGACGGGTCCACCATGGTTTTTCCGGACAGGTCGACCCTGGCCCGGACCTCGGGCCTGGCCGACGTGGCGGACAGGGACATCTCGGCCGCGAAAGGCCGGCCCGGCTCGATGCCGCCGGCGGAAAAGGCGATGTCCGTGAGGGAGAAGACCGTATCCGCAGCCCGGTCTTCGAAACGCACCTCGGACCCGGCCAGCCGGGCGTTCTCCACCAGATAGCGGAAGGAGGAGGTCTGGCCGTCGGTCTTGGTGACCACCACCACATCCTTTTTGACCTCGACCTTGGCGATGGGCAGGGCCTTCCAGTTTTCCCGGCCGTCCTTATCCCGGATCAGCCGCACCCGCAGCCCCTGCACGCGGACCCCGATGACCTCCAGCCGGCCGCTGAAAAGGGGCAGGGGCCGGACCTGGATGCTGGCCTTCTCGACCTCGGCGAAGGTCTCCCCGGGGAATCCCGGAAGATCGCCGATGCTGGCCTGGTCCATCTCCACGCCCAGGGAGGGAAACAGGCTCAGGCGCAGTCCGCCCGGAATCGAGAGGGTCAGCCCCGTGGCCTGTTGCACGAAGCCGGTGACCAGTGGGGTGAAGGCGGCCGGGTCCACCAGGAGCCGCAGGAGGAGAAGGGCCGTTACGGCCAGTGCCCCGAGGCTTAGGGAAACGACCAGGATTTTTTTTCGTGTCGGCGTCATGCGTCCTCCGGGTGGGGCCGAAGCGCGTGCTTTTGGGGTTTACTGTGTGTTGACCTCCAAAAAACGGGAAGTCAAGCCCCCCGGCGCTGGGCCAGCCAGACCCCGGAGAGGACCATGCCTCCGCCAAGGACGAGCGACGGGGCCATGGCCTCTTCCAGGACCACGATTCCAAGCACCACGGCCACCACGGGCACGAGGTTGATGTAGATGCCCGCCCGGCTGGCGCCGATGCGCTTGATCCCTTCGTAATACCAGAAAAACCCGTACCCCGTGGCCATGATTCCCAAAAAGAGCAGGTGCAGCCAGTCGGCCGGGCCGGCTCGGACCATGTCGGCGGGAAGCCCTCCGAAGAGGGCGGGGGGAAGGAGAAACGCCCCGCCGAGCAGGCACGACCAGGTCACGGCCTCAAGCGGCGCCACCCGGGCCATCACCGCCCGGCCGGCCAGGGTGTAGGCTGACCAGCAGGCCACGCAGCCGAGGATCGCGAGGTCCCCGGCGCTGAACCCGCCATGGAGCAGGGCCAGGGGATCGCCGCCGGACAGGACCACCCCGGCCCCGCAGAAGGACAGGACGATGCCGGCGAGTCGGGCCGTCCCGAAGCGTTCGCGCAGGGCCAGCCCCGAATACAGGGAGACCACGGCGGGGATGGCGGCCACGATCAGCGCGGCCCGGCCGGCGGGCACGGTCCGAAGGCCGGCGAAGAAAAAGGCGTTGTAGCCGAAGACCCCGGTCAGGCCCAGAAGGGCCAGTCCGGGCAGGTCGCGCCGGGCCGGGAGGGGAAATGCGCCGTGGACCCGGCGGGACAGGAAGAAAAGAAAGGCCGAGGCCACGGCGAAGCGCAGAAAGGCGGCCGAAAACGGCCCCATGGCCTGGGCCAGATGCCGGCCGGAGATCCAGGTGCCTCCCCAGAATACGGCCGAGGCGAGCAGTTTGGCGTGCGTCTTCCACATGGGCGGCTCCGGATTGCGGGGTGGCCGGGCAGGGGGATGTCGCATACAATGGCTTGGCTGTCACGATCAAAGCGGGAGAGGAAGTCCGGGACCCGGACGCGTACCCGGACGGTTTGCCGCTGAATATTTTTCAGGAGGAAACGATGCGTAACACGGTTTTTGCCGTCATGGCCCTGGCCGCCTTGTGTCTGATTTCCTGCGCCCGGAAACCCGTCCCGGCCCCGGAAACGGCCCCCGCGGCGAAGGCCCCGGCCGGGCCGGACGCGCTTTCGGTTCTGGCCAGGGCCGACCCCCTGGCCGGATCGCGGCAGTTGGCCCTGGTGGTCACCCGGGACTGGGACTCGATTACCGGCCGGATGGCCGTTTTCGGGCGCGACGCCCCGGACGCGCCCTGGCGGCTGGTCCTGGCCCCTTTCCCGGTCACTGTGGGCCGCACCGGGCTGGCCTTCGGGCGCGGCCTGCACGGGGACGGCCCCTCCCTGCCCGGGGTCCCGGCCAAGCGCGAGGGCGACGGCAAGGCCCCGGCCGGGGCCTTCGCCCTGACCATGGGTTTCTCGTATGATGCCAAGGCCCTCGGGTTCGTTCCGAGGTTGCCCATGCACCAGGTCACGGCCGACACCGTGTGCGTGGAGACCCCGGGGTCGCGGCGCTACAACGCCATCATCGACGAATCCACGGCCGGTTCGCCGGATTGGACCAGCCCGGACCGCATGCTGCGCCCCGACGGGCTCTACAAAAACGGCCTGTTCGTGGCCCACAATACGGACCCCGTGGCCCCCGGGGCCGGCTCCTGCATCTTCATCCATTCCTGGCGCGGGCCTGATTCGCCCACAGCCGGGTGCACGGCCATGGAGCCGGGCCGGGTGGCGGAGCTTTTGCGCCTGATCGACGCGGCCAAAAAGCCGGTCATGGCGCAGATGCCGCGAGCCATGCTCGATCGGCTGGGACCGGCCTGGGGGCTGCCGGACATGCCGGCCGAAGGCCCGTAGCCCGGCCCCGGCCCGACCGGGAGGTGTCGGACAGGCCCCGGGGCCCTGCTTCACGGAAGGGGTGTCTTTTCCCGGAGGATTCGGTTATGTCGGAGATGAGGAGAAAAGCCGCCATGCCAGAGCGCAAGTATGCCTTCTCGTGGGACCTGATCGGAAACCTGGACATCGGCAGGCCCAATCTCGGCCCCACGACCCGCCTGGAAGTGTACCGGCTCATGCAATACGCCTTTCGGGACGTCATGGAACGCCATCTGGGCGCGGCGAAGACCGACGCCATCTTTTACGAGGCCGGCTATCTGGCCGGGCAGGAGGTGTACAAGCAATTTCTCACCGGGATAAAGGAGTTCGGAACGTTTTTAAACAGGCTGCAGACCACCCTCAAAGAGTTGAGCATCGGGATCATGCGGGTGGAGAAGGCCGATCTGGAGAAGAAATCCTTCGTCATCACCATGTCCGAGGACCTGGATTGTTCCGGGCTGCCTGAGCGTGATTTCGAGGTGTGCGTGTACGACGAGGGTTTTTTGGCCGCGCTTCTGGACAGCTTCACCGGAGAGCGGTTTGCGGTCAAGGAAATCGATTGCTGGTGCACCGGGGACCGCACCTGCCGGTTCACGGCCGAGATCCCCGCCGGGAAGGACACGTGACCGTGTCGCCACAGGCGGACATGGACGAGCGGGACCCCGCCCGGGCCGCCGCGGAGACGGCCGAGGTGGTGCGGTATCTGGCCCGGATCGTGGGCGACCCCCTGCCGCCGCCGTCCCTGCCTTCCCACCTGCAAGGGATCGAAGGCCTGCCGGAACTGGCCATGGCCCTGGCGGCCGAGAGGGCCTTCGCGGCCCGGCTCGCCGAGGGGGACCTGTCGGGCGACCTGGCGGCCAGGGGATATCTTGCGGGCTCCCTCAAGACGCTTCAGGCCAATCTGCGGCATCTCGCCTGGCAGGCCTCGCGTGTCGCGGAGGGGGATTTTTCCCAGCGCGTGGACTTCATGGGGGAGTTCTCCCGGGCGTTCAACGCCATGGTGGGCCGATTGGCCCACTCTCTGGCGGCGCTGCGCGAAAGCGAGCGCAAATACCGTCAGATGGCCATCACCGACAGTCTGACCGGACTGTACAACCTGCGGTACTTTTTCAGCATCGCCGAGAAGGAATTTCGTCGCGCCCTGCGCCATCGCCGTCCCGTCTCGATCATCATGCTGGACATCGACAATTTCAAGGCCATCAACGACCGTCACGGTCATGCCGTGGGGGACACGGTGCTGCGGGAATTCGCCCGGGCCCTGGGCAATGCCCTGCGCGGGGCGGACGTGCTGGCCCGCTACGGGGGTGAGGAATTCATCGTGCTTTTGCCGGAGACCGACGCCCCGGGGGCCAAGGCCGTGGCCGAGAAGCTCAAGAAAAATGTGGAGGGGTGCTTCATCGGCCTGGAAAGCGGCTGTCTGCACATCACCGCCAGTTTCGGAACCAGCACCTTCGACGCCTTTTCCGGAAACCGGCGGTCCTCGGCCGAGATCATGGAACTGGTGGTGAGACGGGCCGACCAGGCGCTTTACCACTCGAAAAATACCGGGAAAAACAAGGTCACGTTTTTGGCCCTCGACGATGCGACCGCCGAGGCCCAGGGCCTGGGGGCGTCGCGGAAAATGCGTACCCACGGGGCGTGACCGCCCTCCGGAGGAGGCGGGTCCGCCGGTGCCGGGCTGGAACGGGAGACCGGGCCTTAGGGCTCGACGGGCTTGTTTTGTCGTTTGAGGGAGAAATTGAGCATCTTTCTGGCCTCGTCGAAGGCCGGCGTGATACGCAACGCGATGCGCGCCGCCTTCTCGGCCTTGTCGAAGCGGCCCCAGTCCACATACACCCGGCCCAGGTTGAAATAGAGATTGGCGTCGTTTTTGGCGTAGGGCACGGCGCGCATGAAATACTTCTCGGCCACGTCGAACTTTTTTAAGCGCCTGAGCACGATGCCGATGCGGTTGTACAGATGGATCTGGTCCGGGGACAGCTCCAGGGCCTCGTCGAGGTAGCTGAAGGCGTCCTCGTAGAGTTCGCCCTTGATGAACAGGTCCGCGATGCGGGCCTTGAGATCGGAGTCGTCCGGGAACTCCTTGGCCAGCTTTTCCAGGACCTCGCGGGCCTCGTCGTACTTCTGCTCGGCCAAAAGCAGGCGGCCGCGCTCAAGTTCGGCCGCGCGACGCTGATTCTTGTCCAGAATGATCCCCCGGGCCTCGACCACCGCCGTGTGCTGCAGTTCCTGGAGCACGTCGCGCAGCATCTCGGCCAGCTGTTTTTCCTGGCCGGGCTGGTACTGCATGAGCAGGGGATAGGCGCTGCGGAATCCCTTGTCGTTGTTCAGGTGGTAGACCGCGTCCGTGAGCATCCGGGCGAACTCGTCGCGCTCGGACTTCATGAGCTGGGAACGCAGGATGCCGTTTAAGGCCTCGTACAGCGCGGTGATCGCCGGAAACACCTTGCCCTGTTTGAGGTGGGTGCCGACGGCGGTGATCTGGGCGCGCGCCTTGGTCAGTTCCGCGGACATGTCCTGGCCTTGTGGGGAGGTCGCCCTGGACTATTTGCCGGTATGCTCCCTGACCATGTCCCGGAACCGCCGAAAAAAGAACCGGCTGTCGTGGGGGCCGGGCGCGGCCTCGGGATGGTGCTGGATGGCGATGATCGGCTTTTTGATGTGGGCGAAGCCTTCCAGGGTCTGATCGTTCAAGTTGATGTGCGTCAGCCTGACGTCCTTCAAGCTGTCGATGTCCACGCAAAACCCGTGGTTCTGGGACGAAATCTCGATGCGGCCGGTCTCCAGATCCTTGACCGGGTGATTGAGCCCGTGATGCCCGAACTTGAGTTTGTAGGTCCTGCCCCCCAGGGCCAGTCCCAGAAGCTGGTGTCCCAGGCAGATGCCGGCCGTGGGATAGATGTCAGCCAGAACGGCCGTGGCCTCGATCAACCCGGGCAGGGCCGCGGGATCGCCGGGGCCGTTGGAGAGGAACACCGCGTCCGGGGACAGGCGTTTGACCTGATCGGCCGTGAACGTGGAGGGGACGGCCAGGATGTCGAACCCCTGGTCCAGAAGAAGGCGCAGGATGTTCCACTTGACGCCCATGTCGTAGACGACCACCCGGGGCCCCGGTCCGGGCCAGGCGTAGGTTCCGTCCGCCGGATCCACGAAAACGGGCTTTTCCCCGTCGAAGCGGTACGGTCCGGCGCAGGTGACCCGGTCGGCCAGCCCGAGTCCCTCCATGGACGGCAGGTTCCGGGCGGCCTCGATGATCAGCTTCGGATCGGACACATCCGTCGAGATGTAGCCGCGCATGGCCCCGTGCAGGCGCAGATGGCGGGTGAGCGCCCGGGTGTCGATGCCCTCGACGCCCATGACCCCCTGATGGGTGAGATACTCGGGAAGTGAGGCCGTGGCCCGCCAGTTGGAGGGCGTCTTGCAGCATTCCTTGACGATGAAGCCGGCCACATGGATTTTGGCCGATTCCACGTCGGCCGGGTTGACCCCGTAGTTGCCGATATGCGGATAGGTCATGCACACCATCTGGCCATGGTAGGAGGGGTCGGTGAGCACCTCCTGGTAGCCGGTCATGCCGGTGTTGAAAATGACCTCCCCGCCGGCGACGCCCTGGCCGGTGAAGGATTCGCCGTGGAAAAGGGTGCCGTCTTCCAGGGCAAGGATGGCTTTCATGCGATTCTCCGGGAGCGGGATGCGGCCCTGTGGCCGCTCAAGGCTTTGCCCTATACCGTGCAGGGCCGTTTCGTCCAGTGCGCGCCACGCCGCGGCGTGGCGCGCCGATCTTGAAATAGGTATCCTTGACCTGGGCGCAAGCCCCGGGCCGTCCGGCCGGCCTCAATGCATATGCAGGCATCGGCCCAGGCCCAGTTCGATGAGCCGGGCCAGGAGGTCCTCGAAGGTCATGCCCGCCGCGGCGGCGGAACGGGGCAGAAGGCTCGTGGAGGTCATCCCCGGCAGGGTGTTGGTTTCTAGGAGCGTCAGTCCCGAATCCGTCAGGATGAAGTCCGAACGGCTGTAGCCGTAAAGCCCCAGGGCCCGGTGGGCGGCCAGGGCGGTCTGCTCCAGGGCGTGGAGGATCTCCTCGCTGACGGGCGCCGGACAGATCTCGTCCGCCCCCTCGGGGGAATACTTTGAGGCGTAGTCGAAAAAGCCGCTTTGCGTTTTGGGACGGATGAGAATGGGCGGCAGGGGGGTTTCGCCGAGTACGGCGCAGGTCAGTTCCGTGCCGAAAAGGGCCGGCTCCACCAGTACCGCGTCCCCGCTTTGGAAAATTTTGTCCATGGCCGGGAAAAGATCGTCCGGGTCCCGGGCCAGGCTTGCGAGCACGCTCGAACCGCCGAGGTTCGGCTTGACGAAATAGGGCGCGGGAAAGCGGGGCCGAAAATCGCGCGGAGGCGGGGTGGGCAGGAACTCCCAGGCCGGCGTGGGAATGCCCCGGGCCGAAAAGACCTGCTTCGCGGCGGCCTTGTTCAGGGCCAGAAACGAGCCGGCCGGTCCGCTTCCCTGGTAGGGAACACGGACCGCGTCGAGCATGGCCTGGATGAGCCCGTCCTCGCCCGGAGCGCCGTGCAGGTTCACGAAGGCGAAATCGGCCTCGGCCGCCCTGGCCAGGATGTCGCCGAATTGATGGGCCGGGTCGAGGAACCGGATCTCGTGGCCGAGATTCACCAGGGCCTGTCGGATTTTTTCCGCCCCGGACAGGGACACCTCGCGTTCACTCGACCAACCGCCGGCAATGAGCAATATCCGCATCAGGATCGAATCCCAGGGTTTGCATCAGCGCCTCCTCGATCTCCCGGGCCTGGGCCAAGGAAAGGCCGATGCGTTGGCGTATCTCGGGCGTGGCTCCGTACCGGATCAAAAGATCCTCGAACCGCTCGCGTAAGCTGACCACCCGGTTGTGTTTGACCCGCTTGTCGCTGTAAATGATGGCCAAGGGCAGGAAGTGGGCCCGGATGTCCATATCGAAGGGCCAGTGGACGTGGTGGACGATCCCCTGGGCCAGGGCCGCGTTTCCGGTCAATTCCTGGACCCAGGCCCCGCCGAGCTGGCTGTGATTGCCCCCGTGGCGGATGGTGTAGGTCTTGGCCAGGTCGTGTAAAAGGGCGGCGGCCCGCACGGCGTCCACGTCCACATCGAGGCCGGCGGCCGCGGCCTTGACGGCCAGGGCCTCGGCGATGCAGGCCACGGTGAGGCTGTGGGCACGGACATTGGGGAGCATGTCGAAGGCGTCCCACAATGCCAGGCACTGCTCCCTGGACGGCACGAAGTCCACCCCGGGTGCGTTCGCGCCGGGCATCTTCCCGGGCCGTGTCCGGGGAGGGAGGCCCGTGGGGGCGTCGGTGTGGGGCTTTTCGGACATGGAGATCGGTTTTCCTGGCGGAATGTGGACTGACCGGCGTCGTATCCCGCGTTCGTATTCCCTAACAGCCGGTTGTGAAAAAAGCAAAGGCGTCGCCGCGTCAGTCACGGGTTGCGGCATTGCCGTGGGGAGAAGGTATGAAGCGGTATCTGGTGAGCTATGAGACGAAAATGCTCGAGGACAGGCAGGGTGTGGAGATGGTCGAGGCTGAAAGCAAGGGAAGGGCCATGTTCGCGGCCCAGGCCGTGGTCCATCCCGAGGCCCCTGGCGACGAGCCCGTGTTCTACTTCGAGCCGTTGTCCATCGTGGCCCGCGAGGACGGGAAAACCTACGCGGTCGAATATCGGACCAAGGTCGAACTGGACGTGTCCGGCCAGGTGGAGGTGGAGGCCGAGGACGAGGAGCAGGCTCGGAAAAGGGCGCGGTTCGCGGTGCATCGCGAGCTGATACCGCCCACCTGCTTTCGGGCCGTTTCCATCGAGGAAGTGGCGTGAGCACCCAGGCCCCGTCCCCATCTCCGGACGGAACAGGCTTGGCCCCCGGTCGTCAACGCGGACAGTGGGCCGCCGTGAATCCCATACGGTTTCCGGACAGGCTTCAGGTCAAGCTGAGCCTGGTCATCGTGGTGGCCTCCACCCTGGTCCTGGCGGGATTCAGCCTGTTTGAATACTATGCCGCCAGGACCAGGTATCTCGGCCAGTTGGGGCATCTGGCGGAAACCGTGACCGGCCGGCTTTCCCATGTGCTTGTGTCCCCCATGTGGGAGGTCAACGAGAAGGAGGTTTCCCGGATCATCGAAACCGAGATGGAAGACGGGAACATTTTCGCCATCACGGTTTTCGACGAGGACGGCCGGGGTCTTCTGGCCGGAAGGCGGCGCGATGGCGGTCCCCCGCAGGACGTGGAACGGCTGTGGGAGAGGGAGGGTCTGATCGGCAGGTCGCGGCTGGTGGAGATGGACGGCCGCAATCTGGGGACCTTGAGCGTGTTCGTCCATACCGGGGGCATGGAACAGACTCTGGCCACGGCCATGGTCGGGAACGTCCTGCGCACGCTCTCCCTGGAGATCGTGCTGGTGGCGCTCATTTTCTTTTTCGTCAAAAGCTCCGTGCTCGACCCTTTGGACCGCATGCGCCGGGTGGCCATGACCATCAGCGATCGTCGCAATTACGCCCTGCGCTTCGACAGCGGCCGGCGCGACGAACTGGGACGGCTGGCCGATTCCTTCAACGAGATGCTGGCCATCATCCAGGAGAACGAGCGCACCCTGAAAACCCACGGGGAACATCTGGAGGAACTGGTCAACCGCCGCACCCTGGAACTGGCCGGGGCCAAGCATGCCGCGGAGAAGGCCAACCAGACCAAGAGCGAATTCTTGGCCAGCATGAGCCACGAGATCAGAACGCCGATGAACGCGGTCATCGGCATGGCCGAACTGGCCCTGAAGACCCCGTTGTCTCCGCGTCAGCGCCAGTATCTTTCGGTCATCCGGGCCTCCAGCAGGTCGCTTTTGCGGGTCCTGGGCGACATCCTGGACTTCTCCAGGATCGAAGCCGGCAAATTGGCCATCGAACGCATCGCCTTCCGTCTTCCGGACGTCTTGGACGAGGTGTTGGCTCTCTATCGAGGGGCCATGTCCGACAAGGACATCGAGTTGATCCTCGATCTCGATCCGGACGTGCCCGAGGCCCTTTTGGGCGATCCCCTGCGCCTGCGGCAGGTGCTGGTCAACCTGGTCTCCAATGCCTTCAAGTTCACCGAACGCGGCGAGGTTCTCATCCGGTGCGCGCTTTCCCGGGACATGGGAGAGCGGGTGGAGATCACCATGTGCGTGTCCGATACAGGGCCGGGCATTCCTCCGGAGATGATCGAGAACGTGTTTACGGCCTTCACCCAGGTCGACGGCTCCGTGAGCCGCAAACACGGCGGCACGGGTCTCGGCCTGGCCATCGCCCGGGACATCGCCCGGCTCATGGGCGGGGACGTGCGGGCGGAAAGCGAGCTCGGCCGGGGAAGCGACTTTTTCGTCACGGTGGTCCTGGAAAAGGACGCCGCGGCCCAGGGTGGTCCCGGGCGCCCGCCCCGGTTTCCCGGCCGGCGCTTTCTCGTGGCCTCGCAAAACGGACATCTCGCCCATGCCCTGGCCAATATCCTGGCCCGCCTGGGAGGCAGCGTCCGGATCGCGGGGGACGCGGACGAGGCCCAGGCCGTGCTGGCCGACAAGGCGGACGGCTTCGACGCGCTGGTCCTGGACGGGGGACTGTGGCGAGGGGTTCCCCAATGCATGGCCGACACCCTTTCCCCGCTTTTTTCCCAGGCCGTTCCCGTGGTCGTTCTTTCTCCATCCGGACATTCCAGGCAGATCCTGGAAGACATGTACCCGGGGGCCCGTCATTTTCTCGAAAAACCCGTAGGCCAGGCCAATCTCGAGGCGGCGTTGGCCGAGGCCCTGGGGCTCGGGCCCTCCGGGAGGGAGCCGGAAACGGTTCAGGAGGAGACGGCGCCCCGGGAATCCGGGCGGATGTTTTCCGGGATCACGGTCCTGGTAGCCGAGGACGATCCCAACAACCGTCAGGTGGCCTTCGAGGTCCTGCGCGAGGCGGGGATCACCGTGCACATGGCCGAGGACGGGCGTCAGGCCGTGGAAATCGCGGGGCGCGAGCGGTTGGACCTCATCCTCATGGACGTATCCATGCCCGGGATGGACGGGTACGAGACGGTCCGGGAGATTCGGGCCCTGCCCGGAGGCCGCGACGTGCCCATCGTGGCCATGACCGCCCATGCCATGGCCGAGGACCGGGCGGCGTGCCTCGCGGCCGGGATGAACGACCATCTGGCCAAACCCCTGGACCGGGATCGGCTTTTTTCCGTGATTTCGAAGTTCGTCGGCCCGGGGCGTTTCCCGGCCGCGTCGGTCGGAAAGCACGTTCCGGACCGGGCGGCCGCGGCTTCGGAGACCGGCGGCCCGGCCTCGGACGAGGCGCTCCTGCGGGAGATTCCCGGCCTCGACGTGGAGGAAGGACTGTACCGGCTGGGGGGCAAGGCCGGAATCTACCGGACCATCCTGCTGGGTTTTTCCAACAACGCCCGGGACTATCTGCGGGCGATGCATCGGGCCATGGCCCGGGAGCGGTACGCGGAGGTCGGGGAGGTGGCGCACAAGCTGGCCGGCGCCGCCGGAAACGTGTCGGCGGTCCAGGTGCGGGACACGGCCAGGGCCGTGGAGGAGGCTTTGGACGCCGGGCGCCATGATGAGGGGCGGGCGCGCCTGGCCGAACTGGACAGGGCCCTGGACACGGTCGTGTCGGGAATCGAACGGCTGCGCGCCACATGACCCGGCGGCATTTCCGAAACCGCCGTCGCGGCGGACCGGAAGCACCCCCGGGCATGGCCCTGGGTTCGGCTATTGCATCGACATAAAAGGAGATATTTTTTTGTATTCCATCCCGGCCCGATTTTGTATAGAAAAATAGGCGGCAGTCCGCCCCTCCCGTGGGCAAGAGAAAAATGCGCCTGGAACCATAAAGCTGATGGCAAACGGGACGATGCGGTTTGGGATGGGTGACCGGATCGTGGCGGCGGACTCCGGTTGGGGATCATGTCTCGCCTTCCCCTTCGTTGCGGCCGAGTCTTGTCTTCCACGTGCGACATCCCTGGGAATGGAATATGGTTCGCCTGATCTGCGAGTGGGATGCGGCGTGGCATGCCGGGCGCGGGGCGGTCTGGATCAGGAGGCTTTGGCCGGATGACGGCCGGATCGGGCAATCCGGTCGAAAAGATCGGCGGACGGCGCATGCCGATGCAACGGCATGACCATGGGGTGGCTGGGAGATCATGTTCGCGATAATCGGCATAGTGGTGGTCCTGGGCGCCGTCTTCGGCGGATTCATGCTCGAAGGCGGGCACATGCATGTGCTTTTCCAGCCCATCGAGCTTTTGATCATCGGCGGCGCGGCCATGGGTTCCTTTCTCATCGCCGCCCCGAAGTCCGTGATCATCACCTCCATCAAGAAGGGCCTGTCCATCTTCACGGCCAAGGAGCCCTCCTCCGCGGATTTCCTGGACCTTCTGACCCTGCTCTACGAGATCATGAACATCGCCCGCCGCGAGGGCATCGTGGCCCTGGAGACCCATGTCAACAAGCCCGACGGCAGCGCCATCTTCGGGCGTTTCAAATCCGTGGCCGCCAACCACGTTCTGCGCGATTTCATCTGCGACAACGTCAAGGTGCTCATCTCCGAGAGCATCGAGACCCACCGCTTCGACTCCCTGATGAGCCTGGACATCAGCACCATCCAGCACCATGAGCTGGTCCCGCCCGCGGCCATCAACAAGGTGGCCGATTCGTTGCCGGGCCTGGGCATCGTGGCCGCGGTCCTGGGCGTGGTTCTGACCATGGGCAAGATCAACGAACCGCCCGAGATTCTGGGTCACAGCATCGGCGCGGCCCTGGTGGGCACGTTTCTGGGCATCCTTCTGTGTTATGGGTTCGTCGGCCCGGCCGCGGCGAACATCGAGCATCAGGCGAGCGCCAAGATGGCCTTTCTGACCTGCGCCAAGGAGGCGCTTTTGGGCATGCAAAGCGGTTTCTCCCCGATGCTCTCGGTGGAGATGGGACGCCGGGCCGTTCCCGAGGACGTGCGTCCCTCCTTCGAGGACCTGGAAGGAGCGTTGCGTGGCAAAAAGTAAGACCGGCGAACCGAGCCCGATCATCATCGTCAAGAAGGCCGACGGGGGCCACCAGGCCCATCACGGCGGCAGTTGGAAGGTGGCCTACGCCGACTTCGTCACGGCCATGATGGCCTTTTTTCTGCTCCTGTGGCTTCTGGCCACGCTCAAGCCCGAACAGAAAAACGAACTCTCCCTCGTCTTCCAGGACAAAAACGTGCCCACCAAGGAGAAAGTGGTCAACCTGGAGAAGGTTCCCTCCTTCATGGCCAAGGACGCCAAGGTCGGCCGTCCGGAGTTCAAGCTCTCCCAGGAGAACAAGCTCAAGTATGAAGTGGCCCTGATGATCAAGGAGATGATCACCAACGACCCCAACCTGCGCCAGAATTCCGGGGTCAGCTCCGACGACGCGGGCGTGCTTCTCAATGTCAACAGCCCCGTGCTCTTCGACGTCAATTCCGCCACCCTCAAGCCCGGGGCGGACAAGATCCTCGACGGCATCGTCGAGGTCCTCAAGGCCCACAAGCTGGATCTGGTGGTCCGGGGGCACGCCGACGACGGCGAATCCGGCGGCGGGGCCTATCCCTCCAAGTGGGAGCTGTCCTCGGCCCGGGCCGCGGCCATCGTGCGCCACATCGTGGAAAAGGGCGGCATCCCGCCAACGAGGGTGCGTGCCGTGGGCTACGGCGACAGCCAGCCCCTGGTCCCGCCCACCAGCCCCGACGCCCGGGCCAAGAATCGCCGCGTGGAATTCTACTACCACGGCCAGGACGCCCCGGCCTGGTAGCCCTGTCCGCACCCGGTTTCCCCCTCCCGCGAAAAGCGGTCCCCATCCTCCCGGCGGATTTTTTCAGGCCGGGACCTTTACGTGAGGCGTCGCGGAGTTTATCTCTCCTCACTGCCTCGATTCATCCACGCCTATCCGGAGGAAACCGCCGTGTGTCTCGCCGTTCCCATGGAAATCATCGCCATTGCCGACAACGTCGCGGATGTGGAGATCGGCGGCGTCAAGCGCCAGGTCCGCCTGGACATCATCGACGAGGCCCCGGCCGTGGGCGACTACGTCATCGTCCACGCCGGATTCGCCCTACGTCGCCTGGACCGCGAAGACGCCCTGGAAACCATCAAGCTCTTTCAGGAAGGGCTGAACCTTGAACTCCTTTGAGGCCTTCAAGGACCCGGCCCTGTGTCGCCGCCTGCTGGACCAGCTGAGGCAGGAGGGCATAACCCCCATGCGCTTCATGGAGGTCTGCGGCACCCACACCGTGGCCATCTTCCAAAGCGGCCTGCGCTCGCTTCTGCCGGACACCGTCGTCCACCTGACCGGGCCGGGCTGTCCGGTGTGCGTCACCCACGAATCCGAGGTGGCCGCCTTTCTGGAACTGGCCGCCCGGGACGACGTCATCGTGGCCACCTTCGGCGACCTCATGCGCGTGCCCGGACCCAAGGGCAGAAACCTCAAGACCGCCTCGGCCGAGGGCGCGGCCGTGGAGGTGGTCTATTCGCCCTTCGACGCCCTGGCCCTGGCCAGGGACAATCCGGACCGCACGGTCGTCTTTCTGGGCATCGGGTTCGAGACCACCGCGCCCACCGTGGCCGCCACCATCCGCCTGGCCCGCGAACAGGGCCTTGGCAACTTCCTGGTCATGAGCTTCCACAAGCTCGTGCCCCCGGCCCTGCGCGCGCTTCTGACCGACCCCGAGGCCAGGATCGACGCCTTTCTCCTGCCGGGCCACGTCTCGGCCGTCATCGGCGCCGAGCCGTACCGGTTTTTGGCCGACGAATACCGGATTCCCTCGGTCATCACCGGGTTCGAGCCTGTGGATATCCTCCAGGCCCTGCTGCACATCGTCCGGATGCGCCGCGACGACACCCCGGCGGTGGTCAACGAATACACCCGCGTGGTGTCGCAAAACGGCAACCCCAAGGCCCTTGCGGTCATGAATGAGGTCTTCACCCCGGTCGACGCCCTGTGGCGGGGAATCGGGGTCCTGCCCCAAAGCGGCCTGGCCCTCTCCGAGGCCTACGCCGCCTTCGACGCCTTCAGGGTCCTGGGCATCGCCCTCAAGGAACATCCGCCGCTGCCCGGCTGCCGTTGCGGCGAGGTCCTCAAGGGCAAGATTCCCCCGGACCGGTGTCCCCTTTTCGCCAAGGCCTGCACCCCGGCCAATCCCGTCGGACCGTGCATGGTCTCCACCGAGGGCGGGTGCGCGGCCTACTACAAGTATCGTGTGGATGCCTGAAAAAGGAGCGATCATGTCGGAACGGCTTCTCCTGGATCACGGAAGCGGCGGCAAGGCCTCGCAGCGCCTGGTCGCCGAAATGTTCATGCGCCACCTGGACAACGAGATTCTGGGGCGTCTGGACGACGCGGCCTTCCTGAACGTCTCCGGCCCCATCGCCATGAGCACGGATTCCTTCACCGTGGACCCCATCTTTTTCCCGGGCGGGGACATCGGATGCCTGGCGGTGCACGGCACGGTCAACGACGTGTCCATGCTCGGGGCCAGGCCGCTGTATCTGACCTGCGGATTCATCCTGGAGGAAGGCCTGGACCTGGGCGACCTGGAGCGGGTGGTGGCCTCCATGGGCCGGGCCGCGAGGGAGGCCGGGGTGCTGGTGGTGGCCGGGGACACCAAGGTGGTGCCCCGGGGCGCGGCGGACAAGATGTTCATCAACACCACGGGCATAGGCGCGGTCGTGGTCGATCCCGCGCCCAGCGGGCATCGGGCCAGGCCCGGGGACGCGATCCTTTTAAGCGGCACCATGGGCGATCACGGGCTGGCGATTCTGTCCACGCGGCAGGGGCTGTCCTTCGAGTCGCCGGTGGTCAGCGACTGCGCCTCGCTGTGCCACATCGTGGGCAGGGTGCTCGACGCCGTGCCGGATGTGCACGTGCTGCGCGACCCGACCCGGGGCGGGCTGGCCACGACCCTAAACGAGATCGCCGGACAGTCCGGGGTGGGGTGCTTCATCGAGGAGTCGCTTATCCCGGTCGACCCGGCCGTGGCCGGGGGCTGCGCGGTGCTCGGGCTCGATCCGCTGTATCTGGCCAACGAGGGAAAATTCATCTGCATCGTGCCCGAGGAGGATGCGGAGAAGGCCCTGGCGGCCATGCGGGCCGATCCGCTCGGCAAGGGGGCCTGCCGCATCGGCGAGGTGCGCGCCGATCATCCGGGCAAGGTGGTCATGGTCACGCCCCTGGGCGGCCAGCGGCTTTTGGGGATGCTCGAAGGGGAGCAACTGCCGCGCATCTGCTGAGGCCCGGCCGGCGTCGCGGGCGCGGTCCGAAACAGCGGGGTCTTTTTCATGCCGTCGCCCTGGATCGACATCTCCCGTCCCGTGCGTGAGGGCATGGCCGTGTGGCCGGGCGATCCGCCGACCCGGCTGCGCCGCGTCCAGGACCTGTCCGTGGGCGACGCCTGCACGGTCACGGCCATCGAGATGTGCGCCCACGCCGGAACCCATATCGACGCCCCGGCCCACTACCTTCCGGATGGCCCGGACATCGCGGCCATGCCCGTCGAGGCCGGCGTCGGCCCGGCCCGGGTCATCGCCATCGCCCATCCGGGCGCCATCACGCCGGACGAGCTTGCCGGACACGCCATCCGGCGCGGCGAGCGGCTTCTCTTCAAGACCGCCAATTCATCGCTTCCCTTGCGGGCGGACGCCTTTTCCCCCGACTTCGTGCATGTGACGGCCGAGGCGGCCCGGTTCCTGGCCGGGCGCAAGGTGCGCTTGGTGGGGATCGACGCCCCGTCCGTGGGCGCTGTCGGCGGCGACGGGGACGAGGTTCACCGGCTGCTGCTCGCGGCCGGGATATGGCTTCTGGAGGGGATCGACCTGTCCCGGGCGGCGCCCGGTCCGGTGCGCCTGGTGTGCCTGCCGCTGCGCATCCCCGGGGCCGACGGGGCTCCGGCCCGGGCTGTGGTCCGCCCGGTGCGCCCCCGCTCCCGGGGGGCATGAACCGACGGCGGCCGGGCGGGAGCGCGGCGAAGAACGCTTTCGTACTCGCCAGGGGCAGTTTTTGTGCTTCGCACGGGCTTGCGCCGGGAAAACACCTCCCGAAATCGCGCGGCAACCATGCACATCCTGTGCGGTGACGACCGGGGACCGGCTTGGCCGGCCGGGAATCCGGACACGGCCGAAACGCGTCGGATCGGGGGCGCGGCCGTGGCATGTTCCTGGCACTACGGGGGGCAAACAGGCTTGTGATTCCCGCATATCGCGGGAGGAAACGGAGGTTTGCCCCATGAAACGCTTCACCCTGCTGGCCGCGTTGTGCTTCTTTCTCTCTGCGGCTCCCGATGCTCAGGCCATCCGGATCGTGGCTCCAGGGTTGTGGGTGGATGCCCCGATCGTGATCGGAGGGCCGTCGCCGTATGCGTATCCGCCGTTGTACCGACAGGTGTGCGGCCCACCGCGCCTGCCGCCCCCGCCGCCCCCTCGGGACTACTGGGGGCCGCATCGGGGCGGCCGGTGGCACGGCGCGTATGGACGTCAGAACTATTACGCCCCGCCGCCGCCCCCCCCGCCGCCCCATTTCGGTCCGCCGCCGGGGCGTCGGGGTCACGCATCGCCCCCGCCGTACTATCGGGTATGGTAGGAGTCTTCCGGTAAGAAAGTGCCGGGAAGTGAGGGAAACGGGCGGCCGTCCCGCGAGACGGCCGCCCGAATTCATTTGCGGATGGTTATCCCCCGGAACGGCCCAGGGCGGCCTTGGCCTCCTCGTCCCTGCCCAGGGCCGACAGGGCCCGGGCCAGGACGGCCCAGAATTCCTTGCGTTCGGGCCTGAGCGCCACACTTTGCCGGGCCATGATCTCGGCGATGGCCGGGTCTTCCCCTTCGTCGAGATAGAGCCTGGCCATGAGGCTTAAGGAAAAGGCGTCCTTGGGATCGTGGACCAGGGCCTTGTGCAGGTATTCCCGGGCCTCCTCGGGCCGTTTGCGCTTGAACGAAAGCCTGGCCAGGTGCCGCATGCTCACGCCCTCCTGGACGGCCTCGGCGCGGCGGTAATAGCCCAGGGCGTCGGCGTAGCGCCTGTTTTCCTCGGCCATGCGGCCAAGGCGCAGCAGGCTGAACACGTCGCCGGGATTGACCCCCAGGCAGCGCTTGAAGGCCTTTCTGGCCAGGGCGTTTTCCCCCAGCCGGCGGCAGAGGCACCCGTAGTTGTAGAGCGCCATGGCGTTTTTGGGATCGCGGGCGATGACCTTTTCGAACTCGGCCTTGGCCTGGGGCAGGCTGCAAAGCTTGGCCAGGCAGATGCCCAGGGAGTTGCGGGCCAGGATGTTGGTCTCGTCGGCCAGAAGGGCCAGCTTGTATTCCTCCATGGCCGCGTAGATGTCGCCCAGGGCGAACAGCCGGTCGGCGCTGATGGTCAGGGAGATGGAATCGAAGACCGCGATGCGCGGCGGCGCGGGCAGGAGCAGGGCGTGGGTCAGGGCCTTGCGGCAGTTCTCCATGGCGTCGGCCTTGGAAAAGGCCAGGAAGGGATAGCCGGCCACTCCGACGGCCATCTCGATCCCCAGGCGCTCCCGGACCTGGAGCAGGGCTCCGGACAGGGGCCCCAGAACCTCGGCGGGCTCGCGCCCGGGCAGGTAGAAGACGAGCTTGGTGGTGCTGAACCGGCCGCCCTCGGCCCCGGGCCCGAACAGGCCCTTGATGATGGCCGCCACCTCCCGGATATCCGATTCCACGTGCCGTCCGGGCCGGGTCGGCCCTTCCGGAGGGGCGTCCGGTAAAAGCGCCAGGGCCAGGCAGAAGCGGGACGCGCCTTCCCGGGCGGCGCTGAAAAAGCGCGGGAAGTCCCTGTGCCCGAAAAGGCCGCTGACGGCCTCCTTGCGCGGTGGTCCGTCGGCCTCACCCGGGGCCGTCGGGAGACCGTCCGATGCGTCCGCCTCCGAGGCCAGAAGCAGCCGGTCGCCGGGGTCGATGGTCCAGGAGGGGTCGCTGACGTGCAGGATCTCGGCGAAGGCCATGTCCTCGCGCACGTCCATGAGCGCCACCTCGCCCTTGATCATGGTCGGATAGCGGCCCAAGAGCCGCTGATCGTCGGATTTTTTGATCTCCGCCGTCTTTTCGTAGCGGGGCGACCACACCAGAAAGCGCTGGCCGCCCTCGGCGTCCACGGACTTGCCGAGGCTCACGGTCACCCGGCTCAGGGGCAGGGTTTCCAGGACCAGCCCGCCCTCGGCCAGCACCCGGCCAAAGGGCATGGTCTGGTCCCGGCCCAGGTCCTTGGCCGCGGCCAGGGCCTTGCGGGCTTTTTTGAGCATGATCCGGGCCTGTTCGGCCACCGGGGCCACGAACTGGCCGCCGCGCACGTCCTGGGGATAGTTGGCCAGACCCGTGCTGGCCGTCAGGGCGATGGTCTCGCCGGTGACGCCGTATTCCAGGTGCACGCGCTTGACGGCCATGCGCACGGCCTCGGCCGTCTCCCGGGTCCCGGCCGGGGTGGCCCCGGGCAGGAACACGGCGAACACGTCGTCGTGCAGGCGCGCGGCCAGGGCTTCCTGGGGGCACTCTCCGGCGATGGCCGCGCCGAGCCGGTCGAGGGCCGATTCGGCGAAGACGAAGCCGTAGCGCTCGTTGATCCAGTTGAAATAGTCGATGTCGGCCAGGATCAGTCCGAAGCAGCCGCGCACGCCGGTCAGGTTGGGGTCGAAATAGCTGGCCGATCCGGGGAGGATGCGGTCCTGGACAAGGTCGATTTCCCGCTCCATGGCCGCAAGCAGCCGCCACTGGTTGGCCAGTCCGGTGACCGGGTCGGTCGCCGCGGCCTTGGTGAGGCGGATCTGCTCCAGGCACATGGCCGCCGCGGCCGGCAGCGCGGCCAACTGGGTGCGCGGCGCGGCCAGGCGCACGCCCTTGGCCACGAACACCCCGAGGAACTCCCCGTCGAGGGCCAGGGGCAGGAGCACCCGCCCCTCCCCG
>JBMONM010000013.1:0-4969 GCA_049324675.1 Thermodesulfobacteriota bacterium
TTTGATTTTTTGACGCGTCGGCCGTTGTCGGAAGCGTCGTTTTTTCTGAGCCATAGAGGGATTCGGACGCGATTCGGGGGAGGGAAGGGATGGGCCTGAGCGCTCTGGTGTATGAGGGAGAGGAGATTCGCTTCCGCACGGGGAAACACTGGGTGGTGTTCGCCAAGGCCGCAGTCTTTTTGCTCCTGGCGGTGGCGGCGTGGTCCAGCGGGGATGTGCTGCGGGGACTTTTTACCTTCAAGGCTCCGGAGGAACTGGAGAAGTTTCTGCCCAAGATCATAAGCGTCACGGTCTGGGCCATTCGCTATTCCCTGTTTCTGGTCTTTGCCATCATGGCCGCCGTGCGTCTTTTTTCGTTTTTCACCCTGCGTATCGCGGTCACTCCCAAACGGCTCATCTGCGACGACGCCGTGTTCGGGTCCTTTTCCATGGATCTGTCGAAAATCGAGTCCGTCAAGTCCGAACCCGGCGTTTTCGGCGGGCTTTTCGGATACGGCAAGGTCGTGCTCACGGCGACGAGCAGCCAGCGTCTGGTCGTGAGCAACGTCAGCCGGCCCCATCTCTTCGAAAAGGAAATTTTCGCCGCGAAATAGCCGGTCCGGCGGGGCGCGGCAGGCCGGCGGTCCCCGGCGGCGGGGACTTCGGCGGCTACGTCACACGGCGCGCCTTTTCACCATGCCGTGGTCATGTCACCTCGCAAACATGAGACGCGACCGGATGGCGCGGGAAGCGGCGGGCAGCTTGTCATGCATCCCAAACGACGACAGATCGGCCGCCTGGGCATCCCCTTCAAGCTTTTTTTCGTCTTTACGGTCATTTTGGCCATCAGTTATTTTACGACCTCGACCCTTTTCATCTCCATCCGGGACACCGTGGACATCACCCGGGACATCGTGAAGGTCCGGTTCGAGGTTCTGTCCATTTCCCAGCGCATGATCGACAGCCTTTTGGCCATGGAGGAGAATCAGAAGAAATACCGGCTGCTTCACGAGGACGAATACAAGAAGTCTTTTCTGGCCGCGCTCCAGGAATACCGCAACGCCATCTGGAGCATTCTGTGGTTTCGCTACGAGGGCTTTTCCGTTTGGGAGGGGTTGCATGGGGAATTCAAGACCGAATTCCCGGATCTGGCCGCCGGCGTGGACCTTCCCGATGACCCGTGGGTACCGCAGGAGAAGCTCAATCGCTGGATCGAGATCATTTTGGACGCCCGGCGCGAGAACGAACGGGTCATCGAGACCGGGATGCGGGATTTGTATGCCCTAAGCGAGCAGTCCGTGAGCCGGGGCGTGAATGGGCTTATCGTGTCGGTGGCCGTGGCCCTGGCGGGCATCGGGTATCTGGTTTTCACCGTGAGCCGGCCCTTGAGGGAGCTGCGGCGCGGCATCCGGGCCTTTTCCGTCTCCGGCAAGCTCGAACCGGTCCGGGTTTTTTCCAAGGACGAATTCGGGGAACTGGCCTCGGCCTTCAACGAGATGACCATGCGCCTTAAGGAAGAGGAAAAGATGCGCACGGATTTCATCGACATGCTCAGCCACGAGATCCGCACCCCCCTGACCTCCATCCGGGAATCCGTCAATCTCATCAAGGAGAACGTGTTCGGCGAGGTCAACGAGCGTCAGAAACGGTTCCTGGACATCGCCGGGGACGAACTGGAGCGCATATCCAACCTGCTGACCAGGCTCATGCGGGTTTCCAGCATGGCCTCCCAGATCGTGGACATCACTCTGGCCCCGCTGGGTCCGGCCGAACTTGTGGACGATGTCATGGACAAGGCCTCGCCCTCGGCCGAGGCCAAGGGGATTTCGCTGGAGGCCCGCGTCGGCGGCCATATTCCGCTCATCCTCGGTGACGAGGAGCTTTTGGGCCAGGCCTTGCTGAATCTGGTCGGCAACGCGGTCAAGTTTTCCCCCCGGGACAGCGTGGTGACCATGGGGCTGGAGATGGCCGACGGGGGGCGCAAGGCCCTTTTCAGCGTCACGGACGAGGGCCCGGGCATCCCCGAGGAGGAGCAGCAAAACGTGTTCAACAAATATTATCGCGGGGTGGCCACCAAGAAGACCACCGACGGCATCGGTCTGGGCCTGAACATCGCCAGGACCATCGTGGAGGCCCATGGCGGCGAGATATGGCTGACCAGCCGGCCCGGCAAAGGCTGCACATTTTACTTTACAATTCCAGTGGGCGGAGAGAGAGGATAGGCACGTGGAAATGCAGTGTCGCAAAAGAATTCCGGGCGCCGTTTTGGCCATAGCCGTCGCCGCGGCGGGTTTTTCCCCCGGGTGCGCGGACAAGGCCCAGCAGCCTCCGGCCTCGTCGGCGTCGGCACCCGTCTTCCAGCCCCAGGAAACGCTCACCACGGCCGAGGACCCCAGGTACGTCGATGGGGTCACGGCGCTTCTCGGCGGTGACGCGGAACTGGCCGCCACCCTTTTCGAGCAGGCGCACCAGGAGGCCGTGGACGAGCCCTCGCGGCGTCGCGCCCTGTACGGCCTGGCCTGCGCCAGGCTGCTTCTGGCCCAGGATGAGAAGGAACTGGCCAAGGCCAAGGCGTTGTGGGAATCCTGGCGTGCGGCGTCGCCTCCGGGCGGCGACGGCGAGGACCCCAGGCTCATGGCCGGGCTTTTGCCCAACTATCGGCCGGCCTTTCTGGTGAAGGACCTCAAGGCCGCCTGCGAACGGGAATGCGACAAACGGCTCCAGGAAAAGGAAGAGGAGGTCCGGCGGATCATTCAGCGCCAGGTTCAGGCCCTGGAGGAGATCCATCGGGAAATCCAGGAAAAAAAGAAAGGCCTCTCCACCTATTGATGCGACCATGAACCACGCCGCGACCCAAGCGAAAAACGTCCTGGTGGTGGACGACGATCCCCATATCCTGGAGGTGCTCGACGCCAGGCTGGCCTCGGCAGGCTACCTCGTCAGCCGGGCCTCCAGCGGCGAGGAGGCCCTGGAACGGCTTAAGGCCGGACCGGTGGACCTGGTCATCTCCGACGTCCGGATGCCCGGCATGGACGGGATGAGGCTTCTCGAAAACGTGGAGCGGCTGCATCCCGGGCTGCCCATCATCCTTTTGACCGCACACGGCAGTATCTCCGGGGCGGTGGAGGCCATGAAGCACGGGGCCGTGGACTACCTGACCAAGCCCTTCGACGGCCGGGAGCTTCTGTCCAAGGTGGCCGGCATCCTGCTCAAGACCGTTGCGCAGGGCACGACGTCCGCTGGAACCGGGGCCGCCCTGGTGGGACAGAGCCGGGCCATGCAGGAACTGGCCGCCCTGGTCGAGCGCGTCGCCGCCAGGGATGTCAACGTCCTGGTGCTCGGCGAGTCCGGGACGGGCAAGGAATTGGTGGCCCATCACATCCACGAAAAAAGCCCCCGCCGCAATGGGCCGCTTCTGATCGTGGATTGCGGCTCGACGCCGGCCGGCCTTTTGGAAAGCGAACTGTTCGGCCACGTCAAGGGGGCCTTCACCCATGCGGTCAAGGACAAGAAGGGGCTCATCGAGCAGGCGCACCAGGGAACCCTGTTCCTGGACGAAATCGGCAACATCAGCGCCGAGATGCAGGCCAGGCTGCTGCGTTTTCTCGAGAACCACAAGATCCGGCGCATCGGCGACGTGCGGGAGATCCAGGTCGACTGCCGGGTCATCGCCGCCACCAACGCGGACATTTTCCAGGAGGTGGCCGCAGGCAGGTTCCGCGAGGACCTTCTGTACCGCCTCAAAGTGGTGACCATCCACGTCCCGCCCCTGCGCGAGCGTCGCGAGGACATTCCGGTTTTGGCCGAGCATTTCGTGCGGGAGTTCTGCCGCCGCCAGGGCATCCCCCCGGTGACGCTGCATCCGGATACCGCCGCCGCCATCCTGCGCTATTCCTGGCCCGGCAATGTCCGCGAACTCAAAAATGCCCTCGAGGGGGGGGTGGTCCTGTGCTCGGACGGCGTCTTGCTGCCGGAGGACCTCCAGTTGCCCCGCTCGGAAGCCCAGGCGGCTTCCCCGGTCCCGGCGGGATCAACGGATGCCCGTGAGCCCCTGGCCAGCGGAGACGACACGTTGTCCCTGGAGGAGAGCGAACGGATCGCCATCATCCGCGCCCTGGAAAAATCCGGCTGGGTGCAAAAGGACGCCGCGCCGCTTCTGGGGGTCAGCCGCCGGGCCCTCAACTACAAGATCCAGAAATACGGCATTGAGATACCCAGACGCCGGGCCGCGAAGAAATGACCGGTACCCGGCCGCGAGGGCGTCGGATCGCCGCGCCCGCCGCGCGGGGAGTTGCGTTTTGTCGGCGGTTGGATGACATATCCACGATATCGCCATCATTGGTGTTACATACGGCCGGACTTTTTGATAGGTTGGAATTGTTCCTGTAAAAAAGCCGGCAAAAACGCCGGGCAACCGCGAACCCGGGACTGTTTCATGGCCAACGGCCGCGCCGATTCCGCTTTTTTCGACACGGGTGGGATGAAAATCTCCCGCCAAGTCGTCCTCCCTTTTCGCAAGTCCCTGGAAATCAGCATAAAAAGCATCCGCGTCCGGTTTTTCCGGTCCATGATCACGGTGATCGGGCTCATCCTGGCTGTGGCCTTTCTGGGCTTCGTGCTGGCCGGGGCGGACGTGGCCACCGGTCTTCTGCGCTCGGGAGACCCGGAGTTGCGGGCGGTCCTGGTCAAGGCCGGCTACGACCTTCCGCCGGGCGGAGGGCCTGGCGGGGACGCCGGCGCGGTCCCCGAGGGGGTGGTGACCGGAGCCAAGGAGCGCTGGATCGTCATTTTGTCCCTGCTGGTGTGCACGGTGGGGATCGTCAACGCCCAACTCATGGCCGTGACCGAAAGGTTCCGGGAAATCGGGACCATGAAATGCCTGGGGGCACTGGACAGCTTTGTGCTGCGCCTTTTTTTGCTGGAGGCCGGCATGCAGGGCCTGGCCGGCTCGTTTCTGGGCGCGCTGCTCGGGGCCGTGACCGCCCTTGCG
>JBMONM010000013.1:4979-24112 GCA_049324675.1 Thermodesulfobacteriota bacterium
TCGGGCTTCTCCGCTTCGGCACGGCCGCCGTGGTCCATCTTTCCTGGGGGGCCCTGGCCCTGACCGTGGCCGCGGCCGTGGCCGTCGGATTCGTCCTGAGTCTGGTGGGCGTGATCTATCCGGCCGTGGTGGCCGCCAGGATGCGGCCCGTGGAGGCCATGCGCGTCCAGGAATAGGCGAAATGGCTTTTCGGTCGCGGTCGCCTGGACCGCGCGGCGTTTTCTCGCGAGGAACGGATGGAAACGGGACACAACATCGTTCGGGTCTCGGAGGTCACCAGGACCTTCCGCATGGGCACCCAGGTCGTCCAGGCCCTCAAAGGCGTGGATCTGTCCATCCAGGCCGGGGAATACCTGTCCATCATGGGGCCTTCGGGTTCCGGCAAAAGCACGCTCTTCAACATGATCGGCGGACTGGACAAGCCCTCCTCGGGCAAGGTGTACATCGACGAGGTGGACATCGCCCAACTCGACGCCTACGAACTGGCCTGGCTCAGAAACCGCAAGATCGGCTACATCTTCCAGACCTTCAACCTCATCCAGGTCATGACCGCCCTGGAAAACGTCACCCTGCCCATGATCTTCGCCGGCATGTCCAACGACGAGGCCGTGGAGAAGGGCCTGGAGCTTTTAGGCTTGGTGGGGCTTCGGGAACGCCACGCCCACAAGCCCAACGAACTCTCCGGCGGCCAGCAGCAGCGGGTGGCCATCGCCCGCTCCCTGGCCAACACCCCAGCCATCATCCTGGCCGACGAGCCCACCGGCAATCTGGACCTGAGCACCGGCGAGGAGATCATCGCCCTGCTCAAGCACTTAAGCAGCGAGCGCGGGGTCACGGTCATCTCCGCCACCCACGACCACAAGATGCTGGCCGTCTCCGACCGGGTGGTCTGGATACGTGACGGCCGCATCGACAAGGTCGAAAGCCGCGACCAGCTCGACATCTCCGTCGGCGTCATTTCCTCCAAGGAAGCATAGGGCCGCGCATGACCGGATACCAGGCAAGGGGTTTTCGCGCCGGACCGCCGCGCCGGGCGGCCGTAAAAGCCTGCGCCGTCCTTGCGCTGTGCGCGATGATGCTCCTGCTGAGCGCTCCGGGCCGGGCCGCCTCGCGCGGCGCGGGCAAGGGGCGCGCCAGCAACATGCCCCGGCGCGCGGTCATGGAGACGATGCCGGTCGCCGCCGGGGAGGACTTCGACCGTGTGATCATCAGCGCCATGGCCGCCCTGGGGGATCGCCGGGCCGGCACGCCGGGCGGCGAGGCCATGGCCGACTTCCTCTTCGACTTCTTTTCCTCCCTGGGCCTGGGTGAGGCCGGACGGCAGGCCTATCACCTGCCGTTTCTGGGCCATGGCCCGGTGGATATCCGGGTCGCCGGGCGGGAGCAGGCCGCAAGCGCCCACCCCACGGACTTAAACGCCCTGACACCCGGGGCCGTGCCGCCCCAGGGAATGACGGGCAGAGCGGTCTACGGCGGCCGCGGGACGTTCGGGGACCTGTCCGGACGAGAGATCGGCGGGCAGATCGTGCTCATGGATCTCGATTCCGGGAAGAACTGGATCAATGCCGTCCAACTCGGGGCCAAGGCCCTGGTGTATATCGATCGGGGCGTGGACAACGGTCCGTCCACGGCCGGATTTTACCGCGACAAGTTCGAACTTACCCCCATCCGCTTCCCCCGGTTCTATCTGCCCCTGGCCGAGGCCAGGGCGATCTTCGGGGATTTCGAGAGTCCCTCGTTCGCAGCGCCCGAGGTGCGGATCACGGCGTCGTCGCAGTGGCGGCCGACCGTGGCCGAAAATATCTATCTGTTCATCCCGGGGCGCGATCCGGACAGGGCCCACGAGGTGGTTTTGATCGAGGCCCCCTACGACACCGGGGCCTTCGTGCCCGGGCTGGCCCCGGGGGCGGATCAGGCCGCCTCCCTGGCGGCACTGCTGCGTCTGGCCCTGGAACTGAAGGCCGCGCCGCCGGCCCGCTCGGTGCTTTTGGCGGCCACTTCCGGCCAGGGACGGGAAATGGCCGGGATGCGTGAACTGATCACTGCCTTGAGGACCAAGGGACGGGACCTGCGGGTCGTGGTCCGGGACCTCAAAAACGATATCGAGCGGGATACGGACACCCGAAAGGCCCTTCAGGCCGCCCTCGACGCGGACGGCGCGGGGGATTCCCTCCTGTCGCCGGCCGTCAGCCAGGCCTTGGCCGTCAGCCTCAAGGACGCGGTGGATTCCCTGACCATGCGGTTGATGCGCCTTCGCCTGGAGGCCCGGGGGACGATCGAAAGTCCCCAGGCCGTGGCCCTGGCCGAAGAGCGTCGGGTGCTGCGGCGTCTCGTCTGGCTGGAGGATTTTTCCTCGGCGAGTCCCGAAGAGCGGCGGATCCTTCTGGGCCTCATCCCCCAGACCATGGCCCGGCTTGAGAAAGACGTCCAAAGCGCCCGGGACCATCTGCGATGCATGCAAAGCACCAGGGATCTGCGGCGCATGGTCGGCGACAAGGACTTTTTCGCCGCCGTGTCCCTGCACCTGTCGAGCAGGGGCAACGGGGTGGGGGGCTTCTGCGACGGCTTCACCTACGACCTCAAACCCGAGGTGAACATCACCCAGTCCTATGGCCAGATCGGCCGTTTCCTGGCCGACACGGCGGCCTCCATTGAATCCTCCATGGGCCTGTCCGGGGGCGGCGAGCCGTTTTACCGCGACGCCCTGCGCCAGAGCCGGCTGCGGCCCTGGCAAAGCTATCTCGTGGACAAACCCAAGTTCGGCGGCGAGGTCAGCGCCAGGGCCGGCATCCTGGGCCTGACCCTGGCCACGGTCAACGACGCCCGGTCCCTATGGGGCACCCCGGAGGACACGCCGGAGAGGGTGGATTTCGCCTTTCTCGACCGTCAGGCCCGGTTTGTCGCCGGGCTTCTGGCCGCCGTGTGCTCCACGCCCTTCGATCCCGGCGACAAGCGGCCCCGCAACGTGCTGGCCACGCTCGTCGGCCGGGCCAACTTTATCCGCCAGGGCGAACTGTTTCCGGAACGGCCCGCCCCCGGGACCGTTTTTCTGGTCTACCAGGGCAAGTCCCGCTTCTATGCCATGGCCGACGCCAAGGGCATCTTTCGGGTGCACGGCCTTTCGAGCAGCAAATACGTCATGGACAAGGCCGTCATCGAGGGCTTCCGCTTCGATCCGGACACCGGAGAGGCGGTATGGGCCGTGGACAAGAAGCAGACCGGCAAGGACGCCTACCGGGTCAAGATGGCCCGGGACTTCATGGAAACCGACCTGATTATGTTCGGATGCGACCAGAGCACCCTGTTTTCAGCCCTGGACCCGCGCACCTTCCGGTATTTCACCAAGATCGAGCTTCTCGACGGCCGGCGCGAGGCCCCGCCCATGCGCTCCTGGTTCAGCCGCCTGGATACCCTGGACTCCACCCTTTTGAGCCTGTTTCTGGAGCCCGGAACCACGTACAAGCTCATCCTTTCGGACACGGTCCTGGCCCGCAAGATGATCCTCCTGAACGCCTCCCGGGAAAACCCGCACGGCACGGGATATTCCGTGGATGCGTGGCCCATCCTGCCGGTCACGGAGATGGCCGCGGCCCGGGATATGTGGGAGCTCCTGGCCCCCAGGATCAAGAATCTCGAGGATCACGGCATCTTCAACGAACGCATCCGGGAGTTGGAAAGCCAGGGTGTCGGATATCTGAAAAAGGCCGAGGAGGACCTCTCGGGGCAGGCCTACGGGGCCTTCGTCACCGCGGCCCGGGCCAGTTGGGCCCTGGCCACCCGGGTGTACAACGACGTGGAGAAGACCCAGAAGGACGTGCTTCTGGGCGTGCTTTTCTACATTGCCCTGTTCGTGCCCTTCGCCTACTGCCTGGAGCGGGTGCTTTTCTGCTACGCCGATATCCACAAGCGCATCCTGGCCTTCAGCGGGGTCCTGGCCGCGGTCATCGCCGTGGTTTACAACGTGCATCCGGCCTTCCGGCTGACCTACAGCCCGCTGGTGGTCATTCTGGCCTTTTTCATCCTGGGGCTGTCCTTCGTGGTGGCCATGATCATCTTTTTCAGGTTCGAGCGGGAGATGGGCAACCTGCAGAAGCGGGCCATGCACGTCAAGACCTCGGATATCGGGGGGCTCAAGGCCTTTGCCGCGGCCTTCGTCATCGGCGTGAGCAATCTGCGTCGCCGCAAGATCCGCACCACCCTGACCTGCCTGACGCTCATCATTCTGACGTTCACCATCATGAGCTTCACCGCGGTCAAAAGCACCCGCCAGGAGGGCGCGGTCAAATACCGCGACGATGCGCCTTATCAGGGGGTCCTGCTGAAAAATATCGGCTGGCGCAGCCTGCCGCCCGAGGCCCTGTCCGTGGTCCGGGACATGTTCCCGGGTTCCGGGAACGTCTCGCCGCTTTGCTGGTACGAGTTGAAGGACAAGACCCAGCCGGGCATGGGCGAGGTCGTCTCCGCCTCGGGACAGGCCGCGGTTCAGGGGGTCATGGGGCTTTCGACATACGCCGGCGAGGCCGCCCGCATGTCCCGCATCCTTTCGGCCGGGCGCTGGTTCGAGCCGGGTGAACGCATGGCCGTCATCCTGCCGCAGGGCGTGGCCGCGCGTCTCGGTGTGGCCCCGCTCGAACCCGGGCGGGACCGCGTCCGCCTTTTCGGCATGGATATGCGGGTGGTGGGGGTGTTCGGCCCCAACTCCCTGGACGGGATGCGCGACCTGGACGGCGAACCGCTCACCCCGGTGGTCTTTCCCAGCGAGGCGGCCATGGAGGCCACCGAGGCCGAGAAGGAGGCCATGGAATCGGGCGAGGACGTGCGCTCCATGCAAAGCCGCTACCAGCACGTGGACGGCGATTTGACCGCGATCGTCCCCTTCACGGTGCTTACGGGCCTGGGTGGGGAACTCAAGTCCATTTCCGTCTCCCTCCCGGAGACGGCCGCCGCAGGCGGAAGCGCCACGGAACTGGCCTCGAGGCTGGCGGAACGCTTCGGGCTGGCCATCTTCGCCGGAGAGCCGGACGGCACCTTCGTCTACCATTCCACGGACACCTTAAGCTACGCCGGCGTCCCCAACATCATCATCCCCCTGGTCATCTCCGTGTGCATCGTGCTCAATACCATGATCGGCAGCGTCTACGAGCGCAAGCGCGAGATCGGGGTGTACACCGCCGTGGGCCTGGCCCCGACCCACGTATCCTTCCTGTTCATCGCCGAGGCCCTGGCCTTCGCGGTCATCAGCGCCGTCCTGGGCTACCTTCTGGCCCAGGTGGCGGCCGGGCTTTTGTCCGGAACCTCGGTCTGGGCGGGCATGACCGCCAACTATTCGTCCCTGGCCGGGGTGGCGGCCATGCTCCTGGTCATCGCGGTGGTCCTTTTGTCGGTCATCTATCCCTCCAAGGTGGCCGGGGAGATCGCCATTCCGGACGTCAACCGCTCCTGGAGCCTGCCCGAGCCGAAAAACGGGTCCATCACCCTGCGTCTGCCCTTTCTCATGCGCATTCGGGAACAGGAATACGCCGGAGGTTTTCTGCTCGACTACTACACGTCGCACCAGGACATCTCCCATGGGCTTTTTTCCACGGACGACGTCCAATTCTCCTTTCTGTGCCCCTGGGAGCAGGGCGGCGGACCGCACCCGGGGCAGGTGGACGAGGCCTTTTCGGAACTCAAGTCCTGCTTCCGGCTGACCGCCACCGTGTGGCTGGCCCCCTTCGATTTCGGCATCAAACAGCGTGTGGACATCCTGTTTCTGCCGGACATGAAGAACCCGGGGTTTATGAACATCGAGGTGACGCTCGAGCGCAGGGCCGGCGAGGCGGGCATGTGGAAGCGTCTGAACAAGGGCTTTTTGAACGAATTGCGCAAACAGCTCCTGGTGTGGCGTTCCCTGGACCCCGAGACCCAGGTGTCCTACGAGGAGATCATCGTCGCGGGGTTTGCCGCGCGGGAGACGGAGGGGCGCTGATGCCGGGCCGGATTCGGGAAATGACGCGGCGCGACGCGGCCGGCCCATGCCGGATGACGGAGGTCGGGGCATGATCCGGGCGCGGAGCGTGATTGTGGGGATCGTCCTGGGGCTGGCCATCTGCGCCGTGACCCCCTTCAACAACATGTACTTGGCGGCCACCCCCCTGGGCGGCGGCCACTTCCCCCTGGCCCCGTTTTTCATCCTGATTGTGCTCACCCTGGCCGCGGCCCTGGCCTCCAGGCTCTTTTTCAGGAAGAAACCGCTCCTGACGGGTCTTGAACTGCTGGTCTCCTGGGGATTTATGGTCGTGGCCTCGGGCATTGCCTTTACCGGCCTGGCCCGGACCTTTTTCATCAACATCACGGCCTCCACCCATTTCGCCACCGTGGGCAACCGGTGGAAGGAGATCGTGGCCCCGCTGGTTCCCCCGGCCTGGATGCCCTCGGACCCCGCGGCCGTGGAGACCCTGTACAACGGCCTGGAGGGCGGCTACCGCCAGGGATGGCCGGAGGTCCTGGCGAACATCCCCTGGTCGGCCTGGACCCGTCCCCTGGCGGGCTGGGGGGTGTTCATCCTGTTGTGCTACGGGGTCATGGTCTGCTTGGTGAACCTGTTCTCCCGGCAGTGGATATCCAACGAACGCATGAACTTCCCCCTGCTCCGGGTGCCCGCGCACATGACCGAGGCCTACGACCAGGGACGGGCCTTCGGCTTTTTCACCGACCGCTACCTGCTTTTGGGGCTGTGCGTTCCAGTGCTTCTGCACACCATAAACGGCATCGGGTTCTACGACCCGGCCGTGCCCCAGATCCCCACCCTGTTCCTCATCGGCCCCTATTTCCCCTCCACCGGGTTCTTTTCCGGATTCAACAAGCTGCGCATCTATTTCTATCCGGCCTTCATCGGCTTCGCCTACCTCACCGCCCGCCAGATTTCCTTGAGCTTCTGGGTCTTCTATCTTCTCGGGGGCCTCTTGTTCGGACTGTTCGAGGTCATCGGCTACCAGATTCCGTCCTCAGCCCTGGGCGTGACCTTCGGTCCGACCCTGACCAGGCCCGACGAGACCCAGATGATCGGGGCTTACGGGGTGTTTTTTCTGTTCATCGTCTGGCTGGCCAGGCAGCACCTGTTCGCGGCCGTGCGCGACGCCGTGACCTTCCGCCGATCGAGGGCCGCCGAGAGCGAATGGATGTCGGCCGGACTGTCGTTCTGGGGCTTTTTGGCCGGTATGATCCTGCTCGCCGCCTGGTGTGCCTATTTCGGCATGCCCCTTGTGCCCGCGCTTCTGCTCCTGGGCATTTTTTTCGTGATCATGCTGGTGGCCACACGCATCATCTGCCAGGGCGGGCTGGCCTATTTCACCCTGACCGCCGCGCCGACCGACGGGCTTCTGGCCTTTTTCGGCTCGGGGTTCTTCTCCAACATGGGGCTGATGATGGCCGCGATCATGCAGAAGGTCCTGTTTGTTGACCTGCGCGAGTCGCTTATGCCGTCGCTTATGCATTTCTCCAAGGTCGGGGAGAACGTCCGCCAAAAAAGGCTCCTGCTCGGGGGGCTGGCCGTGGCCCTGATCCTGGCCGTGGCCGTATCCTTCGCGGCCATGCTGGCCTTGTGCCACAAGTACGGCCTGCGCGACCTCCAGGCGGACTGGGAGGTCCAGACCTCGGTGGGGGTGTACGAGAACGTGCAGCGGCTTCTCGATGCCCCGTCCGGATCCAACGAGTGGATCATCGGGTTCGCCGTGGCCGGGGCCGCGATCATGCTCGTCCTGGTGGTCTGCTACCAGCGGTTCTACTGGTGGCCCATCCATCCCGTGGGCTATCTGACAATGTACAGTTCGGCCATGCGCATCCTGTGGTTCAGCTTCCTCATCGGCTGGCTGTGCAACCAGCTCACCCTGCGCTACGGCGGGGTGGCGCTTTTCCGGAGGGTGCGGATGCTTTTCGTGGGGCTCATCATCGGCGACCTGCTCATGGGCGGCATCTACGCCGTCATCGGCGTCTACGCCGGCCAGAGCTATCTGGTTCTGCCAAACTGACCTGACGCACGCCCGGGGAAAGGACGAAGCGCGGATGTACGACGACAAGGAACTCAAGGAATATCGGGATCTCCTGCCGCAGCCCAAGCATTTCGAGGAGGGCTTCGACTGGAAGACCATCGTCGGCGCGGTGTTCATCGGCTTTCTGATGATGCCCGGCAGCATGTACCTGCAACTGGTCATCGGCACGGGCATCGGTCCCGCCGCGCGCTGGGTGACCATCATCCTGTTCGCCGAGATCGCCAAGCGGGCCTACACGGAGCTCAAGCAGCAGGAAATCTTCCTGTTGTACTACATGGCCGGCGCGGCCATGGCCTCGCCGTTCTCGGGCCTTTTGTGGAACCAGTACCTGATTCAGTCCGATGCGGCCAAGATGCTCGGGCTGACCGAGTTCATCCCCGAGTGGGTGGCCCCGGCCGTGGGCTCCGAATCGCTTTTGCAGCGCACCTTTTTGCACCGCGACTGGCTCATTCCCATCCTGCTTCTGGTCGGGTCCCAGATCGTGCAGCGGGTGGACCATTTCGGCCTGGGTTATGCGCTTTACCGCATCACCTCGGATGTGGAGAAGCTGCCCTTCCCCATGGCCCCGGTGGGGGCGCTGGGCACCATGGCCCTGGCCGAGTCCACGGAGGAGAAAAAGTCCGGCTGGAAGTGGCGGGTCTTTTCCATCGGGGGCATGATCGGGCTGGTCTTCGGGGCCGTGTACGTCCTTTTCCCCGTGGTCTCGGGACTGGTCTTCACCGAGCCCATCCGCATCATCCCCATCCCCTGGGCGGATTTCACCCGCAACACCGAGAAGTGGCTGCCGGCCGTGGCCACGGGCATCCAGTTCGACCTGGGGCTTCTGTTTACGGGCATGGTGCTGCCGTTCTGGGCGGTCATCGGCGGGCTGGTGGGGCTTCTCATCACCGTGGTGGCCAACCCGATCCTGTTCGAGCACGGCATCCTGCACCGCTGGCGCTACGGTATGGGCACGGTGGACACGATCTTCGCCAACAACTTCGACTTTTACATGAGCTTCGGCATCGGCCTGGGGCTGGCCATCGGGCTTATCGGCGTGTGGCAGGTGGCCAAGTCCTTCGGCAAGGGTTCGGGAGGCGTGGGGTACCGGGCGCTTTTCACCTCCAACAAGGCCCGGGGGGACATCAACTTCTGGGTCTCGGTGGCCATCTACGTCATCTCCACCCTGGCCTACATCGCCCTGTGCGTGTGGCTGGTGCCCAACTTCCCCTGGATATTCTTCATCCTCTACGGCTTCGTGTACACCCCGGTGGTGTCCTACATCACCGCCCGCATGGAGGGCATCGCCGGACAATTCGTGAGCCTACCGCTGGTGCGAGAGGCCAGCTTCATCGCCGGGGCCAGGTTTTTCGGCTACCAGGGCATCGAGATCTGGTACGCGCCCATCCCCATCCACAACTACGGCAAGGCCACGGTGGACTTCAGGGAGATCGAACTGACGGGCACGAGCCTGAGGGGCATCATCAAGGCAGAAATCGTGGTCTTCCCCGTGGTCATGCTGGCCAGCCTGTTTTTTTCCCAGTTCATCTGGCAGCTGGCCCCCATCCCCTCGTCGGCCTATCCCTACGCCCAGGAACTGTGGCATCTGCAGGCCTTAAACACTCTGCTCATGCAGACCTCCACCCTGGAGGGCAACTCCCTGTTCTTCCAGGCCCTAAGCGGCTTGTATGTGGGGGCCGGGACGCTTCTGGGACTTGTGACCTATTTCCTTCTGAGCGTCTTCGGCCTGCCCGTGCTCCTGGTCTACGGCATCGTGCGCGGCCTGGGGCAGAGCACCCCCCACGGCCTGATCCTGGAGGTGGTGGGGGCGCTGGTCGGCCGTTACTACTTCCTCAAGCGGTACGGAACGATGTGGCGGCAGTACGCGCCGGTGCTCCTGGCCGGATTTTCCTGCGGCATGGGGCTCATGGGCATGTTCTCCATGGGCGCCACGCTGATCATGAAATCCCTCGGACGGCTGGCGTATTAGAAGGGGTGCATGGACTCGATCACCACGAACCTCGTGACCTTGCTCCAGGGCGTGTGCGTTATCATGGTCCTGGCCTATGGACTGACGCGCACCCGGGTGTTCGCCGAGATCCTCGACGGGCGACGCTCGCCCAAGAATCTGACGGTCATCACCGCAGTCTTCGGGGCCTTCTCCATCTACGGCACCCTGTCCGGGGTCAGCTTCCTCGGCTCCTACATCAACATCCGCGACCTGGGGCCGGCCCTGGCCGGCCTGTTGGCCGGCCCCCTGGCCGGACTTGGGGCCGGACTTCTCGGCGGGGCCCATCGGTTCACCCTGGGCGGTCCCACCTGCTACGGCTGCACCCTGTCCACGGTCCTGGCCGGTCTGGCCGGGGGGCTCGTGTACCGGTTCAGGGGCGGCCGATTGCCCGGCACGGCCCAGGCCGTGGCCCTGGCTCTGGGCATCGAAACCCTCCACATGGCGCTCGGGGCTCTCCTCGGCAGGCCCCTGGACACCGCCCTGACCATCGTCAGGTCCGCCGCCGTGCCCATGCTGGTAGCCAACGCCCTGGGGATGGCCCTGTTTGTGGCCATCGTGCGCATCGTTCTGGAGGAACGCCGCACCCGGGCGGAAAAGGAGGCCATCGAGGGCGAGTTGCGGGTGGCCCGGGACATCCAGATGGGCATCGTGCCCAGGATGTTTCCGGCCTTTCCGGACCGGCCGGAGGTGGAACTGTACGCCATGCTCGATTCGGCCAAGGAGGTGGGCGGCGATTTCTACGACTACTACGCCCTGGACGAGGACCGGATTTTTTTCGTCATCGGGGACGTGGCCGGCAAGGGCGTGCCGGCCTCGCTGTTCATGGCCGTGACCATGACCCTGTTCAAGGCCTATGCCCGGCCGGAACGCAGCCCCGTGGAGGTTGTGGCCCGGGTCAACGACAAGCTGTCCCGGGACAACGAGACCGGGCTTTTCGTCACGGCTTTTTGCGCCGTACTCAACCTGAGCACGGGCCGCCTCGACTACGCCAACGCCGGCCACAACCTGCCGGTGGCGATACGCGCGGACGGGGCCACGGCCTTTCTGCCGCGCTCCGGGGGGCTGGTGCTCGGGGCCGTGCCCGGTTTTCCCTACCAGTCCGGCGCGCTGGACCTGGTGCCGGGGGATTCGCTGGTCGTCTATACCGACGGCGTGACCGAGGCCATGGACGGGGAACACGCCCTGTTCGGCAACGGGCGGCTATTGGACGTCTGCCGGGATGAGCGGCGCCGGTCTCCGAAAGTGATGGTGGAGGGCATCTTTGCGGCGGTGCGGGCCCATGCCGGTGACGCCCCCCAATCCGACGACATCACGATCCTGGCCGTGCGCTACCAGGGATGCCGGGACTCGGCCGCGACCCTTGACGATCCGGAAAGGTCTGGGATATAAACTTCAGTTTTGCGTTGGGCATATTGTCCTTAAGGCCGCGTCGCACCCGCTTGTGGCACCTTGACTCGGCCGAAAAACGACTTACCAGAGTAGGCAAACGCCACCTGGCCGTCGCCGCAATCCGTCCGGCGCGCAAGGAGAAACGAATGGCACGCATTACCGTCGAAGACTGCCTCCAAAAGATCAACAACCGTTTCCTCATCGTCCAGATGGCCATCAAGCGGGTCAGGCAGTACCGCGAAGGCTACACCCCCCTTGTGGAATGCAAGAACAAAGAGGTGGTCACGGCGCTGCGGGAGATTGCCGCCGGCGAGGTGCTGCCGTCCGAGTCCATCGAGGAAGCGGGCATCCATGTTGAATCGTAACCGCCCGTTGTGATCGCGTATGTCCCAGGCTGATTATTACGAGATTCTCGGCGTCCCCCGCGAAGCCGGCGAGGAAGACATCAAGAAGGCCTACCGTCAGATGGCCTTCAAGTACCATCCCGACCGCAACCCCGATGACCCCGAGGCCGAGTCCAAATTCAAGGAGGCGGCCGAGGCCTACGAGGTGCTGCGCGATCCGAACACCCGGGCCCGTTATGACCGCTACGGCAAGGAAGGGCTCGGCGGCAACGGATTCGGCGGGTTTTCCTCCACCGATGACGTGTTCAGCGCCTTTTCCGATATTTTCGGGGAGTTCTTCGGATTCGGCGGCCGTAGCGCCCGGGGCCCGCGGCCCCAGGCGGGTTCCGACCTGCGCTACGATCTGACCGTCTCCTTCCGCGACGCCGCCGCCGGCTCCGACGTGAACCTGAAGATCCCCAAGGAAGTCACCTGCCCGGACTGCGGCGGCACCGGCGCGGCCCCGGGCACCAGGCCCGAGACCTGCCGCCAGTGCGGCGGGAGCGGCCAGGTGCACCAAAGCCAGGGCTTTTTCCGCATCGCCGTGCCCTGCCCGGTGTACCGGGGCCAGGGAACGGTCATCGCCCAGCCCTGCGCCAGATGCCGGGGCCGGGGCGTGACCGCCGAGGTCAGGGAGATCAGCGTCAAGGTACCGGCCGGCGTGGACAACGGCATGCGCCTGCGGCTGCGCGGGGAGGGCGAACCCGGACGTAATGGCGGGCCCCCCGGGGATCTGTATGTGGTCATCCGGGTGGAGCCGGACAAGGTTTTCGAGCGCCAGGGGCAGGACCTTGTCTATCACACGGAGATTTCCGTGGTGCAGGCCATCCTGGGGGACAAGATCGAGGTTCCCACCCTGGACGGCGTCGAATCCATGGAGATCCCGCGCGGGACCCAGAGCGGCAGGGTGCTCGCCCTGCGAGGCCTGGGTCTGCCGCATCCGGGAAGCCGGGACAAGGGCGACCTTTTGGTCCACGTGACCGTGAACATTCCCAAGACCGTGACCAAGAGGCAGGAGGAGCTTTTGCGCGAGTTCCAGACCCTGGAGGAGCAAAAGCCCATGAAAAAGGTCAAGGATTTCTTCAAAAAGGCCAAGGAGGCCATGGGGAATTGACCATGAAAAGATGTGCGCGGATCATGTTTCTCGCCGCAGTGCTGTGCCTGTCCCTTCCTCTCGCGGCGATCGCCAGTCCGGATCAGGATTTCGCCGACGCCCTGTCGTCCATCGACCAGGGGGATTTCCCCAAGGCCGTGGAAATCTTGAGCCGTATCCTGGCCGCCCCGGAGGGCATTCAGAAGAAGAACCTGCTGAGCGCCTACAACGTTCGGGCCCTGTGCTACGCGCAGATGGGCCAGAACGAGAACGCCCTGTCCGATTTCAACAAGGCCCTGGAGATCGACCCCAAGAACGCCGAGGTTCTGGGCAACCGGGCCTTCGTCTGGCAGGCCATGGGCAATCTCGAAAACGCCAAGGCCGACGCCAAGGCCGCCAAGCGCATCGACTTCAAGGTCAAGGTTCCGGAGTTCTAGGCCGCATGTCCGCGGACCTTTCCCATATCGACGACCAGGGTCGGGCCCGCATGGTGGACGTAGGCGGAAAGCGCCCCACCCGGCGCATCGCCGTGGCCTGCGCCCGGGTCGTCCTGTCCCCGGCCACCCTGTCGCTTTTGCAGGCTGCGGCCCTGCCCAAGGGCGACGCCCTGGCCACAGCCAAGATCGCCGGGATCATGGCCGCCAAGCGGACCTTCGAACTCATTCCCCTGTGCCACCCGCTGCCCCTGTCCTTCGTGGACGTGCGCTTCGAGGTCCTCAAGGACGCCTCCACGGTAGTCGTGGAGGCCGAGGCCCGCACCGACGCGCCCACCGGCGTGGAGATGGAGGCGTTTGCCGCGGCCTCCGTGGCGGCGCTCACCCTGTACGACATGTGCAAGGCCGTGCAGAAGGACATCGAGATCACCGGGGTGCGGCTCATGTTTAAAAGCGGCGGCAAGTCCGGGACCTTTGTTTCCCCGCACTGGCCCAAGGATCGGCCCCATCCGGCCTGAATCCGCCGCTTGACAAAATGTCGCGGCCGCCCAGGTCCGCACCGGGGCGGCCGTTTTTTGTCGAAGGCCGTTTTTGTGCGGATTTCCTCACCAGACGGTGCGGACCTTGACCCCCCGGCCGGCCAGATGCTCCTTGATGCCGGGCAGGGTGTATTCCCCGTAGTGCACGATGGAGGCGATCAGCGCCGCCGAGGCCATGCCCTGGGTCAGGGCCTCGACCATGTGCTCCGGATTGCCCGCGCCGCCCGAGGCGATGACCGGGATGCCCACACTGTCGGACACAAGCCGGGTCAGGGTCAGCTCATAGCCGTCCTTGGTGCCGTCGGCGTCGATGGAGTTGAGGCATATCTCGCCCGCGCCCAGGGCCTCCACGGTCCTGGCCCAGTCCAGGGCGTCCAGGCCCATGGGCTTTCTGCCGCCGTGGATGACCACCTCGTAGCCCGAGGGGATGGTCTCGGAGACCGGGACCCGTTTTACATCCATGCCCACCACCACGCACTGGGAGCCGAAGGCCTGGGCGCCTTGGCTGATGATATCCGGGTTTTTCACGGCCGCGGAGTTGACCGAGATCTTTTCCGCGCCGGCCAAAAGCACGGCCCGCATGTCCTCCACGGTGGAGATGCCGCCGCCCACGGAAAACGGGATGAATATCTGGGCGGCCACCCGTTCCACCACGTCGAGCATGATCCCCCGGCCCTCGGCCGAGGCCGTGATGTCGTAGAACACGATCTCGTCCGCACCCTCCTCGTAGTAGATGCGGGCCGTCTCCACGGGATCGCCGATGTCCTCGTTGCCCTTGAACCTGATGCCCTTGGTCAGCCGGCCGTTACGGACGTCCAGGCAGGGAATGACGCGTTTACTGAGCATGGGCGGCCTCCCGGCAGTAGGCGTTGAAATTGGCCAAAAGCCGAAGCCCTGGCCGGCCGCTTTTTTCCGGATGGAACTGCACGGCCCACAGTCCCGGGCGGCCGTGCACCGAGCAGAAGGTGATGCCGTAGAAGGTTTCGGCCAGGACGAATTCCGGAGAGGGAACGGGATAGTAGCTGTGCACGAAGTAGAATTCGGCCTCGGGCTTGATGCCGGCGAGGATCTCGCAGTCCCTTACCTTGTGCAGACGGTTCCAACCCATGTGCGGCACCCGGATGGGGCTGCCGTCCTCTTCGGTCAGGGAGCGGTTGAACATGGCGCATTCGCCGGGGATGACGCCCAGTGCCCTGGTGTCGTTTTCCGCGCTGTAGTCGAGCAGGATCTGGCAGCCCACGCAGATGCCCAGAAGCGGCTTTCCGGCGTCGACCTGGGCCTTGATGACCATGTCCAGGCCGGTATGGGTCAGTTCGTCCATGGCCTGTCCGGCCGCGCCCACGCCCGGAAAGATGATCCCCGAGGCGCTTTCGATGACCATAGGGTCGGCGGTGATGCGGCAGGGGATGCCGAGATGGTCCAGGGCCCGGCGGACGCTGGTCTGGTTTCCGGCCTTGTAGTCGAGGATGGCGAGCATGATGACCTCCCGTGGGCCGGGGGATTAGTGGAAAAAGACCGGCGAGGCAAGAACGGTGTTTGATGATGTGGGAAATGTCCCGCCTTGCCAAACGGTCCGCCCCGGTCCATAACCCGAAAAAACGTCCCAAAGAAAGCCAGGGGAGGGGGCCATGCGCATCGTCACCGGCGGGGCCGGCTTCATCGGCAGCGCGTTCGTATGGAAGCTCAACGCCATGGGCGTGGACGACATCCTGGTCGTGGACGACCTGGGCACGGACGACAAGTTCAAGAATCTGGCGGGCCGCCGCTTCGCCGACTACCTGCACAAGGACGACTTCCTTTCCCGCATCCAGGCCGGGGCCGATCCTTTCGGGGCCTCGGCCCTGGTCCACATGGGGGCCTGCTCCTCCACCACCGAGACCGACGCCGAGATGCTCATGCGCGTCAACTACCAGTATTCCAAGGCCGTGTGCGGATATGCGCGGGCGTGCGGGGCCAGGTTCGTGACCGCATCCAGCGCCGCCACCTACGGCGACGGGTCGAAGGGCTTCGACGACGATCCGGCGGGCCTGGACGAGCTGCGGCCCCTGAACATGTACGCCCTGACCAAGCATCTGTTCGATCTGTGGCTCAGGCGCCAGGGGTTTCTCGACCGGGTGGCCAGCCTCAAATTCTTCAACGTCTTCGGCCCCAACGAATACCACAAGGGCGAGATGCGCAGCGTGGTGTGCAAGGCCTATGAAAAGATCACGGCCACCGGCGGCCTGAAGCTTTTCAGGTCCGAGCGGCCGGACTACCCCGACGGCGGCCAGAAGCGGGACTTCATCTCCGTCAAGGACTGTGTGGAGGTTATGTGGTGGCTGCTGGAGCATCCCGATGTCGGCGGGGTGTTCAACGTGGGCACAGGCCTGGCCAGGACCTGGAACGATCTGGCCGCGGCCGTCTTTTCGGCCATGGACCGCGAACCCCGCATCGACTACGTGGACATGCCGGCGGCGCTTCGCGGAAAATACCAGTATTTCACCGAGGCCCGCACGGACAGGCTGCGGGCCGCCGGATACGCCGCGCCCATGACCTCCCTGGAGGACGCGGTCCGGGACTACGTGACCGGTTATCTGGCCACGGACGATCCCTATCTGTGACCGGCCTTATCTTTTGCGCTTGAACAGCCGTTCGAGCTCGGAGGTCCCGAAGGCCACCAGCACCGGTCGGCCGTGCGGGCAGTAATCCCGGTCCGGGCAGTCCCGCCAGGCCGAAAGGAGCGAGAGGGCCTCGTCGGGGGCGAGTCTGGTCCCGGCCTTGATGGCCGTCTTGCAGGACAGAAGCGTCCACAAGTCCTCGATCTTTTTGGCCTGCCCGGACAGGGCCGCGCGCAGGTAGTCGCCGGCCTCGCCCGGTGACAGTCCTGGCGGCACGGCCTTGATTCCGAGCACCCCGGGCCGGGTGTTCTCCAGTTCGAATCCCACCGCCTTGAGGTCGTCCCACAGCTTTTCCAGCCGGGCCTGTTCCGAGGCGTGCAGGGAGGTCTGCATGGGGATGCCCAGGGGGCGCGAATGGCCGCGCCTGCCGGCCCGGACCATGCCCGCGAAGAGCACCCGTTCGTGGGCCGCGTGCTGGTCCACCAGGGCCAGGGTCTCCCGGTTGAGCCGCACGATCAGGTAGGTGTCCGCGAACTGGCCCAGGTATTCCACGTCCGCCTGTCCGGGCCCGCTTCCCGGCAGGATTCCGGCCGGGGCCGAGGCGTCATGGATGCGTGCCGCGTCGGGGCGGGAAGCGTCCGGACCTGAAGGAACCGGACGGTCGAAAAGAACCTGGCGCTGTTCCCGGGCGCAGATCGGACCGGAGACGGACGGGACGGGGCCGGGCTCCCGGACGCGGGCCTGGCCGGCCAGGGAGGCGGCCACGGCCGGAGGGTCCACGTTGCGCGTCCAGCCCGGGGATGAGGCTGTGGCCGCCGGATGGCCGTCGCGACCGGCCAGGGGGTTGGCCAGGGACGAGGCGGGGTCCGGCGGGAACGAATCCGGTTCGGAAAAAGGGGCCGGGCCGGAGTAGGGGGTGCGGGAGGCGGCCTCCCGGTCCTGCTCCTCGATGTGGGCCTTGAAGTCCCGGTAGCCCGGATACTTTTCTCCCGCAGACTGGCCGGAAAGCCAGGGCTCGGGCGCGGGCACGGTGCGCATCACGCTGGCCCTGTCCAGGGCCTCGACCACCGCCCGGCGCACCAGGGTAAATATTCGCGATTCGTCGCGGAAACGCACCTCGGTCTTGGCCGGATGCACATTGACGTCCACGTCCTCGGGCGGCATGGACACGAAGATCACGGCCTGGGGGTATTCCCGGGACAGAAGCCGGCCCTTGTAGGCCTCGCGCACGGCCGAAAGCAGCACCCGGTCGCGTACGTGGCGGCCGTTGACGAAAAAGAGCATCCGGTCGGCCCGGGCCTGGGCCGTGAGCGGCCGGCCGACAAGCCCCGTCACCCTGTGCCCGGCATGGTCCAGGCAGACCTCGATCATAGCCTCGGTCACCGCCGGGGGCCACATGCCCGAAAGCCGCGCCGCGAGGGTCTGCCCGGCCGGAAAGCGGTGGACCGTGCGCCCGCCGCAGGTCAGCTTGAAGGCCGCGTCCAGCCGGGCCAGGGCCAGCCGGCACAACGTCTCCACGCACAGCTTGGTCTCCGTGGCCTCGGACTTGAGGAACTTCAGCCGAGCCGGAACCCCGGCGAACAGGTCCCGGACTTCGATCTTCGTTCCCCGGGTCATGGCCGCCGGGCCCTGGTCCGTGATCCGGCCGTTTACGACCTCGATCGCGGCCGCTTCGTCAAAGCCCTCGCAGGCCGAGGCGCAGCGGAAAAGGGACACCGAGGCGATGCTCGGCAGGGCCTCGCCCCGGAAACCGAAGCTGCCGATGGCCGAAAGCTCCGCGAGGCTTGCGATCTTGCTCGTGGCGTGGCGGGTCACGGCCAGGGGAAGCTCGGCCGGGGTCATGCCGAAGCCGTTGTCCTGGACCTGGATGAGCCCCCGGCCGCCGCCCTCCACCGTGACCTCGATCCGGGTGGCCCCGGCGTCCAGGCTGTTTTCCACCAGCTCCTTGAGCACGCTGGCCGGACGCTCCACCACCTCGCCGGCCGCGATCTGGTTCTGTAGTTCGGGCGGCAGGACGCGGATAGGCCTGGAGGCGGCGGGGCGGGGCGCTGAGGAATCGTCTCGGTTCATGCCTGATTGGCTATCACGGCCCCGTCCACTTGAACAGTGGTCCCGATATGCCCTCGTTTCGGGCCTGACGCGGGAGTGTCGTCTTGCAATCCCCGACGGAGTCGGCCACATTGCCCGAGGCAATCCGGCCCAAACCTTTTTTCAGGCGGCACCTCATGACTATTCTGTACAATTCCCTGCGCGCCCGCGTCCGGATCGGGCACATCGTGTCCAACTACCGGCTTCTGTGCCGTCCCGGCGGCGAGACCATCCCGGTGATCAAGGCCGACGCCTACGGCCACGGCCTGGTCCCCGTGGCCCGGGCCCTGTCCGAGGCCGGAGCCAAGACCTTCGCCGTGGGCTCCGTGGCCGAGGCCGCGGCCCTGCGCCAATCCGGCGTTCCCGGACGCATCGTATCCCTTCTCGGGCCCATCGACGCCGACGAGTGTCAGGCGTTGTGGCTCCACGACGTCATTGCCTTCACGCATCATCCGGACCAATTGCGCCTTCTGGCCGAGGTCTCCCGGCACATGGACCGGCCCCTGGGCGTGGCCCTCAAGTGCGACACCGGCATGCGCCGCCTGGGATTCACCCGCAGGGACGCGGCCGAGGCCGCCCGGGTCATCGCC
>JBMONM010000014.1:0-9842 GCA_049324675.1 Thermodesulfobacteriota bacterium
CGAAAAAAACGACTGGGGTTTGTCTGCGACTTCTCTGGCGCGGATGTAAGGAATACTGCCGGAAAGTCAATGTTTCGTCCAATCGGCCGCCAGGCAGTCACGACGTACCCGGTTCAAAACCAGCGGCGGGCGGCGCGCTTTGCCAAGTCGATGAAAACTGGTATGACGCGACGTGCCGCCGTAGCGATGAAACACGCGATCCGGGCGGTTTTGCCTGTCAAACGGAGAGCATATCCATGAAACACGCGGCCATCGCCATTGCCCTTTGCCTGACGCTGTTTTTGGCGGTTGCGGCCCGGGCCTCGACGAAACACTTTCGCTCGACGTACGAGCATTTCACCGAATATGCCGCCATGGCCTCGGATCTTTTCCTGAACACGGAGGATTCGGCGCAGCGCAACACCCTGGGTCTTCTGGCGGCAGCCGCCAGCTACCAGGCCGAAAGGGCTTTTCTGATCATGCAGTTGACGGACATTCTCGACCACATGACGGCCAAAAAGGACCGATCCTTTGTGGCCGGACGTATCCAGGAAATCAAGGAATACGTCCTGGAAGCCATTCGCTCCGAGATTAAACGCATAGGGGATATGGCCATGGCCCAGGAAGACAAGGACATCCGGAACCTGGGGAACCTCATCGTCAATGAACTGCGGGTATTCGAGCGGAATACGGAAAATATCTAGAAGCTCTTCTCCCTGCCGGCCATGGTGATGGCAAGGCGGCAAATCAAAATGGGCGGCTGCCCAGCCGTCAAAACCGTTGCGATCCGCCGTGCCATATGGGCATCAGCCGGTTATACGGCCGAGCCCACCATCTTTTTTACGCCTTCGAGGTGTGCAGGAATTTGTCCTCCGGGGCGGTCACGATCACCAGAAGCAGGTCATTCCCCTTGGAAATCACGGCCATGGCCATGTTGTGGTAGTGGGGAATCGAGATCATCTTTGACTGGGGCTTGCTGTCCCGGTCCCAGTCGGGCTGCTCTTGAACCTTCTTGCGCCGCTCCACCTGGATGTACTTGAACACCGTCACCGGGCGCCGGACGCCATCCTTGTCCTCCACTATCTCCACCGCCAGGGGTTCGATCACGGAGGAGCGGCGCATGTTCTCCACTACGGCCGTCGCCAGTTTTTCCGGAGTCAGCTTCGAGGCCACATCGGGCAGGATGAAGAACCTGCCTTCCAGATCGTCTCCGCTTATGGCCAGGGCCCGCCCCATTTCGAGCAGGGGGGATTGCGGATCGCTCAAGGTTACCAAAGGCCCTGCGGTCCTGTAGATGTCGAATTCGACCATGGCGTCGATCAGGTCGGATTTCCCTCCCCGTTTGGAATGGTTGAGCAACTGGTTTTGGCCAGAGCCACTTCCTTGGCGCTGGGAGGGGGGCTTGTGGACCACAGGGCGGGCAGCTGGCAGACAAACCCACCCAGTGTCTTTTTCAATCAGGCCATGTCGGGCCCGGTCTCGTCGGGGACAGGCTGGGACTGGATGCGGGGCTGTTTCGTGGCCGGCTGCTTTTTGTTTTTTACGGACTTGGCCGGGACGGGCTGTTGCGCGGCGGCAACCACGGCCGAGGCCATTGCCGGCAGTTTGTGCTTTTGGTCCATTTCCTGAACCACCTTCTGGACCAGCCGCTGGGCCACTGTGGTCAGGGTGATGCCCCCGGCCTGGGCCTCGTCCACGCCAAGGAATCCTTTGAGCTCCCTGGTGATCGTGGCTTGCTCCGTGAACGTGCCCTGCAAAAGGGGCTGACCCGTACCGCCGTCCAGGATTCGGTATTTCAGGGTGATGTCCCAGAGACGCTGTTCCTCGGCTGGGTTGATGGAGCCGACGAGCCCCGAACCCAACTGGGCTCCGGCCGACCCGAGGAACATGCCGCCCATCAAGGCCCCGGCAACGGCGGCGGCGTTTTTGTCGGTGAAGGTGAAGGCCGTGGTCTGGGTCTTGACGTCAACCACGTCGAGAATGATGAGCCACTGCGGTGGCGTTGCGTCGTGTTGGGAGAATGATCGGGCGACCGAGCCATCGCCGAGGTTCGCGGCCAGGGCTATTTCCTGGTGGAGGTCGCCCAGGGCGTTTTTATCGAGGACAGTGAAATTGGCCTTGCCCAGTTCGAGCTCTGCGAACTCGCGCAGACCGTCAGGCTTGACCTGGGCCAGAAATTCGTAGCTGGAGGACGCCACCTCCCCCGGCAGGACAACCACACGGGGGCCGGGCTTGGCGCCGTTTTCGTAAGCGATGTCCTGGTAGAGATTTTGCGCCGCGATCTGGTGGGCGATCTCCTTGTTTTTCGCGCAACCGACCAAGAGAGTCAGAGCCAGCAACAGGCAAGACGTCTTCCAGAAGCGCATTTTTTCCCCGATGTTGTGGTCGATCCCGGAAAGGCCCAAACGATCCGATGTCCTGAAACGGATGTGGCGCAACCTCAGTGACAATTTCGCATATATTTTGTAATATTGTATTACTTTGTCAACGGGAAATGGATTGAGAGGATTGATCTGATGTTTTATGGATTCGGAATTGTCCATATCCATGGGCTGCAGCATGAACGGGAAATGATCCTGTGCGGGCTGGAAGGGGGGAGGATATCTGGAAACCATGACAGGGAATTCCAGAGTCGTTTGCAAGAGAATGACGACATGGGCCTTGCCTCAAAAGTGCCGGGAGCGAGCAAAGGTGATACTGCGGATATTGCCCTAAGGGGATATGATTTTCATTCAATTAGATTCCAGAAGAAACATTGTGCTCACTTGAAGGAGAATATATGCCGACTGTTCGTGATGTGACATTCAATCTGCTGCGGCGTCTAGGACTGACAACCATAGTAGGGAACCCAGGATCAACGGAAGAGGCTTTTCTTCGGGATCTTCCTGATGATTTTCAATACATTTTAGCACTGCATGAATCGTGTGTCGTCGGTATCGCGGAAGGGATATCACAGGGAGTGAAGGCTCCAGTGTTGGTTAATGTGCATACCAACGCGGGACTTGGAAACGCGATGGGAAATATCATTACCGCATATCTTGGTAAGACCCCGCTTGTTATCACTGCCGGGCAACAGACAAGGGACATGCTGTTGTGTGAGCCATTTCTCGCGAATGTGGCTGCGGAGACGCTGCCACGGCCCTGGGTCAAATGGAGTTATGAACCCAAAAGAGCCCAGGATGTCCCGGGCGCGTTTATGCGCGCCTATGCAACAGCCATTCAGCAGCCCACCGGGCCGGTGTTTCTTTCCCTGCCCATGGATGACTGGGACCAGCCGATGGATGAGATCGAGGTGTTTCGCACCACGTCGACGCGCATCGCCCCGGACCCGCGACGGATCGTGGAGTTCGCGCAGGCGCTGGACCGCAGTACCCATCCCGCTATTGTGTACGGTGGGGACGTGGCGCGCAGCGACGCCTGGGAACAGGGGATCGCGTTCGCCGAGAAACTGGCCGCTCCCGTGTGGCTGGCCCCTTTGCCGGAACGGGTGTCCTTCCCCCAGGATCATCCGCTGTATGCCGGGACGCTTCCTGCGGCCATAGGCCCCCTGGGCAAGGCGTTGCAGGGTCATGATCTTGTTCTGGTCGTCGGTGCCCCGGTGTTTCGCTATTATCCGTGGGTTCCCGGTCGGTATCTGCCGTCAGGGGCGCGGCTCCTGCACATCACGGATGATCCCTCCGAGGCGGCCAGGGCCGTTGTCGGCGACAGCCTGGTCGGCGACAGCCGGTTGGCCCTTGAGGAGCTTTCGAGGCATGTCGCCCGACGTTCCGGAACTTCGATCGGGGCCAAGCCAGAAAAGATGGACCAGGGCCAAGACAGCGTTCGGGATGCCGGATCGCCAGTGACGCCGCGGCGGCTTTTCCAGGTCCTGTCGGAATGCATTCCGGAAGACGTTGTCGTGGTCAGTGAATCGCCCTCCAATATGGCCGAGTTCGCCCAAACCGGAATTGGTCGCATCACGAAGCCGGACAGCTACTACATGACCGCCTCCGGCGGCCTGGGGTGGGGCATGCCCGCTGCGGTCGGGCTTGCGTTTGCCGAACAGCGCACGGGCAGGCGGCGGCCGGTGATCGCCGTGGTGGGCGACGGGTCGTTTCAATTCTCACCCCAGTCGATATGGACCGCCGTGCGCTGCGGCCTCCACATGGTCTTCGTCGTGCTGCAAAACGAACAATACGGGATCCTGAAGATGTTCGCTTCAAAGGCTGGCCTGGATAACGTTCCCGGGCTCGATATCCCGGGGATAGACATCGTCTGCCTGGGCAAGGGATACGGAGCGAAGGCATGTGGTGCGGGAACCGCCGGGAACGTCAGGGAATGCTTTTCACGGGCGCTATCGCAGTGCGGGGTCACGGTCATCGGGGTGCCTGTCGTGAAGATCTAGGGAGAAACAGTGGGGGGGCAGTGTCTTCTCTCGCTGCGTGCCCCTCGGCCGGACGGACTGAGCCTGCGGCTGGTCAAGGGACGCGCTTTGGTGTAGCTCTCCCCGGGCGCCGGACGGAGGATATCCGTCCTCCTCCGGCGCGCCCGACTTCACCACGCTGGAGAGACGCAGCCATGTCCCATATCGCCCGCCTGCTCATCACCTGTCCGGACCGCCCCGGCATCGTATCCGCCGTGACCACCTTCCTTTATACCCACGGGGCCAACATCATCGACCTGGACCAGCACTCCACGGACCCCGAGGGCGGGACTTTCTTTTTGCGCCTGGAGTTCCATGCCCCGGTGCTGGACCTGTCCCGGTCCGCCCTGGAAACGGCCTTCGGCGAGGTCGTGGGGGAGCGGTTCGGCATGGATTGGCGCCTTTCCCACGCCGACGACGTCAAGAACATGGCCATCCTGGTTTCGCGCCATGACCATTGTCTCATGGAACTGCTGTGGCGCTACTCCCGGGGCGAACTGCCGTGCCGCGTTTCGGCGGTCATCAGCAACCACCCGGACGTGCAAAAAAGCGTGGAGCCGTTCGGCGTGCCCTTCCATCACGTGCCCGTCCCCGACGGAGACATGACCGGGGCCGAGGCCGCCATGCTGGAGATTCTCGGCGCGGACACGGATCTGGTGGTCCTGGCCCGGTACATGCGGGTGCTTTCCGGGGCCTTTGCGTCCGCCTTTTCACGCCGGATCATCAACATCCACCATTCGTTCCTGCCCGCCTTCGCGGGCGCGGACCCCTACCGGCAGGCCCACGACCGGGGGGTCAAGCTGATCGGGGCCACAGCCCATTACGTGACCGAGGAACTCGACGCCGGCCCGATCATCGAGCAGGACACGGCCAGGGTGAATCACCGTTTCGGCGTGGCGGAACTCAAAAACACCGGCAGCGACCTGGAACGCACGGTCCTGGCCCGGGCCGTGACCTGGCACCTTGAGGATCGGGTCGTGGTGCACGGCAACAAGACCGTGGTGTTCCGCTAGACGTACATCCCCAGGGGATGTCTTGCCCCGACACGCCCTTCCGGCGTTCCCGCTTTTCGGCGGAGTTCACCGCCGCTTGTAGTCCCGATCTGATGCATCCCTGCCCGATTCTCCCGACGAGGCTATGGCATTTTGTTGTCCGTGCAACGGATCGACGATATTCAAGATGCATATGGTATGTTGCATGGATTTCTGATATAATGAAATTGGTATGCTCTAGAGAGGTGATTTTCGTTATCAGCGCTGATTGGCCGAACAAACCGACCCGGACGATGCTGGAGTGCTGTTGACAATGCTTTAGTGCTGGAATACGCGCGTCAAAGCGGCGAATTGTGTTTGGGCGCCGCATGCTGCTTGGTCTTCCCGGGACGGGACTGCGCACGGCGGAAATGGCAGGCCTGCGGAGGAAGACAACCGGATTATGCCGTGGAAACCGTCGGTGAAGACGGGGGTCGACGATGTAAGCGCGGTCAGGGCCGGTCGTGAAACGATTTCAAGAAGGGGAGGGGAGGACACAGTGAATCTGAAACTCAAGTTCTTGCTGCCGACGGTTATTCTTTTATCCCTGGGGATGGGCCTCAGCACCATACTGTCCTTCACCAAGGCGACGACCGCCATGGAGGGGTTGTCTTCGGAAAAGGCCAAGGGTGACCTGAGTTCCGTCGTGGACATGATCGAGTTGTGGGTCAACGGCATACAGCAGGTGGTCTCGGCCAGCTCGCGCATCGATCCCCTGGCCGGGTTGTTGGTCAACCCCGAACCAACGGCCGAAGAGTCCGCCAACGTCACGGAAATCCTGAAAAGCATCACAGACCGTTTGCCAGGGCTGGACAATGTGCTGCTGCTCAATCAGAAGGGCAAGGTTCTCGCCGCTGGCGTACCTGGGAAGATCGTGGGCGCGGATCTGAGCGACCGGGATTATTGCATACAGGGCCTGCAGGGGCAAAACGTCATTTCCAAGCCGGTCATCAGCGTGGACAAGGGGATGCCGGTATTTATCGTGGCCTCGCCGGTCCGCCTGGACGGCAAGGTTGTGGGCGTTCTCGTGGCCGGGGTGAACATCGGCTATTTTTCGGAGAAGTTCGTGGTACCCATGTCCGGCCCCGGGGGCGAAATGTTCGTCCTTTCTCCGGACGGACTGGTCATCGCCCATCCGGACAAGAAGCTCCAGGCCAAGTTGAACGTGCTGCAGGACACCAGCTACGGCAAGCGGCTTTTTGAACAGAATTCCGGGCAGATCACGATCCAGGACGGCGGCGTGGACAGGATCGTCCTGTTCGAGAAATCGGCCATGACCAACTGGGTCGCGGTCAAGACGATCGTTCCGGAGGTTGTTTTTTCCAAGGCCAGGGACATCGGCTATACCATCGTCATCATGTCCGGCGTCGTGCTGGTCGTGCTGCTGGCGGGCATCTGGGCAACCCTGCATGTCAACGTCCTGCGGCCCGTGTCCGGGCTGATCGTTTCGGCGGAAGGCATTGCCGGCGGTGATCTGGGCGTGACCCTCGACATCACGCGCAAGGACGAGATGGGCATGCTGCAGCGCGCCTTGGCCCGGATGCTCGACAACCTGAAGGCCAAGATCGCCGAAGCCGAGGAGATGGGCGCTCAGGCCCGCAGCGAGTCCGAAAAGGCCAGGGCCGCCACGCAGCAGGCTGAGGAGGCCCGCCGGGAAGCGGAACACTCCAAGGCCGATGGCATGCTTCAGGCGGCGGGACAGCTTGAGGGGGTTGTCGAGGTGGTCACCTCGGCCTCCGAGGAACTCTCGGCCCAGATCGAGCAGTCGAGCCGGGGGGCCGAGGAACAGGCCCGGCGCGTCGGAGAGACGGCCACGGCCATGGAGGAGATGAACGCCACGGTGCTTGAGGTGGCCAAAAACGCCTCTCAGGCCGCGGAAACCGCGGACAAGGCCAAGGCCAAGGCCACGGAAGGGGCCGAAGTCGTCACCCGGATGGTCAACGGCATCGGCGAGGTCCAGACCCAGTCCGCCGAGATGAAGGACGACATGGCCTCGCTCGGGAAACAGGCCGAAGGCATCGGCCAGATTCTCAACGTCATTTCGGACATCGCCGACCAGACCAACCTGCTGGCTTTAAACGCGGCCATCGAGGCGGCCCGGGCCGGCGAGGCCGGCCGGGGATTTGCGGTGGTGGCCGACGAGGTCAGAAAGCTTGCGGAAAAGACCATGACCGCGACCAAGGAGGTCGGCGACGCCATCCGGGGCATCCAAGGCGGCACGCGCAAGAACATCGAGAACGTGGAGCAGTCCGTGACCAAGATCGAGGCCGCCACGGGTCTGGCCGTCCAGGCTGGGGAGGCCCTGGAGGCCATCGTTTCCCTGGTGGACACGACCTCGGACCAGGTGCGTTCCATCGCCACGGCCTCGGAGGAGCAGTCCGCGGCCAGCGAGGAGATCAACCGCAGTATCGAGGACGTCAACAGGATATCCGCGGAAACCTCGGACGCCATGCGCCAGTCCGCCCAGGCCGTGGGGGAAATGGCCAATCAGGCCCAGGTACTGAAAAGCCTCATCGAGCGGATGAAGGAAGAGAGCGGGGCCGAGGCCCTGGAGGGAACCCGCCGGGCGCTGGCCTGAGATCGCGGCGGTCTGCGCCGCATGCCTGGGCCTTCGGACGATCGGGCCGGTGGGCTGCCGGCCGGAAAGGGGGTGGACGTTCAACTGGCAGAGGGGAGGAAATCAGTCGAAAACGGTGTTGCCCTCGGGGCATCGGGCCTGTAAGAAGGGGATGCTAGAGGATTGTGCGCCGTGCCGCCTCGAGCATCCCCGACTACAGGGAGGCGTCCATGAACAGGCAGCCCATTGTCGCCGGCCAGTTTTATCCCGCCGGACCGGCCCTGAAAAAGGAAGTACGGGCTTTCTTGGACCTGGCTGGAGAGCCGTCCGGGAAACCGGCCCTGGTGGCCATGGCACCCCATGCCGGCTACGTTTATTCCGGGGCTGTGGCCGGAAAAACCTTGGGCAGGGCCGATCTGGCCGAAACCGTGGTGCTTCTCGGTCCGAGCCATACCGGACGTGGCCGGAGGCTGGCTGTCTGGCCCGACGGAACATGGCATCTGCCTGGCGGCGGGCTGGCCGTTGAAACCGATCTGGCCCGGGCCATGCTTGAGGCCGATACCCGGCTGGCGGCGGATTACGAGGCCCATCTGGGCGAACACAGCCTGGAAGTCCTCGTCCCCTTTTTATGGGTCAAAAATCCGGCCACGCGCATCGTTCCCGTGGTCGTGTCCGAATACAATCCTACGGTTCTCGGCGACGTGGCCGTGAGTCTGGCCGGAGCCATCCGCGCCTGGCCCACGCCGGTTTCCGTGGTGGTCAGTTCGGACATGAGCCATTATGTGAGCCACGACATGGCCAGGGAGCTGGATTCCCTGGCCCTGGCCCAGATCACGGCCTTGAGTCCCATGGGCCTTTTTTCCGTGGTCCGGGACAAGGGCATCACCATGTGCGGGGTTTTGCCCATGACGTTGGCCTTGTTTCTCGCCGTGGAACTGGGCGCCACCCGGGCGGAGGTTGTGGATTACGCCACTTCGGGCGAGGTGTCCGGCGATTACCGGCATGTGGTCGGCTATGCCGGGGTGATGGTGACGTGATTGCGTGACCGCGCCGCAAGGTCCTCCGGAACCTTCCGGCGGCGGAGAGAGTGCCCGTTCGTTGCGTTGCCGCCTGTGCTGCATGTGGAACAAGGAGGGATCGTTCGTCTTTTTGCCCAACGCCAAACCAGGAGGCCTTCATGAAAGCAAGGTGCGTGGTTTCAAGCGTGCTTGGGGTCTTTGTCGCGATTTTTCTCGTCGTCTCGCCCGCCTTTGCCCAGCTGGGACTTTTCAAGCAGGGGCTCGACGCCGTCACCGGCGGCAAGTCCTCGGCCACGCCCGATGCGCAGTCGGCCCAGGCTCCGGGCGCATCCTCCGGGGGCAAGGTCCTGACCCAGGACACCACCTTCACCAATACGGCCCGCAAGTTCCAGTTCACCATCCCCGCCGGCTGGGAGATCGTCGAGGGCAGCCCGGATTCCGAGAGCGTGGGCTTTCGGTATATGAAAACCACCATGGGATTCAATTTCCACGCCGAACAGATGGTCCCGAGCTTTCCCCGGGCCTCGGCGGTCAGCGCCGGGCTGAAGCAGGATCAGGAGCGGGTGACCATCAAGAAGCTGTTGCAGGCCAAGCGCCGGGATGACGGGGACGCCAAGAAAAAGTGCGGGGTCATCGGCTGGGAGATTGTCGAGGCGCCGCAGAAGAACGGTTTTCAGCGCATCATCTGGCAGTGCTACGACGGCGAAAATTTCTACATGAATTTCATGGCCTACAGTGAGAACCAGGAGTTTTCCGCCTCCGAAGCCACCCTGCGCAAGATCATGGACTCCATAAAGTTCTGCAAGTAAGATCCGTCCCGCGTCCGCGGCGCCCTGCCCGGCCAGGCGGCGCGG
>JBMONM010000014.1:9852-24010 GCA_049324675.1 Thermodesulfobacteriota bacterium
CCCACCCGCGGCCCCCCCGCCCGCCCCGCCAGGGGGCCCCGGGCCCCGACGCGTCAGAACGGAGAACACACGCCTCATGAACAGCCCTTTTCCCGGCCGAAACCATGGCCCATGCCTGCGCGCGGCGGCGGCCGTGCTCGCCTGCCTGCTCCTGGCCTCCTGCGTGGTGGCCACGCCTCCCCCCACGCCTCAGGCGTTGTCCGAGCCGGCGGGAATTCCCGGCTCCGTGTCATCGGCCGAATGGGACATCGCCGCCGTGGCCTATGCCGAACCCGGTCCTGGTCTGGACTATTCCCGGGCCGGGCTGGCCCCGGTACTGATCGTCTTTCGCAACCGTGGCGCACGCTATCCCATGGTGGATCCGGCCGAGGTCGTAGGCCTGGCTCCTGGCGGGCGCTACGCCTCCTATCCGCCGATTCAGGCCGTGGATGTGGCCGAGGCCTCCACGGCCTTTGACGAGTCGGCCAAGGCCGCCCTGCGCGGCGGTGCGGCCGGGGCGGTCATCGGTGCGGGTCTGGGAACCCTTTTCGGGGCCATTGTCGGCGGCGGCAACGCCTTGTGGCAGGGAGCCCTGATCGGCGGGGGCGTCGGCGCGATCACCGGCGCGGCCACTTCGTTGCCCGAGGCCAGACGCCAACTGCGCCGGGACATGGAGGCGGACCTGACCTCCCTGGCCTTGCGGCCAGTCCCCATCGCCCCGTACGGCCTTATGGCCGGTTATGTGTATTTCCCCGCCGGCATGGGCATCGGCTGGGTCAGGCTCACGGTACGGGTGGAGGGAGAGGCCTTCTCCTACGAACTGCCCATTTCACCACCTCCCTCCCGGCCGTCCGGAGGCGCCGGCAGATAGCCCGGAGCGCCCCGCCGTGGCCTTGCCGTCTTCCGAACCTGTCGGAGCTTTCCCATGGTCATCGACCTTCACGATCTTTTGTCCCGGAATCCGGCCCTGGTCTTTTTTCTGGTGCTCGGGCTCGGTGCGCTATTCGGCAACCTCCGTGTGGGGTCCATCCGCCTGGGGAGCACGGCCGGAGTGCTTCTGGCCGGGCTGGTCTTCGGACACCTGGGCTACCAGGGCCCGTCCCAGGCCATGGAACTGGGGTTCATCCTGTTCATGTATTCCGTGGGACTTCAGGCCGGGCCCCGGTTTTTCAGCGTGGTGGCCCGCGACGGCCTGAAATATGCGTCTTTGGCCCTGATCACGGCGGCCACGGCCTTTTTCCTGGCCAGGGGGCTCGGTGAGGTGTGCGGCTTTTCCAACAGCCTCACGGCCGGGCTCATGGCCGGAGCCCTGACCAGCACCCCGGCCCTGGCCGCGGCCCAGGACGCCGTGCGTAGCGGACTGGCCCGGCTGGCCCAGGGCGTGACCCCGGACGCGGCCATTGCCGAAATCGGGGTCAGTTACGCCATTGCCTATGTTTTCGGCATGATGGGGGTCATGATGTGCATCAAGGTCGTGCCCCGGATATTTCGTACGGATCTGGCCGACGCGGCCAGGGCCGCGGCCCGTGAGCGGGGCATGCCCGAGGAGGGCGAGGAGGAGGCCGCCCTGGCCGAGAAACGTCACATGATCCGGGTCTTCGAGGTCAAAAACCCCGAGGTCATGGGGCGGACCCTGCGCGAACTCGGCCTTCCGGCCCGGACCGGCTGCGTGGTCCAGGAGATCAGGCGCGACGGCGGGGTGTTCTTCCCGGACGCCGAGACCCGGATCGAACCAGGCGACCGGGTGGCCGTGGCCGGGGAGGTGGAGCGGCTGGAGGAGCTTTCGGACTATTTCGGCCCCGGGGTGTTCGACCGGGAACTGGTGCGGGCACCCATCGAGACGGCCACGGTGGTGGTCACCCATGCCGACGCTGTGGGCAAGCACCTGAGCGACCTGCACATCCTGGCCCGCTCGGGCTGTTTCGTAACCCGGCTGGTGCGGGCCCAGATCGAACTGCCGCAACGCGTGGACGTCATTGTGGAGCGCGGCGACCTTCTGACCCTGGCCGGACTCAAGTCCCGGCTGCGGGAGCTGGTAAAGACCCTGGGCCATGTGGAGCGCGACATCGTGCAGACCGACATCCTGACCTTCGCCCTGGGCATCGCCGTCGGCATCGTGCTCGGCAAGTTCACGATCCGCCTGGGCTCGGTGTCTCTGGGCCTGGGCATGTCCGGGGGGCTTTTGGCCTCGGGGATACTGATCGGCTTTTTGCGCTCCCTGCATCCCACCTTCGGCCGGGTCCCGCCGGCTGCGGCCTGGGTGGTGCGGGAACTCGGCATCCTGTTCTTTATGGCCGGCATCGGGCTTTCGGCCGGCGGCAGCATCGTGGCCTCCCTGGCCGCCGTGGGCCTGCCGCTTTTTCTAAGCGGCGTGGCCGTGACCCTGGTGCCGTTTTTCGTGGCTCTTTTCTTCGGCAGATACGTGCTGCGGTTGAACATGGCCCTTCTGCTCGGGGGCATCACCGGGTCCATGACCAGCACCCCGTCCCTGGCCCTGGTCACGGCGGCCGCGGCCAGCGGCGTGCCGGCCCTGGGCTATGCCGGGGCCTACGCCTTCGCCAACGTGTTCAAGGCCCTGAGCGGCACTCTGCTTATGATCTTCTGACCGGCCGTATTTCCCCTTTGGCGACGCGTGCGCGGACCGATTTTCGGAGAGCCCGGCGTCGCTTACAGGAGGCGCAGGAGAAGTTCCACAGGGCCTTTCCCAGCCATGAAGGCCACCCCACCGAGCAGCATCATGGCCAGGCCGACCAGACACAGAATCAGGCTGATGAGCTTTTCCACAGCGGCGTTGACGAAGCGCACGGCCTGTTCGGCCGCGCCGTCGCCGGCCATCCCGATACTGGATACGGCCTGCCCGATAATGGGCCCCGCGTAGTTCAGAAAAAGCCAGAGCCCGGCGATCATGCAGGGCAGGCCGGCATGATTTTTCATCCAGGACAGAAGCGGCCTGCCGAATCCCGTCAGCCAGGCCCCTACAGGCACGATCAGGGCCACGGCCAGGACCAGATGGGCCAGGCCCGAGACCACGGCCTGGAGTCCGGTCAGATATCCGTAGTCCAGGGAGTCCCCCATGGAGATGTATTCCTGCCGGGTGCGGATGATGTCCAGGGCCATGCCGCAGGAACCCAGCAGGCCCAGCAGGGCGGAGATCAGGAACAGGGTCGGGTTTTCGATCCATGTGCTCAAGGCCAACCCCGCCAGGGCCGCCAGAATGATGGGAATCGTCAGGCGCATGGAAATCCCGTGTACCCGGCCCCTGACAGGGCATCAAGATCCGGGCGGTTTTCAGGCCGCAAGCAGGGCCGCGCCGTGGGATCGTTCGTCAGGCAGAAGCGGCAGGGTGAAGTGGAACCGGGTGCCCCGGCCGGGCGCCGATTCGACGCTGATATGGCCGCCAAGCCGCTCGGTCTCGGCCTTGACCGCGGCCAGGCCCACCCCTCGGCCGGACAGCGGGCTGACCTCGTCCTTGGTGGAAAAGTCGTCCAGAAAGAGCAGTTCGTAGACCTGGGAGACGGGCATATCCCGAGCTGTCTCAGGTGCCACCAGTCCCTTGTCCACGGCCTTTTGCAGCACCCTGGCCACGTCGATGCCCCGGCCGTCGTCGGAGATCGTCAGGCGCACCGCGTCCCGTTCCGGGCATTCCACATGGCAGGCGATGCGTCCGGTCTCGGATTTGCCCATGGCCACGCGCTGGTCCATGTCCTCCACGCCGTGGTCGATCATGTTGCGAAAAACATGCACCAGGGACTTGATGAACCCGGCCCGGGGCTCCTTGTCCACGAAGACGTCCTCGCCGGTCACCGCCAGGGGCGCGACGGCTTTTTCCAGGCGTGCGGCCATGGTTTCCAGGTATTCGCCGTAGGGGGCGAGGAGGTCCTTGAGATTGTGGCGGCGCAGGGCGCGCAGTTCTGCAAGAATGACCTCGCGCTCGGTCCCGGACAACAGTTCCGCGACCCGACGCTCCAGATTGAGCAGGACCGAGGTGCGGATGCGGCACGTTTCCTGCCCGCCGAAAAAGTCCTCACCCAGGATGCCGGTCAGGATGGCCACGTCCTGGGCCAGCAGGGTCGAGGCGTCAAAATCGTCCACGGCCGCCGCAAGTCCCTCCCAGGATGGCGGGGTGTCATGGCCGGCCATGAGCGCCAGGCCGTTTTCCACCTCGTGGAGCCGGGCCGAGGTGTTGTACAGCCCGAGCTGGGCGAAATCGCCTTTGAAGGTGTGCACCATCCGGAAAAGTTCGGCCAGGGCCGTGGCTGGGGACTCCCCGGAATCCGGCGACACGATGCGCCGGGCGTGAAGCGCGGCGAAATCCCGCAACTCCTCGACGGCCCCGGTCACCTCGGCCTGGCGGGACAGGGCCTTGGCCACCATTTTGACGTTCTGTCGCTCCTCGGCCATCTTGCGCTCCAGGCGCTTTTTTTCGGTGACGTCCGTCAGGATGACCATCATCCGGTTTTCGTCCTGACGGCGGATGATCTTGTACTGGGCCTGCACTGTCCGGTCATGGATGGTCAGTTCCTCTGGCAGAAGCGACAGAAACACTTTTTGCTGCAAGGGTTTTTCCGTGGAGAAGACGTCGGTCAGGACCTGGGAAACGGTCTGGCGCGCATCCGCGGGCAGATGCCGGGCCAGGACTTCGGGGAACGGCTTTCCCCCGATGGGCATGCGAAAGAGCTGGACGCACTCCAGGCTGTATTCCTCGGACACCACGAGGTCCGCGCCGAAGGACAAAAAGCCCTGGCCGGCGTTGTCCAAAAGGTTTCGCACGGCGTCGTTTTTGTCCCGCAGTTCGCTGTTTTTGGCCTCGATCTGGCGGCGATGGCCGATTTCCGCCTCGTTGGCCAGCCGCAGGATATCCTTTTGCTCGTTTAAGAGTTCGATCTGCCGCCCCCGGCCGCGCGAAAGCTCCAGCATGAAACGCTTGATGCTGACCACCCCCAGGTAGCGGTCCTCCTCGGTGACGATGACCATGTCGTAGAGGTGGGTGGGATCGCGGTTCATGGCGATGACCGAGATGGCGGCCACGTCCACGCTGACCTCCACGATGAGCGGGCTTGCGTTCATGATCAGCCGGATGGGCCGGGTCATGAACAGGTCGCGGCCGTAGAGGGAGCCCAGCTTCTGGTAGAACTCGTTGCGCATGATGAGCCCCACGGGCCGCTCGTCCTCCAGGACGACCACCCCGTCGGCGCGCGGGTGCTCCTTGAAGAATGCGTGGACGAGGCTTCCGTGTTCCGAGGCCTCGAAGGTCCTGGCCTGCTCCACCAGGTTTTTGATGGTCTGGTCCTCGCTGGAGAGGTCGGTCGGGGTGAAGCCGGCCAGGGTGACGCTCATGGGGCACCTCGTGCGCGGTGGATGTGGGCGGGCCTTACGCGGCCAGGACCTCCCGGACGGCCTCCACCACCTTGTCGGCCTCGAAGGGCTTGGTCACATAGTGCCGGGCGCCGTTTTGCAGGGCTTCCAAGATCTTGGCGCCCTGTCCCAGGGCGCTGATCATGACCACACGGGCGGCCGCATCCTCGGCCACGATCCTTTTTAATCCCTCGATACCACTGACCCTGGGCATGGTGATGTCCATGGTCACCAGATCAGGCCGCAGGCTTTTGTACTTGGCCACGGCGTCGTCGCCGTCGCCGGCCTCGCCGACCACCTCGTGGCCGGCGTCGTGCAGGATTTCCTTGAGGCTTTGGCGGGAAACGATGGAATCGTCCACCACGAGTATGCGGGCCATGTCGGTGCTCCTTTGGGTCTGGGCTAATTGAAGACCGGGGATCCCAGGCCGATGAAAAAGGTGAATTCGCCAAACGGCAGGGCGAACGGGATGGCGTAGACCGCGCCCACGGACCGGATGGCCTCGTCGCTGCGGCACTCTGGCGGGAGAAGTTCCAGTTCCACCCAGTCGTTTGACAGCTTGGACAGGAAAAGTCCGTTTTGCACGTTCAGGAACTCGCCCAGGGCGTCCCGGGCATAATCGCCCCATTCCGGGATGCCCGCCTTGGCGTAACGCGAGGCGAAGGCGGCCATGGCCGCTCCGGGACCGGCAAAGCCGGCGAAGAGTTTGAACCGGCCGTCCATTTCCTGGTACACGAGGTGTTCAAAGGGCTGCCGCGTAACCCGGAGGGCCCGCTTGAGAACGATGCCGCTGTCGATGAAGCGCACCATGTTGCGGACGAACAGGGCGAAATATCCGGCGTAGACCTCCGGGTCGCCAAGCTCAGGCATCCTGGCCAGGGCGGCGGCCACAGCGTCCATGTCGTTATTTTTGAGGGCCTCGAATTCGGCCTCGGAAAGCCCCGAATCCCGGCGATAGTCGGCCAGGGCCCGTTCGATGGCCTCGAAGGTCATGATGCCTTTGTCGGCCAGTGCCTGGCTGACCAGCAGGTGTCGTTTGCTCTGCCGGGACAGCAGGTCGGTCACCTGGTCCTCGGTAAGATAGCCCTTGTTGACGGCGATTTCCCCGAACCGCATGTCGAAGGAGGTCTGGAGCCGGTGCACGGTCTCCACCTGGGCGGCGGTCATGAAGCCCGCGTCGATGGCCAGGATGCCGATTTTGACCCGTACCGAATCCTGCAGGGCCAGGACCTCGCGTAACTGATGGGCGCTGACGTGTTTTTTTTCGAGAAGGTAGTGGCCGAAGAAATGACTGAACATCGGTGAACTCTCCTTATGGATCGGCCGAGTGCGGGCCGGTGCTGCCAGAGAGACGTATTCGCCGCATGTGATGGTTGTTTCAAGTTCTCGTGGCGATTTCATGAATCCTTGGGCAGTTCTCCAAAAAAACAGGGGCCTCCCATGGGAGGCCCCTGTTCATATTCCGTCTTCCCCGTCCGGGGTTTCCAAAGGGGCCGTGCCCCGTTGGCCGCCGGAGGCGTATTTCACTCCAGCGTATCGCGCCTAGCGCCGGTCCCGGCGATCCCCGCCGCGTCCGCCGCGGTCACCGCGTCCGCCGCGATCCCCGCCAGGACGGCGGCCGCCGCCACCGGTCTTGGGATAGTCGGCCGGGTCGTAGGGACGGCCCTGCTCCTCGTAGAGCACGGCCTTGCGCGACAGCCGCACCCGACCCGTAGGCTCCACGTCCAGGACCTTGACCTCCAGGGGCTGGCCCAGCTTGACCACGTCGGTGACGTTCTCCACCCGCTCGATGCCGAGCTGCGAGATGTGCACCAGCCCGTCCAGGCCGGGCAGGATCTCCACCACCGCGCCGCAGTCGATGACCTTGGTCACGGTGCCGGTGTAGTTCTTGCCCACCTCGGCCTTCTGGTCGAAGTAGAGCACGCGTTCCTTGGCTTTTTCCAGGGCCTCCAGGGTGGGGGCGAAGATGCTCACCTTGCCCGAGTCCTCGATGTCGATGGAGGCCCCGGTCTCGGCGGTGATGGCCTTGATCATTTTGCCCCCCGGGCCGATGATCTCCCGGATCTTGTCCGGGTTGACCATGACCACGGCCAGTTGCGGGGCGTTGGGGGACAGTTCGGGCCTGGGGGCGCTTAAGACCTCGTTCATCTTGCCCAGGATGTGCCGACGGGCGTCGCGGGCCTGGTAGAGGGCCTTGCGCATGATGTCCTGGGGGATGCCGGTGATCTTGATGTCCATCTGGATGCCGGTCACGGCGTCGTGGGTTCCGGCCACCTTGAAGTCCATGTCGCCCATGGCATCCTCGTCGCCGAGAATGTCCGTGAGCACATGGAACTCGTCGCCCTCCTTGATAAGCCCCATGGCGATGCCGGCCACGGGTTCGGTGATGGGCACGCCCGCGTCCATAAGCGCCAGGCTTGCGCCGCACACCGAGGCCATGGACGAGGAGCCGTTGGACTCCATGACCTGGGAGACCACCCGGATGGTGAAGGGGAAGTCTTCGGAGGAGGGCAGCACCTGCAGGATGGAGCGTTCGGCCAGGGCGCCGTGGCCGATCTCGCGCCGGGACGGGCCGCGCAGCATCTTGACCTCGCCCACGCAGTAGGGCGGGAAGTTGTAGTGGAGCATGAAGCGCTTGGAGGAATCGCCGGTCAGGGTCTCGATTTTTTGCTCGTCGCCGGTGCTGCCGAGCGTGGCCACGCACAGGGCCTTGGTCTCGCCCCGGGTGAACAGGCACGAGCCATGGGTCCGGGGCAGGGCTCCGACCTCGATGGCGATGGGCCGCACCGTGGTCAGGTCGCGGGTGTCGATGCGGGTGCCTGTGGACCGGATGCGCTCACGCATGATGGATTTCTCCATCTTCTCAAGGAGTTCCTTGGCCTGTCCCTTGAATTCGGGATGCTCGGGATACTCGGTCGCGATAGCCTCGAGAACCGCGTTTTTGACGTTCTTGCGGGCCTCGCGGCGTTCCATCTTGTCGGTGATGGAGAGGGCCGCAGCCATTTCGGCCGTTGCCAGTTCCGTGACCCTGGCGTCGATATCCGCGTTGATCTGGGGCGGCGTGAATTCGATCTTGGGCTTGCCCACCTTGGCCCGTAATTCCTCCTGGAGGTCGAGCAGAGGGATGATCTGCTTGTGCCCCCATTCCAGGGCGTCGGCGATGAGGTCCTCGGACACGAACTTGCCGCCGCCCTCGACCATGACCACGGCGTCGCGGCTGGCCGCGAAGACGATGTTGAGCGTGCTCGGGCCGTTTAAGGCCGCATAGGGCGGGTTGATGACGAACTGGCCGTCCACATAACCCACCCGGGCCCCGGCGATGGGTCCCAGGAAGGGAATCTTGGAGATATGCAGGGCGGCCGAGGCCCCGGTCAGGGCCAGGATGTCCGGATCGGTGAAGGGATCGGCGGACAGGACCGTGGCGATGATCTGCACCTCGTCGCGGAAGCCCTTGGGGAAGAGCGGACGGCAGGGCCGGTCGATCAGGCGGCAGACCAGGACCTCGCGTTCCGAGGGGCGGCCGATTTCGCGGCGGAAGTAGCCGCCGGGGATGCGCCCGGAGGCGTAGGACATCTCCTGGTAGTCGACCACCAGGGGGAAGAAGCCCTTGTCCATTTCCAGGGTCTGGGTGCAGGCCGTGACCAGGACCACGTTGTCCCCGCACTGGACCCAGATCGCGCCGTCGGCCTGGTTGGCCAGACGTCCGGTCTCCAGGATGATGGTCGAATCGCCGACCGTTGTTTGCAGGCGTGTCGCCGGTGTTCCGAATGCCATAATGTGTGTTCCTCGTTTTTCGGGGCCGGGTGAAACCCGGAACAACCCGTGTTGGGGTTCGCCCCCCCAAAAAACTCCGTCAGGCGCGGCGGCCATCGGGACCGGATGGTCCCGCCGCCCGGCGCGCATGGTGAATTTTCGGGGAGGCGGGAGCCGGCGCGCGTGCGGGGGGAGATGCCCCCCTGGCGTGCGTGTTCCGGCTCCCGGCCGATGCTACTTGCGCAGTCCAAGCCTCGCGATAAGGTCGCGATAGCGTTGGATGTCCTTTTTCTTCAAGTAGTTCAAAAGCTTGCGGCGCTGTCCGACGAGCTTTAAGAGTCCGGTGCGGGAGTGGAAATCCTTGGCGTGGACCTTGAAGTGATCAGTCAGGTAGTTGATCCGCGACGTGAGCAGCGCCACCTGCACCTCGGGGGAGCCGGTGTCGCCCTCATGCTTCTTGTACTCGTCGATGACCTTGGATTTTTCCTCGACGGTCATGACCACAGCGATATCCTCCGTTTGTCGTGTTGCAAATCCGCGCGCCGCCCGCGTGCCGTCGCGCATGTCGCGGACCGGGCCCGGGGCGGGGCAGGACGAGGGCGTCAGCCGAGGCCGCGCACGATCGCCCACCGCATCGCGCCATCCGCTTCCACCGCCTGGGCCGCGGCCAGGGGGTCGTCCCCGGGACCGAGGAGCAGGGCCTTGTCGCCCGGGAGCACCTCTACGGCGGGAAGCCGCATTCCCCGGGCCACCTTGGCCGCGTCGTCAGTCCCGAAGCGCACCCTGGGCCAGTCCGGAAGCGCTGCCGCAAGGGGTAATACCCGCTCGGGGAGACGCGCCGGTTCGGCCAGGACATCCGCCAGGCCATGGGCCTGATCGAGGCGGAACGGATGGCTGTATTCCCGGACAAGGGCGGTCATCACCGCGCCGCAACCAAGCCGCTTCCCCAGGCTGTGGACCAGGGAGCGGACGTAGGCGCCGGATGAGACCCGTACCCGGAAATGGACCGACGGCAGGTCCATGGACACCACCTGCGCGTCGGAAATCTCGACCTCTTTGGTCTTGATCGGGGTCATCATGCCCCGTCTGGCCAGTTCATACAAGGGTTTTCCCTGGTGCTTGGCCGCGGAATAGGCCGGAACCTCCTGTTCCTGACGGCCCTGCCAGTCAGCCACGGCCCGCTCCACGTCCGCCGGGGCGACACCATCCCAGGGTGACTCGGAGGTCACGGATCCCTGGACGTCGTAGGTGTCCGTGGTCACGCCCAGCCGCAGACTCCCCAGATAGACCTTTTCCCCTTCCAGAAGGAAGGTGGCGATCTTGGTGGCCCGGCCCAAAAGAACCACCAGAACCCCGCTGGCCAGGGGGTCCAGGGTCCCGGCGTGTCCGATCTTTTTTTGCCCCAGCCGGTACTTGATGTCGTTCAGGCATCCGGCCGAGGTCGGACCGGACGGTTTGTCGAGCACCAATATCCCGTGCTGCTGGGCGGGTCTGTCGCCTCCCATGGGCGGCCTACACCCCCAGACTTTGGCCCACGGCCGCGACCAGGGTGTGCTCGGCCGCGTCCAGCGGGCCGGGCAGCGAGCCGCCCGAGGCATTTTTGTGTCCGCCGCCGCCAAACGAGGCGGCCACCTTCTGGACGTCGTCGTCGCCCGTCGAGCGCAGGCTGAACTTCACCCGGCCGTCGGCAAGCTCGCGCAGGGCCACGGCCACCCGGGTGCCGCGCACCCGCAGGACCCAGTTGACCAGGCCGTCGCAGTCCTCCACCGAGGTGTTGGTGCGCCCCATGACGTCCTGCGAGATGCGGATCACTCCGGCCGCGCCGTCGAAAAAAAGCCGCATGCCGGCCATGACCTCGGACCACAGGCGGATGCGGGCGTGGGTCCACTGGTTCTTGAGGCGGGCGTTGGTCGCGCCCACGTCCAGGCCGGCGCGCAGGATCCGGGCCGCCAGTTCCAGGGTCTCGGGTCTGGTCGATCCGTAGGTGAAATCCCCGGTGTCCGTGACCATGGCCACGTACAGGCACTGTCCCAGCCCGCCTGTCAGGGGCAGGCCGAGTTCCCCGGCCAGGGCCGCCACCAGCTCTCCGGTGGACGACGCGGTGGTGTCCACCCAGTTGACAGCCCCGAAGCCGGGATTGTCCAGATGGTGGTCGATGACGCACAGCCGCGCGGGATCGATCACGCTTTTAAGCGGCCCCAGGCGGTCGGCGTCGCCGCAGTCCAGGGCCAGGGCGAAACCGTGATCCGGGCGTGGGCTGCGGGTCCATTCCCCGGGGATGTCCATCCAGGCGAACTGGCTTGGCAGTTCCGAGGCGTTGGCCAGGGTGAAGCGCTTGCCCAGCCGGGCCAGGATGTGGCCCATGGCCGCGGCCGAGCCCACGGCGTCGCCGTCGGGATTCTCGTGGGAGAGGATCAGAAAATCGTCGCGCTCCCGCAGGATGGACGCGATCTCACGCATCGGGGCGGGCATAGACCATGTCCTCCAGAAACGTGTCCCGCTCGAAGCGCAACTCCGGCACGAACTTGATGCGCAGTCGCCGGCCCAGGTGACCGCGCAGAAATCCCTTGGCCTGCTCCAGGGCGGCGGCGGCCTGTTGCAGGCGATCGGCGTCCCCGGTCAGGGTGTACAGGACCCTGGCCACGCTCAAATCGGCGTTCAGGGCCACACCGCTTATGGTCACCAGTTCCAGGCGGGGATCGGTGACGTCCTCTTCGAGCATCCGGGCCAACTCCCGCATGATCAGGTCCGCAAGGCGGGTGGAGCGGATCGATGTGGCGCGTTTCATGTCCGATGCCTCATGCCTGGATGATCTCGATATCGTCGTAGACAAGTTCCGCCGCGTCCATGGCCACCACCATGTTCAGGGCCTTTTGCAAAAGGCCCTGGACCCGGGTGGCGTCCGGGGACACGGTCACGGCCGCGAGGACCAGGGTTTCGTGGGACTCCTGGCGGGCGATTTCGCTGACGGCCACGTTGAAGGTGTTTCTGAGCTTCCGTTTGAGGCTCTGGGCCACGCGCCGCTTGCCCTTGAGCGAGTCGTTGCCGTGCAGCCTGAATTCCAGGGTCAGGACGCCGATGACCATGCCGCGCGGGCCGCCCTAATCCAGGGTGGCCTTTTCCTCCACGGACTCGAAGGCCTCGATGACGTCGCCGATCTTGATATCGTTGAAGTTCTCCAGGCCCACGCCGCACTCGTAGCCCTTGGTGACTTCCTTCACGTCGTCCTTGAAACGTTTGAGCGAGGCCAGCTTGCCGGTGTAGACCACCACGCCGTCGCGCAGCAGGCGGATTCCGGCGCTCCGGGTGAGCTTGCCGTCGAGCACGCCGCATCCGGCCACCAGCCCCACCCGGGGGACGCTGAAGGTGTTGCGCACCTCGGCCTGGCCCAGATACTGCTCACGGATGATCGGCGCCAGCATGCCGGACATGGCGTCCTTGATGTCGCCCACGAGCTTGTAGATGATGTCGTAGAAGCGGATATCCACGTTTTCCCGGTCGGCTACGTCCTTGACCTTGACCGTGGGCCGGACGTTGAAGCCGATGATGATGGCCTGGGAGGCCGAGGCCAGAAGGATGTCGGACTCGGTGATGGCCCCGGCGCCGGCGTGGATGATGCTGACCTTGACCTTGTCCGTGGACAGCTTGTTCAAGGCCTCGGTGATGGCCTCGAGCGACCCTTGCACGTCGGCCTTGAGCACCAGGTTCAGCGTCTGGGCCTCGGCGTCGGGCTTGGCGGCCAGGAAGGTCTCCAGGGTGACCTTGGTGGCCTTGCCCAGTTCCCGCTCGCGTTGTTTGGTCTGCCTGGCGTCGGCGATGCGGCGGGCCACCTTGTCGTCCTCGACCCCCACGAATTCGTCGCCGGCCTCGGGCACGCTTTCGAAGCCCTGGACCTCCACGGGCATGGCCGGCCCGGCCTCGCGGATCTTTTTGCCCTGGTCGTCGAACATGGCCCGCACCCGGCCGCTGACCACGCCGCACACGAAGGCGTCGCCCTGCTTGAGGGTGCCTTCCTGGATGAGAATGGTGCCCACGGGGCCCCGGCCCTTGTCCAGGCGGGCCTCGACGATGTGGCCTCGGGCGCGCTTGTCCGGATTGGCCTTGAGTTCCAGGACCTCGGCCTGCAGAAGGATCATCTCAAGCAAGGCGTCCAGGCCGATTTTTTGCTTGGCCGAGACGTTGGCGAAGATGGTCTCGCCGCCCCAGGCCTCGGGAACCAGTCCCAGGTCGCCGAGTTCGCGCATGACCCGTTCGGGGTTGGCCTCGGGCTTGTCGATCTTGTTCACGGCCACCACGATGGGCACGCCGGCGGCCTTGGCGTGGTTCACGGCCTCGCGGGTCTGGTCCATGACCCCGTCATCGGCGGCCACCACCAGAACCACGATGTCCGTGACCTGGGCGCCCCGGGCGCGCATGGCGGTGAAGGCCTCGTGGCCGGGGGTGTCCAGGAAGACGATCTCACCCCGGTTGGTGGCCACGTGATAGGCCCCGATATGCTGGGTGATGCCGCCGGCCTCGCCGGAGGTGATGTTCGAGGCCCGGACGGCGTCGAGAAGCGAGGTCTTGCCGTGGTCCACGTGGCCCATGATGGTCACCACGGGCGGCCGAGGCCGCAGGTCCTCGGGGTTGTCGGCCTCGCGGTCGAGCAGGAAATCCTCTTCGGAGAAGCCGACCTTCTCCACCTCGTAGCCGAATTCCCCGGCGGCCAGGATGGTGGTGTCCACGTCCAGGGACTGATTGATGGTCACCAGGGCTCCCAGGCCAAGCAGGACCTTGATCAGGTCCTGGGCCTTGATGCCCATCTGCCGGGCCAGGTCGGACACCCGGATGGTTTCCTCCATGCGGATCTTGCGCTTGGCGGCCTTGAGCGGCTGGGTCCCCTGGACCTGTTGGGGCGCGGGCTGAAACTCCTCGCGCGGCTTCTTGCGTTTGAAGGACTTGGCCCGGCCGCCGGTGCGGTCCTGGACCTCGGGAGTCTTTTTCTTTTTCCCGGCGGCTCCTTTGCGGCGTGCCTCCTCGGACTCGGCCGGGGTGGGCGCGAACTCAACTGTGCGCCGGTCCTTCTTGCCCT
>JBMONM010000015.1:0-23988 GCA_049324675.1 Thermodesulfobacteriota bacterium
GCCGCGTAGGCGTCGGCATGGGACACCATGAAGGGACCGGGCCCCATGATGCGGTGACCGAAGGTGGTCCGGCCCGAACACAGGCCCGCGACCTCGAAGGGGACCACGACATCGTCGAACAGGGCCAAAAACCAATGGATGGGCCGGCCGAAGGCGAAATCCCCCTCGCCCCAGCGCATCTTCTTGGGAAAGGACAGCCTTCGGACGCATTCCGCGCAGATGCCCCCCAACAGGATGCTTGCCGGTTCCCCGCCGGTGGCCTTGCGCACGGCCAGATACCGGCCCTTGTCCGTTTCGAGCAAAAACGCGTCGGCCACGTCCACGCCCTGGGTGCGCGCAAACCCCAACGCGGCCTTGGTGGGTTGGCCGTCCGGGGAGAAGGCCACCTTTTCCGGAGGACCCGAGACCACCTCCTCGTCCCGACGGGTCACGGCGTCCATATCCGTGACGGACACGCCGAGCCGCCTGGCGGTGACGAAGGGACGGATGCGGCCGAAGCCGATCCTGGCCTGGGACAAAAGCTCGGAGAACAGGGACTCGATTTCCATGGACAGTCCGGCCAGAAAACGGGCCGGCATCTCCTCGAAACCGATTTCAAGCAGAAAGTGCGGCATGATCCGTCCTTATTTTTGGGCGTCGAGCAGGGGATAGCCGAGTTCCTCGCGCTGGGCCGCGTAGAGCCTGGCCAGGGATGAGGCCAGGGCCCGCACCCGGGCGATATATCCCGTGCGTTCGGTGATGGAGATGGCCCCCCGGGCCTGAAGCATATTGAAGGCATGGGAGCATTTCAGGCAGTAGTCATAGGCCGGCCAGGGCAGCTTCAGCTCGCACAACCGGCGGCATTCGGCCTCGCAGGCGTCGAAAAAGGAAAGCAGCATCCTGGGATCGCTTTCCTCGAAATTGTATTTCGAATGCTCGTATTCCCCCCGGTGATGCATGTGGCCGTAGGTCACGTGCTCGTTCCAGGTCAGGTCATAGACCGATTCCTTTTCCTGGAGATACATGGAAAGCCGCTCCAGGCCGTAGGTCAGCTCCACGCTCACCGGGGACAGGTCGAGGCCGCCCACCTGCTGAAAATAGGTGAACTGGGTGACCTCCATGCCGTTGAGCCATACCTCCCAGCCCAGTCCGCTGGCCCCGAGGGTGGGCGACTCCCAATCGTCCTCCACGAAGCGGATGTCGTGACGCGCGGGGTCGATGCCCAGGGCCGTGAGGCTTTGCAGGTACATCTCCTGGACGTTGTCCGGAGAGGGCTTGAGGATGACCTGGAACTGGTAGAAGTTCTGGAGCCGGTTGGGGTTTTCCCCATAGCGGCCGTCCGTGGGCCGTCGGGATGGCTCCACGTAGGCCGTCCGCCAGGGCTCCGGACCGATGACCCGGAAGAAGGTGGCCGGATTGAAGGTTCCGGCCCCGACCTCGATGTCGTAGGGCTGGACGATCACGCATCCGGCGTCGGCCCAGAAGCGTTGCAAGGTCAAAATGACGTCCTGAAAATGCATTCGATTCTCCATAACCCCCCGGAACGCGCACTCCGGGGCTCGTGCGGCCCGCGCCGGTCAAAACACGCCCGGCGCCGCGCCATGTCGCGACGGTTCTTCCGTCCAAACACCCCTCGGGGTATTGGACGCGCCCCCCAACTCCTCAGTTTCTCACGAAGGTTCCGTGTTCCCAGGTAAGCCCCAGATGATAGGTCACAAAACGGTCAAGCAGGCGGGAAAATTCCCCTGCCGCGCCTGGGGACGGCGCGAAACCGGCCCATTGTGCCGGCCGTGCGCGGCACACGTCCGAAACAAGCTCCACAACGTCCCGACCGATGCGGACCACCGTACCCCGGGCCGGACGCGGACACGCGGGACACAACAGCCGTCCCTCCTCCACATGGAACACGGCCCCGGAAAATTCCGAACTGGGCCTGCCGCAGCCGTGACAGGCGGCGAGAGAGGGCAAAAACCCCTGATCGCCGGCCAGTCTGGCCCGAAAATACAAAGGGAACGGCGAGGGCGGCGCAGGCTCGGCCGCAAGTGTTTCCAGGGTCTCCACAAGCAGGGCGTGGGCCGCCCGGGCTCCGCTCGCACCGACCTCCATGGCCTCGAAAAATTTCAAACAATTCACGGCCATGCCCAGCCGGGCGGGCTCGGCGCGCAACCGCCCATGGCCGTTGAGCAGCCGTCCTTCCAGCAGTGTATGATAGCCGCGCCCGGTCTTGACCTTGAACTGGACGAGGTTGAAGACGTCCAGACAGCCGCAAAACCGTCTGCGGCTGCGGCACCCACCGAAGGCGAACGCGGTGTATGCCCCGCGCGACGGGGAAAAAAGGCGCACCCAGGCGTCTATTTCCCGAAAACGGCCCACCCGCAGCACGAGAGCCTTTTCGGAAAACTCCATCTTCCGCTCCTTGCCCCCGGGGACCGGACATCCCGCACCCCCGGCCACGCCACATCCAGCCGCCTCTCACCAATCGTCCGGCCCCGCGCCCTCTCCTGTGCGCACGCCGCAACCTCCACGGCGCACCGCGTCAGGAATTGGGAAAATGCACGGACTTTTTTTCACCCTGCTGGGTACTCACGGGATATTCCTGGCCCTCATGACGGAACAGGACACTGCTTGGATTCCCGAGTTTGATCTCGATTTTTTCCTTGTAGGGCTCAATGACGGTCTCGCCCTTCTTGACGAAAATCTCCTTGGCCTTGCCCCCGTCCGGAATGACGAGCACCCAGCTGCCGTCCATGCCGACAATCTCGACCTTCCGCATGCCGTCCGGGATGGCGGGGGCGGCGGGGGTCTCCGGGGCCGACGACGGTTGCGGCGCGGCCGGAGTGGACACGGCCGGAGCCGCGGAAGCCGCCGGGGAGCCGGGCGCGGCCGGGGTCGCCGAGGCGGCGGGCGCAGCCGGAGCAGACGTCTGCTTGGCCACGAACTTGAGCGTCTTGACCTCGCCGGGGTTGGCATGGAGGGGATAATCCTTGTCGTCGTACCGGATCTTCACCCCGGCGGCATTGCCCAACCGCACCAGAAGCGTGTCGTTGAACCGGCCGACGAACCTCATGCCGCGCGTCAGCATGACCCCCTTGGGCGGGCCGCCGTCCGATGCGACATCGATCCAGCACTCCTCGGCGGCGACGATGGTCACGTTATGCGCGCCGCCCTCCCCATGCACGACATCGGGAACCAGGGAGGGATCGGCGGGTTCCTCCGCGTCCGGGGAGTTCAAGGCGGCCTTGTCCATCACAGGCGCGGCGGATGCGGGCTGACCGGGTTGGACCGTGGGCGCGGGCGCCGGGGGCGGCGACAAAGCCGGCTGCGCCGCCGGCACGGATTCTTGCGGAGCGGGCTGGGGAGGAGCCGGCGGGGCCGTGGCGGCCACGGGGAGATCGCCGGCCGGCACCGGCCGGTCCGGCAGTCCGGCCACAGGGACGTTCGGGACCGGTTTGGCCGACGAATCCGACGCGATGGACGACGCCTCCTCCTGTTTCGAAGGTCCGGTCTCTCCGGAACCGGCCTGTTCGGGCGCGAGCGACAATATCCCCAGCCGGACGGCATCGAAGGGAGGCAGGGAAAAGGACCAGAGGACGCCGACCGCAACGGCGAGAAGGAGGACGGCGCCAAGAAAATAGCGGAACACCCTGCCCCCGGGCGCAAATCCCCTGGTCGAGGAAACCGGCTCATTGAGTTCGTGCTGGGGGGTGATCCGGGATTCCGGAATCTCGCCGAGGGCCCGGGCAAAGGCGTCACCGATTTCATCCGGATCAAGATCGAGCAGTTTGGCGTAATTTTTGATAAATCCCTTGGCGTACACCGGATGGGGCAATCCGCCTTCCTCGCCTTCCTCTATGGCCACGAGAATCGATCGGCCGATCTTGATTTTTTCAATGACGTCGTTTTGCGAAAGCCCGCGACGTTCCCGTTCCTCTTTGAACAACGCACCCAATTCGCGTAAGTCCATTCCGATTACTCCCGGACGTATAGCGTTCGTGACACACGGACGCCCGACACCCCGACATCATTCCCTCGCGCCCGGCCGGCAGGGATCACACATGATCCACAAAGGTCACGGCGCGGACCTTCACCGGGAAAGATACGACAAGCTCGTTACAGACGGACGTCCACGACCGCTTTGGCGCGCAACGTGGCCATATATTCCTGAAAAAGCTTCTCGAATTTTTCGCGATAGAGCATGTCGTACACCCTGTCGCGCACCTGCTCGAAGGACTGGCCGCCGCCCGAGGCGGCCGGCTTGGCCGCGGCCTCCGGGACCTTGCCCTCGGCCTTGCGGACCAAAAGAACCATCTTGCCGTCAAGGGAAACGGGCTTGGTGACCTCGCCGGCGGGCACGCTCTGTAGGGCCTGGCGCAGGGGCGGCGCCAGATCCTCGACGGACACGTCGCCCAGATCGCCTCCCTGGTCCTTGCCCGGGCCTATGGAATACTTGCGGGCCGCGTCGGCGAAACTGATCTGCCCGGAAGCGATCTTCGCGCGTAGGGCCTCGGCCTCGGCGGCCGAGGCGACCATGAGGAAGCCGATGGCCCCGGGGGTCCTATGCGTCAAGTTTTCCCTGGTATCCGGGATCCGGCCGCCCAAATGGTCGTAATACGCCCGCAGTTCATCATCCGTGATAAGAATACGTTTGTTGACCATGTAGCCGACTATCTGATGCTTGATGGCCTCCGTCTCCAGAGACTGCTCGAATTCCTTTCGCGTCAGGCCCTCCTTGGCCAACTGCTCCCGGAATTGCGTTTCCGACATCCCGTTGCCTTTCTTTATTTCATTAATCTTCGCATTGATTTCCGTCTCTGAAACGGTGATCTTCAACTTCGCCGCAGCCTGTTTCAGCAAAATATCATTAATCATGGAATCAAGAATACGGCGTTGCAGTTCGGCGTATTCCGGATCATTCGGCGAGATGCTGATTCCCTCGGTCTTGGACAGAAAGGCATTCACCCGGGAATTCAACTCGAACAAGGTGATGATCTGGCCATCGACCATGGCCACCACCTTGTCGACCAACTCCGCGGCCCGAGACGGCGTCGAAACGACAAGAAGCGTCACCATAAGGACGAAGTGGGAAAAAACGCGGCACACAGTATCCTCCGACTGGCCGGCCCCTTCAGGCGCGACCGCTCATGTTCGCTTGTTCTTCGAAACCGGGCGATGAAACCACGCCCCCGCGTCTCGTCCCCGCTCCACTTCGCATGGATACAACTCGAAGCGGCACCATAGACGCTTTTCCCCATGCAGGCAATCTCAACGGCGGAAGTCCGGCTTCGCCGCCGTTCCTTCAGGGGAAATCCAGCGTCTTCACCTCCTTGGCGGAGGATTCCACACGCTGCTCCCGTCCAGCGTAGCGGTATGTGACATCACTCGGACTCCCCAGACGAACCGCCAGTTTCCGTTTGAAGACCACGCCATGGGTCTTTCCGCCCTTGACGTAGACCCGCTCTTCCTGTCCGTCGTCCACCTTGAGGATGATCCAACTGGCCTTGTTGGCCAAAAACTCCACCCTTCCCGGACCGGCCGGCTCGGCGGACACCGCTGGAGCCCCGCCCCCCGGCGCCGGTTCGGCGGCCGCGTTCTCCGAAGCGGCCGAAGCCCCCTGCGGAGTCTGGTCCGCCGTTTTCCCCGGCTGCAAAGGCGTCTGCGGACCCCGTTCCCGATCGTCCGCAGGAGGGGGCGTCCCGGGAGGGGAGGCGGGGGCGACGTCGGCCGGTATCGCCTGATGCGCCGTTTCCGCTGGCTGCGGAACCGGCCCGGGCGTTCCCTCCGGTCCTTCCGCCGTGGTCGTCTCCCCTGAACCGGAAACGGGGCTCTCCGGCTCCGGTGCGCTGTCGCCGGCAGCGGAGGGAGAGTCTGGAAGGGCGGATTCCGCCTTCTCCCCGTCTCCGGACCGGCCCGCGAAATGCTCCGCGAGATCCTTGGCCATGCCTTCGGAAAAGGCCAGCGGCGGGGAGGTTTGTCCGTCCGCATCACCCACGCCGGGGAATTCCCGCTCCAGGATGTCCGGGGAAGGCACCTCCGAATCCAGGCCCGCATCGGCCCGCAGAAGATGCGCGCTCACCCGGATGTCGGCCGAAGAGACGGCCTCGGCCAACCAGGCGGCAAACGCCTCATTGGACTTTTTCTCCACCAGGGCCCTCTCCACCAGGGGATAGGCCTCGGCCGCGTCCAGGGTCACAGCCGGGGCCTCCCCGACAAGAACCAGGGCCATGGCCTCGCCTTTCTCCTCCCCGACCGGGCCGGCCTGTCCCGGACGCAGTTTTCCCAGGATGTCCCGCCAAGGACCGGGCACATTGTCCCTGGGAATCGTCACCTCACGAACTGAAACCGCATCCGGCCCGGAATCCTCGGCAATCCGCCGGTCCGCCTCCCGATCCCGCAGGGCCCGCTCCACCCGCTTCTTGTCCGGCCCGCGAAAAAGCAAAAACGTCACCTGGGCCGGCCTCGTGAAGTCGGTCACATGTTCCTTGTAATACTCCGCGGCCTCCGTGACATCGAGCCTGACCCGATCCTTCAGGATATGGGAAACGAATTTCTCCTGGGCGATCCGGAACACGAGGCCTTCGCGCCACTTGGCCGGATCGATATTCTCCTCGAAAAGCATGCGGTCAAAGGCGTCGCCGGGATAGTCCGCCCGGATCCCGGCCTCGAGCGCGGCCACCTCCTCCTCGGACACGCCGAACCCGGCCCTGTCCAATTCATCGAGCATGAGTTCCTGAACGATCAGATCGGCCATGATCCTGCCGTAATCCCGCCGCAGCCTGTCCACGGTGGGATTCTCCGTGGCCACCAGGCCCATGCCGCGCAGGTCATGGAAAAATTCGAGCTGCCCCACGTTCACGCTGCGGCCGTTGACCCTGGCCACCACGCCGGGCTCGTCTTTGGGCCGGTCGCAACCGACCGCGCCGATCACGGTCCACAGGACCGTCAGAGACAGAATCAACCGTGTCAGCAAACTCATTGTCCTCTCATGATCGCCGGCGTGGGCCGGCCCAGAAGCGACAGTTCCGCCACCGCGGCGGCCAATCCGGCGCGGAAGCCCTCGCCCCGCAACCGCATCTCCAGGCGTGCCGGAGGCACCAGCCTGGCCCGGTCCTCCCGCATCCCCACAAAGGCCACCAGATTTTCGGGGGTCACCACACCGGGACGGCCCTCCCAGGAAAGAGAGAGCCTGGTCGCGGTCACCTCGGCCCTGGCCACCTGGAGTCTGGCCAGCACCTGCTTGAGGGCCAGAATCGCGACGAAATTCTCCAGTTCCTCGGGCAGGGTCCCGTACCGATCCCGCATCTCGGCCGCAAGTTCCGCCAAAGACGTCTCATTGTGGGCCGCAGACATGGCTTTGTAAAGCCGCAACCGATCCTTGGCATCGGCCACATAACTTTCAGGGATTCTCGCCGCGACGGCGATGGACAGTTCCGGGTCCGTGCGTTCGCTCGGCGGCTCGCCGCGAAGTCTGCGTACCTCCTCGTCCAGCATTTCCAGAAACATGTCCAGCCCGATGCGTGAAATATGGCCGGACTGGACCTCCCCAAGAATGTTTCCCGCCCCGCGCAGACGCAGATCCTCCATGGCCACCTGGAACCCGGCCCCCAGATAGTCCATGTCCTGCACGACCCGCAATCGCTTGCGCGCCAATTCCGGAATGCCGTCCAGGGACGGAACCACGAAATAGGCGTAGGCCTGAAGCGACGCCCTCCCAACCCGGCCACGCAACTGATAGAGCTGCCCCAGGCCGAACATCTGGGCCTGATCCACCACCAGGGTGTTGGCCCGGGGAAAGTCCAGCCCCGATTCGATGATGGCCGTGCAGACCAGGACATCGATTTCGCCGTGCCAGAACTCATGCATGGCCTTTTCCAGGGCGGTTTCGGGCATCTGGCCGTGGGCCATGGCCACCCGGGCCTCGGGAACGAGCCGCTTGACGAAGGCCATGGTCTCCTCCAGGCCCCGGACCCGGTTGTGGACCCAGAAGACCTGTCCCTGGCGGTCCAGCTCCCGACGCAGGACCGAACGCAAAAAGTCCGCGTCGCGTTCCACCAGAAGCGTCTCCACGGCCTTGCGCTCCGGCGGCGGGGTCTCGATGACGCTTAGGCCCCGGATGCCGGACAAGGACAGTTGCAGGGTGCGCGGAATGGGCGTGGCCGTCAGCGTCAGGACGTCGATGTTCTTGCGCAGGGCCTTGAGTTTCTCCTTGTGCTTGACCCCGAAACGCTGCTCCTCGTCCAGAATCAGAAGCCCCAGGCGGGGAGCCTCCACGTCCTTGGACAGCAGGCGGTGGGTGCCGATGAGGATGTCGATCTCCCCCTTGCGCATGCCCTCGGTGACGATCTTCTGGCGCTTGGGCGGCACGAAGCGGCTGAGCATCCCCAACCGGACCGGAAAGTCGTCCAGCCGTTTCGAAAAATTCTGGAAGTGCTGCTCGGCCAGAACCGTGGTCGGGCACAGCATGACCACCTGCTTGCCGTCGAGCACGGCCCGGAATGCCGCGCGCAGGGCCACCTCGGTCTTGCCGAATCCCACGTCGCCGCACACCAGCCGGTCCATGGGCTCCGGACGCTCCATGTCCGCCAGGACCTCGGCAATGGCCTTTTCCTGGTCCGGGGTCTCCTCGAAGCCGAATCCGGCCTCGAACTCCCAGTACAGTTCGTTCAAGGGCCCATAGGCATAGCCCTTGGCCACCTTGCGGTAGGCATACATCTCCACGAGGTCGCGGGCGATTTTCTCGATGGCCTTCTTGGCCTTTTCCCGGCCCATCTTCCAGCGATTGCCGCCCAACCGGTCCAGGGCCGGATCAAGCCCCTCGGGCCCCTTGAATTTCTGGATCAGGGAAAGCCGGTCCACCGGCACATACAGCCGGTCCTCGCCGTCGAAATGCAGCAGCAGATAGTCCCCGCCCGCACTGTCCACGGTCATCCGGGCCAACCCGTCGAAACGGGCAAGGCCATAGTCCCGATGCACCACCAGATCCCCCGGCGCGATCTCGTCCCGGGAGGCGATTCCCGTGAAACCGCGCAGTCTGGCGGCCCGCCCGGAGTCCTCCCCGGACTCGGGCCGCAGCACGTCCTCGGCCAGGATCAGGGTCCGGTTCCAGGACAGGTCCATGCCCTGCCGCAAAGGGGAAACCAAGGCGAAAAGGCCGCCCGCGTCGGGATGATACTGGGTGGAAAGGGAAATGCCCTCGTGCTCGATCATCTTGAGAAACTTCGTCCGGGAGCGTTCCCCATGGAAAGAGAGCACCACCTGCCGCCTGGAGACGGCCCAATCCCGAAGCCCGGACATGAGCGCCGACCAGGGGCGCTTGTCCTCGCCGGGTTTCCAGAAAAGATCCGCGAAACGCTCCACGGCCTTTTCGGGCATGTCCGGCCCATGTTTGCCGTGGCCAAGCACCAGGTCCTCGAAAAGCACCTGCCGCCCGGCCAGCCACATCTTGCGGGCCATGCCGCCCGGCCAGCACAATCTCGGGCCGGGCCAGCCAAAGCCCTGCTCCTGGGCCTCGGCCTCCAGAAACTGTTTCCAGCCGTATTCCACCTCCTCCAGACGCGAACGCAGCCGCGAGGCGTCATACAGGATGTACACCGCATCCTTGGGCAGGTGGTCGGTCAGGGTCGCGGGCTTTTCGTAGAAGAGCCCGGGCCAGATGCTCCCGTCACCGGCATCGAGCCGACGGATCAAGGCCGCCTGGGCCTCCCGACGCAATTCCCCGGTCACGGCCATGGCCTCCCACAGATCACGAGCCCCCTGACTCGTGGCATCGGTCAACACGGCCGGGGCCACGGGCAAAAGCACGACTCGCGCCAGTTCCGCCTGGGAACGCTGGGAGGCCGGGTCGAAGCAGCGGATGTTCTCGATGGTGTCGCCAAAAAACTCGAAACGCAGGGGCCACGCATAGCCCGGGGCGAACATGTCCACCACATCGCCCCTGGCGGCGATCTCGCCCGGCGACTCGACCATGGGCAGGCGGCGGTAGCCCCACAAGGCGGCCTGTTCCAGAAGCAGTTCCCTGGACATCTCCTCGCCGACCGAAAGCTCGATGGAGCCTTCCTCCACCACCCGCCGGGCGGGCCATTTCGGCAACAGGTTGTCTACCGTAAAAAGGCACAGCCGGGGCCGGGAGGTGGCTGTGGCGAAATGCAGGAAGGAAAACCTTCCCGCCCAGGCCTGGATCGAGGGCGCGGCGGGAGGATAGGGCGGCAGGGCCTGCCACGGCGAGGCCCAGGGATCGTCCGCGCTCTGAGGCAAAAGCAGGGACAACAGGGCGCGCATCCTGGCCAGTTCCGGCGCGCCGGGCACCACCACGACAACGGATGTGCCCGACTCCAGGATCTCCGCGGCCAGAAAGGCCAAGGTTCCCGGACCGCTCTTGTAGACGCCGAGGGACTCCCCACGGCCCTTCAGAAAGTCCTTGAACTCGGACGGATATTCCAATGCGACACGCTCCTTCGCGAAAACGTGGAAAAGCCGCCGGCGCGCCCCGGCGGCCGTCCCCTCTGTGGCAATCATTCTTCCCGGATCATGCCGGGTTCAAGGCGGATTCGACCCGCCCGGTCCCGCTGCAACGTCCCGGGGCGCGAAGCTATATCCCCGTCAGGACCTCGCGCTCCTCTCCGGACAACAAACGGTCCAGATCGAGCAGGATCAGCAGGCGATCCTCAAGCTTGCCCACCCCGCTGATGTATTCCGATTCAAGACCGGAAACGACCGGTGGCGGCGGCTCCACCGTATTTGAAGGTATGCGCAAGACCTCGGATACCGAATCAACCACAAAACCAACGATCATATTGTTGATCTCGATGACGATAATGCGGGTATGTTTGTCATGGTCGCGGGTGCTCAATCCAAAACGCTTACGCAAATCGATAATGGGAATGACCTTGCCGCGAAGGTTGATGACACCCTCCACAAAATCCGGAGCGCGCGGCACCTTCGTGATTTCCATCATCCGGATGATCTCCTGGACCTTCAGGATATCCACTCCGAACTCTTCCTCGCCGATACTGAAGGTGACAAGCTGCATCAGCTCGGCATCCTGCTTCTTCTGAGTTTCGTCCATTGGGCTTTCCCCTTCTCCGGATTGACGACCAGCGCGCATGGCGCTCACGTTCGCCCCATTGCCTCAGTCGCATGAACCTAGCCCGTTTCATGCGCCGTGGCAATCCTCGCCTCGTAAAAATCAGTTCCCGGAACGTTCCCCGGCAAGTTCCTCCGAGGTCATGCCCCAATAGGGGAAGCCGTCCCTGGTCCGACGCACCTTGAGCTCCACGTCCTCGGCCTTCTTGACCTTGATGGCCATGATCACGTCCTTGCCGTCGATCTCGGCCCAAGCGCCCACGACCTTGACCATGTCGCCCTCCTTGAGCCCGATGCCGTTCAGATCGACGGCCGTCTTGGGCCCCAGGTGCACGGTTTCCTTACGCTTGTCCTTCTTGTCCTCGACGACGAGCCCGATGCCCGGAGCCATGCCGGGCATGGGTGTGATGTCCATGATCTCAAGGACCCTGCCCTTGAAGGAATCGGACTCGCTGACATCGAAAAGCGCATCGTAGGTTCCCCCCTTTTCCCATCCGGCCAGGCCGGCATCCCCGGCATGGGCTGCGGTAAAGGCCAGGAGACACCACGTGGCAGCCAACATGCACCACATCTTGCGCATCATCGAAGACCTCCGCACTGATGAACGTTTTTTCCTTTTCAGGCCGGTTTCCCGCTTCAGGGCCTTCCCGATGAAAACAAAAGCCGCGATCTTGTCAATTCAGAAAAACGCCGTCCTCGTAGACGGTGACCGCCGATCCATCGGCCATGACCGCCTTCACCCGCTTTTTTTCCGTATTCACAAGGTCCCAATGCAATGCGGAATCGTTGAATCCGAGTTCCTCCTTGCGCCGGGCATCGAGTTCCGCCGGATTCCCGTCGTAGGTGTCGGAGTAGGAGCTTCCCACGGCGATATGACAATTTCCCCATTGCCCTCCGAAATTCTCGTCAAAAAGGGTGTTGGCCATGAACCGGTCGATCCTGGAGAAGCGGCGATCGGTCAGGGAGAACTCGCCGATGCGGCAGGCGCCCTTGTCCATGGCCAGTTGCTTGGCCACGAAGGCCGCCCCCTCCTCGGCCTCCGAGGAGACCGCCTCGCCCGCCTTGAATTCCAGGCGTACCCCGCGCACGTAGTTGCCGCTGCGGTAGGAGGGCTGGTCCGCGTAGTACACCCCTTCCACCCCGCGCCAATCCGGGGAAAGAAACAATTCGAAACTCGGGATGTTGTGACCGGATATGCCGATCCAGCGCCGCTTCTCCCCCGGCGGGACCTTCAGGTCCACGCGTTCGGATTCCACATGATAGTAGGCGGGCATCAGGGAATTGAGCCACTTCTTGATTTCCCCGGCCTCGGCGTGCAACTGCCTCCATGTGCCGACCGGATCGGCCTCCTTGAGAAAGCAGGCCCTGCGGATCTGCTCGGCATACTGTTTGACGGTCAGCCCGGCCTTGGAGGCCAGTTCCGGGGTGGGGAACATGCACAGGGTCCAGCCGAAATCCCCGGACTCCTCCCGGGCGACAAGAATGTCGCGCAGGGGCTTGCGGGCCACGGCGGCCTTGGCGATGCGTTTCGGATCAATGGCGCTTAAGTGGGTCAGGGATTCGGGGGCCAGGACATGGATGGCCCCGTTGAGGTTCTCATTGAGCACGGCCTGACCGGGCACCTGGAAGACGAGTTGCCCGTCGTCGGCCTTGGCGTAAAACGCCTGCTCCATGCGCCAGGTGGGGATGAGGCGGGGCACGGGATGCATGCCCATATCCATGATCCTGGCGAAAAGGGCCTCGGCGAGGCGCACCGCGGCCAGGTCGTACTGCAGGAGAATCACGTCGCCCTTGCGGATGCCCGCAGAGCGCGACGTTTCAAGGCCCCACATGAGCACGTCGGCATATTTTTCCATCTCGGTCTGGCTGAACACAGAACCCTCCGTTTTTCCAGGCGAACATATCCCGAACGCGTCCGGGCGGCAAGTGAGGCCCGTTCCGGCGTGCGCCTTCATCGGCGGCGGTTGTTTTCCCGGATCGACGTCATACGTCCGTAACCCGGATGCGGGAAATAGCTCGGGCGGCCCCGGCGCCACGGCGAGACGATCGGCCGCGCGAGAGGATGCGATGCTGGTATTCGCCCATTCGGGATATTTCCACGACCTGCTCGAAAATTTCGCCCTGGGCGTGATCATCATCAACTCCCGGGGCCGTATTTACGCCGTCAACACGGCCGCCGCCTCCCTGCTCGGGCACACCCGCGAGGCCCTGCTCTCCGATCCGGAGAGCGTACGGGACATTTTTCGCCGCACGGACGATCCCAAAGCCCTACGCCGCTCCATCTGGTCGGCCATGCGCCACACCGCATCCGAACCGCCGCTTCGGCTGCGCTACCGGCATATCTCCGGCCAGATCCGCCACTTCTCGCTGACCTCATCCCATCTTGTCGAAAACGAAAAGATATTCGGGATCATGTTGCAAATCACGGACGTCACCGAGATCATCACCCTGCACGAACGGGAACGGCACATCCTGAGCGAAAAATACCGCGCCGAACACGAACGTGTGGAGAGCCTGGGCAAGCTCTCCTCGGCCGTGGCCCACCAACTGCGCAACCCGGCCGCATCCATCGGCGGGCTGGCCAACCTCATGCTCAAAAAATGCGCCCCGGACGATCCCCGTCTCCCCCATCTCCAGGCCGTCGTGGAGCAGTCCCGACGCCTGGAGGCCATCGTGGCCGCCGTGGGCGACCTGACCATGCCCATCGCCCCGCATCCCGCGCCATGCCCCCTGCGTGAACTCGTCCGGGAACGCTTCGCCCGGGCCGTTCCGGCCGTCCCCTGCAAACATCTGGCCTGGAGCGTGGAAGGAATCGCCCCCCGGCCGAGGCTGGACGCCTCGCTTCTGGAAAGGGCCCTGGACGAGATTCTGGAAAACGCCGTCGAGGCCTCCCCCGAGGGCGGCCGGGTGACTGCGGCCATCTCCCGGGAGGACGGGGACGAAGGAACTCCCGGACGCATCCGGATCGCCGTCAAGGACCAGGGACCGGGCGTCTCCGCGGAGATCGCGCCGTATCTCTTCGATCCCTTCTTCACCACAAAGGCCGTGGGAGTGGGCATGGGCCTGAGCCTGGCCAAGCGCCTCCTGGAGGCCATGGGCGGGACCATCCGCCTGGAAAATCTCCCCGGAGGCGGAACCGCCGCAATCATCCTTCTTCCCGGCAAAGACCTTCCCCCGGCCGGGTGACCGGCAATCCGACGTCTTGCCGCGACGGGCATGACCTCCCGCTGGGAGCCCCCGGACACATCCGCCACATTCCCGCGCCCGGGCCGGGATATCCCGGCCCGGACATCTCTTGCGTTTTCGTATCAAATGTATATACTATTTGATTCGAGCCTTCCGGATGCGTGTTTTCCATTCGCGACGCCGCGCCGGGGCCTTGAAAAACACCCCACCACAGGGAGAGGATATGCCCAAGGAAGATGCGATCGAAGTCGACGGCGTCGTGGAGGAGGCCTTGCCCAACGCCATGTTCCGCGTGAAGCTGGAGAACGGCCACGAGGTTCTGGCCCACATCTCCGGAAAAATGCGCAAATTCTACATCCGCATTCTGCCCGGAGACCGGGTCAAATGCGAACTGTCGCCTTACGACCTCACCAGGGGACGGATCACCTACCGCCTGAAATAGCCGTTTCGCCGAACGGCCCGGGCGCCTCGCGGACACCCGGGCCTGCCTGGGCCACATCCCGGTTTCGGGGTTTCCGCTTCAGATCTCCGAAAGCATTTCCGTCAGGTTCCTGTTTACCTCCAGAAGCCGCTTCCGCAAGTCGGTCTGATCCGTCCACGGTTTGGAGGACAAGGCGTCCAGACGTGTGCGCAAGGTGGCGAACTTGCCTTCCGTATCATCCAGAAGAAACGGCCAATCGATGCGCGGCCAGGCCCTCTCGGGGTCGGCGGCCACCTTGGTCTCCACCCCGGGCTTGAGGGTGTATTCGTCGAGATAGTCCGGAACCCGCACCGAAAGGCGATATTTCTCCCGAATAAGACCGGCCAGGGTCGTCAGGGCCTTTTGTTCGCCGTGGATCAAAAAGACCTCCATGGTTCCGTCCTTGAGATGTTCAAGCCACTCGAGGATCTGGCTCTGGCCGGCATGGGAGGAAAAGCCGCCGATGGTGTAAATCTTGGCGGCCACGGTCACGTCCTCGCCGAGAATATGGATCATGGACGCGCCGTCCACGATCCGGCGACCCGGAGTGCCCATGGCCTGATAGCCCACGAACACGATGCCGGCCCCAGGACGCCAGAGGTTGTGGCGCAGGTGGTGCTTGATGCGCCCGGCGTTGCACATGCCGCTGGCGGAGATGACCACGGCCGGTCCGTCCAGGTCGTTGATGGCCCGGGACTGTTCGGTGGTCTGGGTGTAGCGCAGGTTGGGCAGGGACAGGGGGTCCTCGCCTTGGTCCAACAACTTCCTCGTCTGGACGTCGAGATACTCGGGGTGGCGGCGAAAGACCTCCGTGGCCTTGATGGCCAGCGGGCTGTCCACGAACACGGGCATGTCCGCCGGCAGCTTTCCCTCCCTGCGCAACAGGTTCAGACAGAAAAGGATTTCCTGGGTCCGCTCCACGGCGAAGGCCGGAATGATGACCTTCTCGCCCAGGGCGTAGCTGCGGGCGATGGCCTCGGCCAGTTCGGCCCGGCTCCGGGTCTCGTCCTTGTGGTTGCGATCGCCGTAGGTGCCCTCCAGAAAGAGGTAATCGGCGTGGGCCACGGTGCTCGGATCGTTGACCAGAAGCTGGTTGGGACGCCCGAGGTCGCCGGAGAAGACCAGTTTCGTGTCCCTGCCGTTTTCCTTGATCCACAGCTCCACAAAGGCCGACCCCAGAATATGGCCGGCATCGTTGAAGCGCGCGGTGACCCCGGGGGCCGGGAAAAAGTCCTGACCGTAGTCCACCGGGCGCAAAAGCGGCATCACGGCCTCGGCATCGGCCATGGTGTACAGGGGGTCGGCCCTTTTGCCGCCCCGGCGACGGTTTCTGCGGTTGCGCCACTCGGCCTCGGTCTCCTGAATATGGGCGCTGTCGGCCAGCATGATTTCCAAAAGGTCGCGAGTGGGGGGAGTGACGTAGATGGGACCGGAAAAACCGGTCTTGACCATGCGCGGCAACAATCCAGAATGGTCGATATGGGCGTGGGTGACAATGAAAAAATCCATTTCCCCGGGACGGTAGACGCCCGTGTCCTGATTGCGGCGTTCGATGTCCTCATTGCCCTGATGCATGCCGCAGTCGATGGCGAAGCGATGGCCGGCGGCCTCCAGAACATGGCAGGAACCCGTGACCGTTCCGGCGGCACCCAGAAATCTGATCTTCATCGTCACTCCCGGTCCTCCCGGAAACGTCGTTCCGGCGGCTTGAAATGAAACAGGGTTGCGGGCACTATGAAAACGCGTTTCACGTGAGGTTCGATCTTCTATCCCAGGCCGTCCCGAATGGGAACCCCACCGTATTTCCAGACCCCCGGAGACGCGAAAGGAGCGGACATGAACGGTTCACGCCAATATATCATCGACGACCTGTCCATGAAGGAGTCCTGGCGACTCTTCAAGATCATGGCCGAAATCGTGGACGGCTTCGAATCCCTGGGAGACATCGGTCCGGCCGTGTCCATCTTCGGCTCGGCCCGGCTGACCCCGGAATCCGAGGAGTACCAGACCACGGAAAGGCTGGCCGGGCTTCTGGCCAAGGCCGGCTATTCGGTCATCACCGGCGGCGGCCCGGGCGTCATGGAGGCCGGCAACAAAGGCGCCGCCGACGCCGGCGGCACTTCGGTCGGGCTGCACATCCACCTGCCCTTCGAACAGAAATCCAACAAATTCATAAACCTGCGCTGCGATTTCCGCTACTTTTTCGTGCGCAAGCTCATGTTCGTCAAATACGCCATGGCCTATGTGGCCATGCCCGGGGGATTCGGAACCTTGGACGAACTTTTCGAGGCCCTGGTGCTCATCCAGACCCACCGCATCAAGCCCTTCCCGATCATCCTCATGGGGTCCGACCACTGGGGCGGACTGGTGGACTGGCTGAAAAAGGAGGTCATCCGCAACAAATACCTGGGCGAAGAGGACCTGGACCTCTTCCGTATCTACGACACACCCGAGGACGTGGTGGCCTTTATCAAGCGCCATGTCATCGTCTGAGCCGGCCATGCGGACCGACCTGCGCATCCGCGAGGCCGCCGGCGGCACAGATATGGACGCCGTCAGAGAGCTTTTCCGGGAATATGCCGCATCCCTGGATTTCGGACTGGAGTTTCAGAATTTTGATGAGGAACTGGCCGGGCTTCCCGGACGCTACGCCCCGCCAGCCGGATGCCTGCTCGTGGCCGAGGCCGAAGCCGGGGCGCTGCGTTTCGGGGGGTGCGTGGCCCTGCGCGGCCTTGCCCCCGGCATGTGCGAGATGAAGCGGCTCTTCGTGCGTCCCTGGTTCCGGGGCCAGGGGCTTGGCCGACGGCTGGCCGAGGAGGTCCTCTTCCAGGCGCGGCTGAAAGGATACGGCCGTATCCGTCTGGACACCATCTCCACCATGACCCAGGCCAACGGCCTGTACCTGGCCCTGGGGTTCAAGCCTATCCCGGCCTACTGCGCCAACCCCGTGGCCGGGGCGCGCTTCTACGAACTCACGCTTTCGTCCGGTCCCGGATGATCCGCGTCGCTGGCCGCATCTCCGCCTTCCCCGGATGAGACATCGTCCGGCGGCAGGCCGGCCAGAAGCTCGCTGATCCGGGCGGCCTTTTTGATCCCGAATCCACGCAGACGGGCCAGTTCCTCAAGCGTGGCCGCACGCATGGCCGGCACCGATCCGAAGGTCTCGAACAACACGCGCGCGGTCTTGGGACCAACGCCCGGAAGCCCGGCAATCCCGCTTTGCAGGGCCGCCTTCCGGCGCGCCCGTCGCTGCCCGCCCAGACAAAAGCTGTGCGCGGCATCGCGCAGACGTTGCAAAAAAAGCAGTTCCGGACTGCCCGGGGCCAGATTCACGGGATTCTTGCGTCCCGGCAAAAACACCCTGTCCTCCATGTCCGAGGCGCTGCGACCGGACTTGGCGATGGAGGCCAGGGGGAAAAGGCCGGCCCGCCCGGCTACCTCCATGGCCCGTTCCACGGCCCGTATCTGGCCCTTGCCGCCATCGATGAGCAACAGGTCCGGAAACGGCGCCCCCCCGGAAAGGCGTCTGGGAACAAAGCTGGCCAGGGCCAGATAGTCGTCCGAGGTGCCCTGGAGTTCCGGAAAGGCGTACAGCCGGTAGTCGGACTTCTTGGGCCGGCCGTCCTCGAAGACCACGCATCCCACCCGGACCTCCTGCCCGCCGAGATGGGAGACATCCACGACCTCGATGCGCCGGGGCGGTTCGGCAAGGCGCAGGGCCTTGGCCAGCCGGCCGGACATGGCCGCGAAATCGGCCTCCCGGCCCCTTTCGGCAAAAGCCCGGGCCGCATTGACCACGGCCAGCTCCATGAGCTTGCGTTCGTTTTTTCCGCGCGGCGCGCTAACCTTGACCGGTGCGCCACGCAGATCGGACAGGGCTTCGGCGGCCAATTCCCATTCCCCGGCCGCGTCGTTGGCCTCAACCGGAGAAACCACCTCCTCGGGCACCAGGATGCGCGGCGGCACAAAGCTCTCCGGGCGGTAGAACTGCCCCAGCACGCCGCGCACCGCCTCTCCGGCATCCGAAAAATCCAGGCCGGGCCAGAAAAAGTCCCGTTTATCCAGAAGCCGTCCCTGGCGCACGAACAGCACGCTGGCCCCGAGCCCTCCGGGAGCCTCTCCGTCTTCCCGCCGCGCATCGTCGTTGTCCATGGGCTGCCCGGCGGAAAGACCGATCACATCCAGGTCCACGGGATCGGGCAGGACCGCGGCCTGCCCCTCGACGGTTTTTTTGACCGCCCGGATCAAATCGCGCAGCTTCGCCGCGCGCTCGAAATCCAGGGCCTCCGAGGCCGCGAGCATCTCGCGCTCCAGCCCCCGCAACAGCTCCGCCGAGCGGCCGGACAAGAAGGCCTCCACCCGGCGCACCAATTCCATATAGTCTTCCCGGGGGACGTTGTTGACGCACGGGGCCAGGCACTGCCCGATATGCTGGAACAGGCAGGGCCGCACCCGGTTGGCCAGGGCGATGTCCGAACACTTGCGCAGGGGAAAGGCCCGGCCGATCTCCTTCCAGGTGCGTCTGGCCGCGGCGGCCGAGGTGAAGGGCCCGAAATAGGCCGCGCCGTCGCGTTCCACCCTGCGGGTGAAGGTCAGCCGGGGATAGGCCGCGTTCTTGTCGAGCTTGAACAGGATATACTGCTTGTCGTCCTTGAGGACCACGTTGTAGCGCGGCCTGTGCTTCTTGATCAGGCTCGATTCAAGAAGCAGGGCCTCCTTTTCCGTGGCCGTCAAGAGCACGTCCACGGCGGCCACCCGGGTGACCAGGGCCCTGGTCTTGGCGGAGTGCCCCGAGTCGGCGCGAAAATAGGAGGAAAGCCTGGCGCGCAGGCTTTTGGCCTTGCCCACGTAGAGGATTTTTCCCTGCCCCCCCTTCATCAGGTACACACCCGGGGAACAGGGAAAATCCTGGGGATCGAAGTGGTACATCAGAGAGGTCGTCCTGGGTGCCGCAGTCCGTGGCGTGAGGTCACAACTGGTTGACGATGAGCTTTTTCCACAGGGAATAGGCGTTTCGGGTCAGATGGATGCCGTCCTCGGTGAAATTCGGGCCGAGCATGCCGTCATCGGCCACGAAGGCCGGGTAAAGGTCCAGGTATTTCACGAACGAATTGAATTTCTTACACATCTCGGTCAGCTTGAGATTGACGGCCACGATATCCCCGTTGTCGATGCTGGGCACCCTGGTGGGCAGAATGCTTTGCACGTAGATCTTGGTATACGGGGAAATCTCCTGGATGCGGCGAATGATTCTCTCATAGTTGTCCACGATGCGCTGCCCGGCCGCGATCTCGTTGACCCCGATCATAAGGAACATCTTCTGGGGCTTGCGCTCGGCAATGGGCATGATGCGGTTCAGGACATCGGCGCTGGTCGAGCTGTCGATGCCCTGGACATAGACCCGCTCCTGGCCGTCAAAAACCTTGTAATGCTCAAAGCCCCTGGTGAGGCTGTCGCCGCAGAACACAATCTGCAGGGACAAGAGCAGGGGAACGACGGGATTCATCCGAAAGGGACTCCTTGTAGGGTACGATCAGGGGGTGAAGGAGGCATCGGGCGGACCGGGAATCCACGGCCGGCTCCGATGGTCCGTGGAACACGTCGTCGCCAAAAGACGACAACGCGAGTGATGAAAGTATAGATTGCCCCTGCGGACAGGTCAACGGCTTTTTTCCCGATGAAACCGGGACCCGTCTTCAGCCTCGGTTGCCCCCTGGGCGCTATTCGATGCACTCCCGCTCCAGGGCGATCAGGTCCTCGTAGGTTTCCCGCTTGCGGGCCAGGACCGCCACAGCCCCATCCACCAGGATCTCGGCCGCGCGCGGCCGGGAATTGTAATTCGAGGACATGGTAAAGCCGTAGGCCCCGGCCGAAAAAACCGCCAGCAGTTCGCCGGCCTCGACCCCGGCAAGTTCGCGGCCCCTGGCCAGAAAGTCGCTGGATTCGCAGATGGGTCCCACCACGTCCACGTTTTTCACCGGGCGACCATGCCTTTTCACCTCGCCGATGGCGTGGAAGGAGTCGTACAGGGCCGGACGCACCAGATCGTTCATGGCCGCGTCCACGATGACGAACTCCTTGCTCGGGGTGGTTTTCGTATAGACCACCTCGGTGACCAGGATGCCGGCGTTGCCCACTATCACCCGGCCGGGTTCGAGGATGAGCGTCATGGGGTGGGCCCCAAGCGCCGCGGTCAGGGCCTCGCCGAACTGTGTGGGGTGCGGCGGCTCCTCCTCGTTGTAGGTGATGCCCAGGCCCCCGCCCAGATCCAGGTAGCGCAGGGGCACGCCCAGGGCGGTCAGGCGCTCCCCGAAGGCCACGATCTTGTCCAGGGCCTCCAGGAAGGGATCGATGCTGGTGAGCTGGGAACCGATGTGGCAGTCGATGCCCACGGGTTCGATGCCGGGCAGGCGCATGGCCCGTTCGTAGGCCCGAAGGGAATTGTCCATGTCCAGGCCGAACTTGTTCTTCTTCATCCCGGTCGAGATGTAGGGATGGGTCTTGGGGTCCACGTCGGGGTTGATGCGCAGGCTGATCCGCGCGGTTTTCCCCATGCGCGCGGCGATGGCGCTGATGCGTTCCAACTCGCCCATGGATTCGACATTGAACATGAGGATGCCGGAGGCCAGGGCCTGCTCGATCTCGATCGGGCGCTTGCCCACCCCGGAATAGACGATCTTTTCCGGGTCCACCCCGGCGGCCAGGGCCCGATGCAATTCCCCGCCGGATACGATGTCCATGCCCGCGCCGCATCGGGCCAGAAGCCCCAGCACGCACAGGTTGGAATTGGCCTTGACCGAATAGCAGGTCAGGTGCGGCAGGCCGGAAAAGGCCGAATCAAAGGCATCGAAGTGGCGGCGCAGGGTGGCCGCGCTGTAGACGTACAGCGGGGTGCCGTGACGCGCGGCCAGTTCGGCCACGGGGATGTCCTCGGCGAAAAGCTCGCCCTGGCGATAGGTGAAATGATGCATGTCGCGGTCTCCTCTATGATCCGTTTTCCCCGCCGTAGCGTGATTTGAAGTCTCCAAGAAGGCGCAGGGCCTCAAGCGGCGTCAGACGATCGATGTCCAGGGCCGCCAGTTCCAGGGCCAGGGGGTGTGTCTCGCAGGGCGGCACAGGCCCGGTTGCGTCCCGCGAAGCGGCGAAAAGGCCGGGCAGGGCCGGCTGGCCGGCGTTTCTGGCCTCGTGGCCGGCGGCCGCCCCGGCCGCGTCGCGGGTCCTTTCCAGGTCGGAAAGAATCTCCCTGGCCCGGAGCACCACGGCCTTGGGTACCCCGGCCAGCCTGGCCACCTCCACGCCGTAGCTGCGGTCCGCGGGCCCGGGCACCAGCCGGCGCAGGAAAATGATGTCCCCACGCCATTCCTTGATGGCGATGTTGTAGTTGCGCACCCCGGGGATCAGCCCTTCGAGCCTGGTCAATTCGTGGTAGTGGGTGGCGAACAGCGTCCGTACCCCGCCCTCCTCGCGAAGGGCCAACGCCTCGGCCACGGCCCAGGCCAGGGCCAGGCCGTCGAAGGTGCTGGTGCCCCGGCCGATCTCGTCCAGGACCACCAGGGAGCGCCGCCCGGCCTGGCGCAGGATGCGCGCCGTCTCGCTCATCTCGACCATGAAGGTGCTCTGGCCCATGGCCAGGTTGTCCGAGGCCCCGACCCGGCAGAACACCCGGTCCACAAGCCCCACCCTGGTCCTGGCCGCGGGCACGAAGGAGCCGATCTGGGCCAGAATGGCGATGATCGCGGTCTGACGCAGGACCGTGGACTTTCCGGCCATATTCGGGCCGGTGATGAGCAGCATGCGCCGGTCGTCGTCCAGGATCAGGTCATTCGGGATGTAGTCCCCCCCGGCCGCCGCCTCCACCACCGGATGTCGCCCGGCCCGGATGTCGATCTCGATCCCGGCGTGAATCCCGGGCCGTGTCCAGTCCAGCTTCACGGCCGTCTCGGCCAGGCCCTGCCAGACGTCGATCCGGGCAATGGCCCGGGCCATGACCGCCAGCCGTTCCCGGCAGGCCGCCACGGACTCCCTGAGTTCCTTAAAAAGGCTGTATTCCAGGGCCTTGCGCTTTTCCCCGGCCTCCAGAAGCCGCGACTCCAGTTCCTTGAGCCTGGGGGTGACGTAGCGTTCCCGATCGGCCAGGGTCTGGCGGCGCTCGAAATGCTCGGGCACGTAGCCGCCGGACTTGGAAAGTTCGAAGTAGTAGCCGAAGACCCGGTTGAACCCGAGCTTGAGGCGGGGCAGATTCGCGGCCCGGCGTTCCTCGTCGAGAAGCTCGGCGAGCCTGGCCTCCCCGTGCTCGGTCAGCTCCATGAGTTCGTCGAGCTCGGGATGAAACCCGGGCCGGAAAAGACCGCCCTCGGTGACCAGGGGCGGGGGCGCGTCCACCATGGCCCGCGCCAAGAGGTCGCGCACATCGGCCAGATCGTCCCATTGCTCCAGGATGCCGGCCAGGGCCCGGGGGATCTCCGGGGCGGCGGCCACCGGTTCAGCCAGGGCCTGACGCAACAGGGCCAGGCCCTCCAGGCTCTGGCGCAAGGCCACGAAGTCCTTGGGCGCGCATCGGTTGAGCACGATGCGCGAGGCCAGCCGTTCCAGATCGTAGACCGAATCCAGGGCCCGGCGCGCCCCCTCCCGCACCTCCCCGTGATCCGCGAAAAAGGCCACGGCCTCCTGGTTCTCCAGGATCGGACCGATCTCCAGCCAGGGCTGGCGCAACAGGGATTCGAGGAGCCTTCCGCCCATGGGGGTGACCGTGCGGTCCAGGACATGGATCAGGGTGCCCGGCCCTTTCCTGCCGTCCAGACGGCGAAAGATTTCCAGGTTGCGTTCCGTGACCTCGTCCAGAAGCAGATGCCGGGACAGGTTGACCGGCCGAAAGGGAGAAAGGTGGGTGATGTCCTGCTTCTGGGTCTGGATGAGGTAGCTCAGGACCGCGCCCATGGCCCGCACCAGGGGCGGTTTGTCGGCCACGTCCAGGACCGCCAGGTCCGAGACGCCCTGGGCCTTGAGCACGCGTTCCCGGGCCGGCCCGAGGTCGAAGTGGGGCCGGGCCGGATAGCGGCTGATCTGAAGCCCGGCGGCCTTCATCTCCCGGGGCGGCTCCAGGGAGTCGGGCAGAAGCAGTTCGCGGGGGGACATTTTCAGGGCCCACTGCCACAGCCGGGCCTCATCCCGGGAAAAAAGTCCGGACCATTCACCCGTGGAAAAATCCGCCCAGCACATCCCCCCGGCCCGCTCCTTCTCGTCCCAGAACAGGGCGGCCAGATAGTTGTGCTCCTTGGCTGTGA
>JBMONM010000016.1:0-2755 GCA_049324675.1 Thermodesulfobacteriota bacterium
GTGGGTGGGCGGCGCGGTGTGCTGCCGGCCGTGCCGGGCCAGAAGGGCCACCTCCCGTCCGGCGATTTTGCCCACGCGGAGCGTGGAATTTGGCGGCCCGAAGGGGGTGTCCATCTCCAGGTCGGTGGGGTTCTCCAGGATGTGCGGATCGTCCAGGCCGCTGCCGCCGATGATGCCGATGCGCATGGGTATGGTCCTTTTGCGATCACCCCGCCGCGCCCGGTCAGGTCGCGGGGGATGGTATCGTGGTGCTGTGACAGGTTAGGGGGCGCAGGAAGGTTTGGGGTCCGGCGTGCCCACATGAACCACGCTTTGCACGGTATAGCCGTTGAGATGGTCCTTGCCGTTCAGGAAATCGAGTTCCACCAGCACGCCCACGCCCACGATCTCGGCCCCGAAGGATTCCACGAGTTTGAGCACGCCCTTGAGGGTCCCCCCCGTGGCCAGAAGGTCGTCCACCACCAGGACCTTCTCGCCGTGAAGGACGGCGTCCTCGTGCATACACAGGGTGTCCGTGCCGTATTCCAGGTCGTAGGTCACGGACTGGGTCTTGTAGGGCAGTTTTCCGGGCTTGCGCACGGGCACGAAACCGATGCGCATCTTGTAGGCCAACGCCGCGCCGAAGATGAATCCCCGGGCCTCGGCGGCCACGATCTTGGTCGGACAGGCGTCCGCGAACCTGGCGGCCATCATGTCCACGGCGTGATGAAAGGCCTTGCCGTCCCCCAGAAGCGGGGTGATGTCCAAAAAGACGATGCCTTCCTTGGGAAAATCGTAAATTTCCCGCAACAGCGCGCGCAAGTCCATGGAGCCTCCTTGTCACTGCACGTAATAATCTACCCTCGGGCTCGTACCGGGTTTGCCGCAACCCGTCAAGAACACGCGTGGTTGCTGGATTTTTCGGACGATCTTTGACATACCACGGGCCGACACGAAAGGAGTCTCACATGTTCACGTCGTGCGATCTGTTGCTTTGCGCATCATACGTCGTCACCCAGAATCCCGCCCGGGAGATCATCGACAACGGGGCCGTGGCCGTAACCGGCGGCCGGATCGCGGCCGTCGGGCCGCGCGCCCGCATCGAGGCCGCCTTCTCCCCGGCCCAAATCCTCGACCTGGGCCGGGCCATGCTCCTGCCCGGCCTGGTCAACACCCACACCCACGCGGCCATGACCCTGTTTCGCGGACTGGCCGACGACCTGCCCATCACCGCCTGGCTGGCCGAGCACATCTGGCCCGCCGAGCGCAGGCTCACCCCCGAGGCCATCCGCCTGGGCGCGCTTGCGGCCTGCGCCGAGATGCTCGCGTCTGGCACCACCTGCTTCGCGGACCTGTACTTCTTCGCCGCCGAGACCGCCCGGGCCGCGGACGCAACCGGCATGCGGGCCGTGGTCGGCGAAGGCGTGCTGGATTTCCCCACGCCCTCCGCCGCCTCCCCGGGACAGGCCCTGGACCTGACCAGGGACCTGTTCGCCTCCCTGCGGGGGCATCCGCGCATCCGGCCCATGGTCGTGGCCCATTCGCCCTATGCGGCCTCGGACGCCACCCTTGCGGCCTGCGCCGAACTGGCCCGGGGCCAGGACGCCATCTTCACCCTGCACGCCGCCGAGGGGGTCACGGAAAACGCCGACAGCCTGAAAAACACGGGCAACCGGGTCATCCCCCATCTGCACTCCCTGGGGGTCCTGGGGCCGAACTGCCTTTTGGCCCACTGCGTGCACACGGATGCGGCCGACCACGCCCTTTTGGCCCAAACCGGCACGAAAGTGGCCCACTGCCCCAAAAGCAACGCCAAGCTGTCCTCAGGCGCAGCCCCGGTGCCGGACATGCTCGCGGCCGGGATCGCCGTGGGCCTGGGCACGGACGGCGCGGCCAGCAACAACACCCTGAACCTTTTCTCCGAGATGTGCGTCGCCTCGCTGACGCACAAGCTTGTGACCGGCGACCCCACGGCCTTCGCGGCCCAGGCGGCCCTGGACGCGGCCACCCTCGGCGGGGCGGCCTGCCTGGGCATCCCGGACATCGGGGCCATCGCGCCCGGATACCACGCCGACCTGACGGCCCTGTCCCTTGAGCGGCCGAACATGACCCCCCTTTTCAACGCGGCCTCCCTGGCGGTCTACGCCGCCACCGGGGCCGAGGTGGTCCTGACCATGGTGGCCGGCCGGGTGGTCTACCGCGACGGCCGGTTCCCGGACCTGGACTATCCGGCCCTGGCCGCCGAGGTCCGGGACATGGCCGGCCGCCTGGCCCAAGATCGTCCTTGACAAGTCCGGCCAAATGAATAAAAGGGCCTGTTTTCCATACAAACACAGTGGACGCCGCGCGCGCCCTTTTTCCGGAGGAACATCCATGTCCGCCCAGACCATCACCGTCAACGGCGTCGAATGCCATCCCATCGTCGAGAAATGCGAAGGCTGCGAGCGCACCAAGGAAGTCAACGGCGTGAAGTACTGCGCCAGCTACCCCTTTCCCGAGCGCAAGTGGGCCCAGAAGGTGTGCAACTTCGCCACCCATATGAAGCTTGAGATCGACAAGGGCGGCAAGGTGAACATCAACCCGCTGAAGGCGTCCAAGCGCGCAGCCCGTGGCCGGTAACAGCGTAACTGGTTTATTTTTTAAAAAATACTGACGTATTTTTTAGGTGGAGCGCGCCGCCCGTAACCGGTAACGGCGAAATTGCTTTCTTTTATAAAAAATACTGACGTATTTTTACGTGGAGAGCGCGGATACGGCGTTGGGGAAATGCCTCCGG
>JBMONM010000017.1:0-23160 GCA_049324675.1 Thermodesulfobacteriota bacterium
GAAATCAGTGAAAAAACGGATGCGACATTGAGCTCCCGCGCCGGACGCCGAGCGGGAACGGCGTCCGGCGACGCCGGGATACCGGCCACGCGACGCATCGCCCATACGGGATCGTGAAGGTGTCATATCGTCCCATACCCTCCGCCGCCGGGCGTCTCCACGCGCAGCCTGTCGCCGGGCTCGACCCTGAAATGGCACTTTCCCGGAAGCGGCATCGCCTCGCCGTTCCGGACAAGCGCATTGCGTCCCACGGCCCCCGGCCCGCCCCCGTCAAGCCCGTAGGGCTGATGCGCGCGCCGCTCCGAGAGCACCGTAACCTCGGCCGGGGACAGAAACTCCAGTTCCCGGCACAACCCGTCGCCGCCGGGGAAACGGCCCTTCCCGCCCGATCCCCGGCGCAGGCCGTATTCCCGCACCAAAAGGGGATAAGCGTATTCCAGGGCCTCCACCGGGGTGTTCAGGGTGTTGGTCATGTGGCTGTGCACGGCGCTCTCCCCCGGCCCCGAGGCTCCCGCCCCCATGCCGCCGGCCAGGGTCTCGTAATAGGCGAAGGGCTGGTTCGTGCGCGGGTCCAGCCCGCCCACGGCCACATTGTTCATGGTGCCCTGGGAGGCGGCCGGGACCCGGCCCGGCAGCACCTTCCCCAGGGCGGAAAAAATCACGTCCACCAGGCGCTGGGAGGTCTCCACGTTGCCCCCGGCCACGGCAGCCGGGAAACGGGCGTCGACCACGGTTCCGGGCGCGGTGCTGACGGCAAGGGGCCTTGAAAAGCCGGCGTTGGCCGGGGTGCCTGGGGCGATCAGGCACCGCGCGGCATACAGGACGGCGGACACGGCGATGGCCCGGGTGGCGTTGACGCATCCCGGGACCTGCGGACTCGAACCGGCAAAGTCGAAAAGGGCCTCGTCGCCACGGATGGTCACCCGCAGGCGCAAGGCGATGTCCCTGGTCCCCGCGCCGTCGTCGTCGAGCACGTCCTCGGCCTCCCATGTCCCGTCCGGCAGGCTTTTCACGGCGGCCCGAACCAGGGCCTCGGCATGGTCCATGAGCCCCCGGGCCTGCGAGGCCACCACGGCCAGCCCGCAGGAGGCCGCCAGGGCTTCGATGCGCCGCGCGCCGGTCAGGTTGGCCATGATCTGGGCCGCGAAATCGCCCTCGCGCTCCACCGGCGTGCGCACGTTGGCCAGAAAAAAGTCCATGATCCCGCGATCGATCCTGCCTTCCCGGACGATCTTGACCGGAGGGACGACCACTCCCTCCTGGAAGATGGAGGTGGAAAGCGGCATGGACCCGGCGGCCATGCCCCCCACGTCGCTGTGATGGGCCCGGTTGGCCGTGAAAAAAACCGGCCTGTCCATGCCGGCAAAAACCGGGGCCACCAGGGTGATGTCCGGAAGATGCGTGCCGCCCCGGAAGGGGTCGTTCACCATGACCATGTCCCCGGGGGCGAAGTCCGTCGCGTCAAGGACCGCCCTGACCGACAGGGGCATGGCCCCCAGGTGCACGGGAATGTGCTCGGCCTGGGCCACAAGGAAGCCCGAGGCATCGAACAGGGCGCAGGAGAAGTCCCGTCGTTCCTTGATGTTGGGGGAAAAGGCGGTGCGCATGAGCGCAACGCCCATTTCCTCGGCCACGGCGGCGAAGCGGTGCCGATACACCTCAAGCAGGATCGGATCGCGTTTCACGGGCATCAGCCGGCCTCCGGGTCGATGATCACGTTACCCAGTCCGTCGACCACGGCCACAGACCCCGGGGGCAGGAAGGTCGTGGCGGACGGTTCGACGATCACGGCCGGCCCGGACAGGACATGGCCGGGCACAAGCCCGGCCCGGTCGCATATCGCGGCCGGTATGGTCCTGCCGCCGCAGGTGACGTCACGCCGTTCCAAAACCGGCGGCATTTCGCCCGTATCCGCGCGCCCCCCGATCCGTTCCAGGACCGGCCGACCGGCCAGACCCGTGGCCCGCAGCCTGACCGTGACCGCCTGGACGGGCTTTTCCGGGCTCTTGTACCCGTAGGTCTTCTCGTGCAGGGCGTGGAAGGCCGCGGACAGGTCCGGGACATACGGCGTCGTGAGTTCGAAGGATTGCCCCCGGTAGCGCATGTCCACGAACCGTTCCAGGCGCATGTTTCCGGGGGGCGCGCCCTCCCGGGACAGTTCCCTGACGGCCCGGTCCTCGAGGGCCTCGAAACGCGCCTCCAGGCCGCCGGCCTCGGCCTTTTCCCCGTCGATCATGACCGTGGCCGCATAGTCCTTGACGATGTCCGCCGCCAGCATTCCCAGGGCCGAAAAAAGCCCGGGATGGCGCGGCACGACCACCTTCTTGACGCCCAGGGACCGGGCCAGGGACACGGCGTGCAGCCCGCCCGCGCCGCCGAAGCACAGAAGGGCGAAGTCCGCCGGGTCATATCCGCGCTGCACGGAGATGACCCGCACGGCCCGCTCCATGGCCGCCTCGGCCACGGTCACGATGCCCTCGGCCATATCCACCGGCGTCAGACCGCATTCTGCGGCCATGGCGGCCATGGTCCGGGCCGTGCGCGCCGGGAAAAGAGGCATGCGCCCGCCGAGAAAATGTTCGGGAATGATCCGACCCAAAAAAAGGTTGGCGTCCGTGACCGTCAGCCGCGTCCCGCGACCATGGCAGACCGGTCCGGGATCGGCCCCGGCGCTTTCCGGACCGACCATCAGGGCCCCGCCCGGGTCCAGGGCGGCGATGGAGCCGCCGCCGGCGCCCACGGTATGGATGTCGATCATGGGCGTCTTGACCGGATAGCCCGAGATCACGGTCTCGGTGGTCATGGCCGGCGCGCCGTCGAGAAGGCAGACATCGGTGGAGGTGCCGCCCATGTCGAAGGTGATCAGCCGGTCCAGGCCGATGGCCCTGCCCACGGCCACGGCCGCGGTGATCCCCCCGGCCGGTCCGGACAGGATGGTGCGCACGGATTCGCGCATGGCGGTTTCGGCGGAAATGACGCCGCCGCCGGACTGCATGACGCACAGGATGGTCTCCGCGGGCAGGCCGTTGCCGAGGCTTTTGAGGTACCGGGCCATAAGCGGCGAGACATAGGCGTTGACCACCGTGGTCGAGGTCCGCTCGAATTCCCTGAATTCGCCCAGGATCTCGTGGGACAGGGACACGGAAAGTCCCAGCTCGGCCAATTCGCGCCCCAAAAGGAGTTCGTCGGAGGGGTCGAGAAAGGAGAAAAGCAGGCACACGGCCACGGAGCCGGCTCCGGAGGCGGCCACCCGGACGGCGATCTCCCGGGCGGTTTCCCGGTCCAGGCGCTCACGGCGGGAACCGTCGGCCAAAACCCTTCCGGGCGCGCCGAAACGCAGGCCGTCAGGGACAATGCACGGGGGACGGCGATATGCGGGATCGTAGAGCTCGGCCCGGTTCTGCCGGCCGATGGCGATGACGTCGGTGAAGCCCTGTGTGGCCACCAGGGCCGTGGCCACGCCCTTGCGCTCCAGAAGCGCGTTGGTGGCCACGGTGGAGCCATGCACCACCCGGCCGGGATCGCCGCTTCCCCGACCCCGCAACTCCGAAAGCCCTTCCAGGATGGCCCGGGCCGGATCGTCCGGCGTCGAGGGGACCTTGAGCGCCTCCAGACGGCCACCTGGGCCGCTCACGATCACATCCGTGAAGGTGCCTCCGGTGTCCACGCCGACCACGATCATGGCCCTGCCTCCCCGAAGCGCGCCGGAGTTTTCGAGGGGGGGGGTCCAGGGGGGAAACCTTGTGCGCAAGGTTTCCCCCCTGGCCGCCGGAGGCGTTCACCCCTACATGCTTTCCGCCAGAAGCTCGCCGAAACGGGCGCATCCCACAATCTTGGCGCCCGGCATCTGTCCGGCCAGGTCCACGGTCACCTGGCGGGAGGCCAGAACCGTGTTCACGGCCTGATATATCTTGTCGGCGGCCTCCTGCCAGCCGATGTGTTCGAAAAGCATGGCCCCGCACAGAATGAGGCTTCCGGGGTTGGCCATGTCCTTCCCGGCGATGCGCGGGGCGGTGCCGTGAGTGGCCTCGAAAAAGGCCAGCTTGTCGCTCATGTTCACGCCCGGGGCCAGCCCCAGGCCGCCGACCTGGGCGGCCAGGGCGTCGGAGATATAGTCGCCGTTTAGGTTCGTGGTGGCAATGACGCTGTATTTTTCCGGCTCCATGAGCGCCACCTGGAACATGTTGTCGGCGATGCGGTCTTTTATCACGATGGGCTTGTTCCCGCCGGCCGCGGCCTCGTCCTCGGTCATGGTCACGTCGCCGAATTCGGCCTTGGCCACCTCGTAGCCCCAGGCCCGGAAGGCCCCCTCGGTGAACTTCATGATGTTGCCCTTGTGCACCAGGGTCACGCTCGGGCGGCCGGAGGCCACGGCGTGCTTGAGGGCCTTGCGCACCAGGCGCTTGGAGCCGGCCTCGGTCATGGGCTTGATGCCCACGCCGGCGGCCGTGTCCACCTTGGCCCCCAACTCGTCGCGCAGAAATTCCAGGAGCTTTTTGGCCTGGGGGGTCCCGGCGGCGTATTCGATGCCGGCATAGACGTCCTCGGTGTTCTCCCTGAAGATGATCATATCCACCTTCTCGGGATGCTTAACCGGCGACTCGATGCCTCCGAAATACCGGATGGGCCGGATGCAGGCGTAGAGGTCCAGGACCTGGCGCAAGGTCACGTTGAGGCTGCGGATGCCGCCGCCCACCGGGGTGCCCAGGGGACCCTTCATGGCCAATTCCGCCGTGCTCAGGGCGTCCAGGGTGGCCTGGGGCAGGTATTCGCCGGTTTCCTTATAGGCCTTTTCCCCGGCCAGAAGCTCGGTCCACACGAGGGAACGGGTATCGCCGTAGGCGGCCTTGGCGGCCGCGTCGATGACCGGGCGGGCGGCCTTCCAGACCTCGGAGCCGATGCCGTCGCCCTCGATGAAAGAGACGTTTTTCTGCATGAGGTGATCTCCAAAAAAACTGTGTTGGTGGGTGAGCAAGGGATTTCGGGGCTTAAAAAAGAAGCCGGACCTTGTCAATCGCGCATCTATCCGGCCGGTTGGCAGCATGCCGCCGGCCGTTGCCAGGATGGAAAACGAAGCGGGAAGGGAATCATTCCACCAGATATTTTTCGAGAAACTGATCAAGAATCCATTTCTTGTCGGCATCGGGCAAGAGCATGTAATCCACATCGGCCACCCTCAACGTGAAAAACTCCAGAAGTTTCATGCGTCGCAGTTCCACCGGGGCGTCGCGATATTCCGGAACATTCATGAAGGCGGTCAGTTCGGTCTTCGGGCGATCGACATACCTCCAGGTCAACGTCTCCAAGACGCCTGTCCGGTTTCCACCATCCGGCTGCCCAGGCTTGGCGTTCTGGGATGTCGTCCCCCAAAACCCCTTCATGAACTCGGCATGCCGGCCGTACTTAAGATGGTACATCCTGCCCAGAACAAGCAGGGCCACCACCAGGAGGACCACCAGGATCACTTTGCGCGCGTGCATCCATCACCCGCCTTGCCGGCCCGGATATGACGGACCGGCATCCGGTTCAGGGACACGAACCGTGGCCGGGCCGCCCGAGGTCACCGCCCGGGATGTGGGCCCATCGGCCCGGTCCACGTCATCCGGGAGGGCCGCCGAAACGACGGATCTTCTGGGTGACGTTGTCCTCAAGCCACTTGGCATCCCACCATTCGATGGGGATGACCTCGAGCCCGGAGACCAGCACGCCGAAATGCAGATGGTCGCCAAAGGCCAGACCGCTCGTTCCGGTCAGGCCGACGTGCTGCCCCTTGGTCACGGCCTCGCCGGGTCTGACGTCGATCCGGCTCAGGTGGCCGTACAGGGTCTGCAGGCCCAGACCGTGGTCAATGACCACGGTCTGCCCGTAGAGCCCCAGGTCCCCGGCGAAGATCACCGTCCCGTTGTTGGCCGCGGGCACGACGGCCTTGGGGGTCGAGGCCAGATCGATGCCCATGTGATACTGTTCGTCGATCTTCTCGTTCTTGTAATAAGAGGAGCGCGCGGCCCCGAAGGAACCAAGCACCGAAGAGCCGCGCAGGTAGACAAAGGGACCGTCCCACAAGGGACTGGGAGAGGTCTTGCGGCCGAGATCGCGCAGCACGGCCTCGTCCTTGCGCCGCAGATCGTCATTGACCTTGCGAAAAAGGGCCAGGGGGTCGCGCACATCCGGGTACCGGCCGGCGAACGCCGGCATCCTGGCGGCCAGGAAGTCGTCGTCGATCTCCACCCGTTCCTCCCGGAAACGACGTTTGATGGCCATGTTCACGAAAAACCCGGTGCGCTCGTTCCCGGCCCGGTCCTCGGCATACAGCCTGGGCTTGTAGTCTTCGGCCTCCATGTCCCTGGGGAAGGCGAAAAGGCAGTAATAGACTCCCGAATCCTGCTTGAATCCGGGGAAGAACCGGTCCCCGACCATGACCCCGCTGCGTTCCGGTTCCTTGGACACGGTGTAGATGACCAGCCCCACCCCGCCCTGGCGCATGTAATGGGTCGGCGTCAGGGCTCTGATGTTGGGTGGAGACAGGTCCAGGGTCATCCGCTTGTCGATGCGCGAGGAGTTCCCGGCCCCGAAATTGAAAAACGACCCGTCCGTGGCCACCACCTGAAGATCGAACTCGCCGCCGCGCAGTTCGGCCTTTTCCAGACTGAACGTCTCCAGAACGGATTTTTGCATGGCGTCGTAGGATTTGCGCAGCACGGTATACTTCTTGAGCCCCTGGCCGGCGGTGACCATGACGGACTTGATTCCCGATCCGGCGTCCTCGGCCTTGACGGTGAATTCCTTTTTCAAGGACACGGCGTCGATATCCGGGAACAGGGACACCACGGGCCTTTCCATGTCCTCCATGAGGTAAAGCGCCCCGACTCCCGCGGCGCCGATCGGAACCAGCAGGACAAGGACGATAATGACGATGCCGACGGGACCGATGGTCTTTTTTTTCTTGTTCGGTTTACGGATGCGCATCTTCGTTCCCGCGTCGCGGACCGGACGGAGAGCCGTCCGTCGCGACATGCGGCGTTATTGTGGACGCTCCCTTTTTCAGGCCGGAAGCGTCCGTCCGGGGATCGCCTATGATCTTGAAACCGTCATCAGTCCACCCTGGTGAAGGCCACGGCATCCACGTCGCGAATGGCCATGGACGCCCCGACCTCGACGGAGCCGTCGGCCATATAGGCGGGGCTGCTGTAGGTGATCAGGGTGTCCGGCAGATAGCCCTCCATCTTGATGGAAGCCGGGATTTTCTCCTGTTTGCGTTTGTAGGCGTCCACGCACAGAAGCAGATTGCGCTTGGCGTTCTGGGCCGCGGCCTTCTGGGCCATGAGCGGCTGCGTCGGATCGGCCCTGCTCGAGCCGACCGTGGAAATCCGTTCGGCATCCACATGGCATTCGCCCGTGGGGCCGGAAATGACGCCCGGGCCTGCGACCGGCTTTCCCGAACCCGCCGGAACGGACGCCGATGCGGCCGCAACCGGGGGCGAGGCCGTACCGGCGGACACCTGCGGCGCGGATGCCTGCTGTGACGAGACGGGAACCCCCGCGCCGGACACCAGTCGCGGTTCGGAGACGCCCAGGGCGATCAGGGTGGCCCTGGCATCCTTCTCGCTGCCCTTCATCTTGGCGTAGACGCGGTAATACGCCTTCCCCTGCGGCGTCTGCCCTTGTTCCAGATAGCTCTCGTGCCCTCTGGTGACGAGCACGTCGCGAAGGCTGACCGCGTTGGCCTCATGGGCGAAGGAACCGACCTGGAAGACCAGCGTTCCGACTCCGGCCGGGCCCTGCGCGACCGGCGTGCCCGAAGCCTGCCGCACCGGCGCCGGCTGAGGGTTGGCATACGGCGAGGCGGTCTGGGGCGGCGCGGCATAGGGGGAATGGGTCTGGGCCGGGGGCGTCTGGATCGCGGCCTGCTCCCGATAGGGGGTCGGCTGGCGGGCGGAGACCGGTTCCTGCGGCACGGTGGTGGAAACGCTGGGCTGGGGGGCGGCCGTTGCGGGTTGGGAAACCGGCGCGGTGGCGACCGGCGCCGGGGCCGTTCCCAGGTCGCGTTCCGCGGGCCCGGACGACACATTGCTTCCGGCGGCCGTGGCCGGAGGAGGCGAAGCCGGAGGCCCGCCCAGGATATCCTTCTCGAAGGCCTCTCTCCCGGAGCATCCCGCCATGCAGGCCGTCAAGGCCACGATCAGCACCAGCGTCTTCATGTTCACCTCCCTGACAGGTATGCGCCGTGTTCCAGGCGCCGGACACCTCTCCCCGGCGTGGTCAAGGCCCGGGGCGTTGATTGTCGGCGCTCGACGGCGCATGTTCCGAGAAGACGACCTCGGTTCCGACGTCGAGGATTCTCGCCAGTTCCATGCCCTCGTCGTTGCGCATCCGGATGCAGCCGTTGGTCACCTTTCTGCCGATGGACTTGGGATCGTTGTTGCCGTGGATACGAAAGGCGTCCCCGTGGGAAAGATGCATCTTGAACGGCCCCATGGGATTCTTTTTCCCGGGGGGCATGACGTCGGGCAGGGAACGGCCCTTTTGTCTGGCCCGGCGCTTCATGTTCTCGGTGGGCCGCCACCAGGGTTCGAATTCGATCTGGGTGATCACCCCCCACCCTTGCGGAGGGTCCACGTCGCCGGCCGGGGTGGCCACCCGGAATGTCCGGGCCGGGCGCCTGCCGCCGTCAGGCAGCTTTTCGTACAGGACCAGCGTGCAGTCGGCCAGAAACACCTCGATGGCGTAACGATTCTTGCGTTCGTAATACGCCCTGGCCGCCGCGTCCAGGCGATCCGTAGGCGATGACCCGGCGGAACGCTGCATATCCTCCAGAACCGTGGCCAGAAAGCGGTCGATTCCCCCGGGGTCCGGGGCGGGAAGGCCGGTTACGCCCCCGCTTTCCGGGATGCCTGACCGAAGCCCGGCTTCCAAATCGGGTTCCGGATCGGACCGCGCCGGTTGCACCCCGGGAGACCGCCCGGCCACAGGCCCGGTCCGCTCGCGGTCGGACACGGATTCCGTTTCCGGCGGCGCGCCCCCCGGGGAAGGCCCGACCTCCACCAGGGAGCCCACGGGGTCGTCTTTCCCGGGACGCCTGGATATCCGCACCAGCCGATCCCGGTAGGGCGCCGGAACGTCACCGGAAAACCCCGTGAGATACCCGGCCTGGACAAATCCCCGAACCTCGCCGCGCACGGCGATCTCCACCCACCCGTCGGCAACGGACACCACGCGCACGACTTCTCCCGCCCGCAGGACCTTGCGCGTGGCGGCCCGGGCGTCAGGGGCGTGAAGAAGGCACAGGCCCTGCAGCCGCACGGCCTCCAGGCGCGAGGCCAAGCCGTCGCCGGATGCCGGTGCGGCGGGATCGGCGGCCGGGGGAGGCACCCGGATCGCCTCCTCGGCCCGCGCGCCCGAGGCGAAAAAAAACGCCAGCACCACACACCATCCGACGAAAAACCGCCGTGCCCGCTTCATGTCCCGCCCTCTCACCGTTTCGTCGTCCGGATCCCCCCGGACACCTTGTCCCCACGCTCCCGAGGGACCTCAAAAAACCGCACGGGAGGCCGTTTTCGTCCGGCGACCCGGGCATAGGCCTCCTTGGGATAGCCCAGGGCGATGACCGCATAAACCGTTTCCCGACGCTCGATGTCCAGGCCCGCCTTGATCGCCGGGTCATGCCCCATGGCCGCCACGGCGTATCCGACGAGGCAGGTTCCGAGCCCCATGGCATGGGCGGCCAACAGCATGTTCTGGGCGGCCAGCAGGGCATCCTCGGCCGGACAACTGGCCCCGGGCCGGCTGGTGACCACGATGACCGCCGGCGCGCCGTAAAACAGCCGGTCCGTGCCGTCGCGGTCCCAGTCCTCCAGCGCCTTTTCAACCGAGGCGAAATGTTCGCGGTAATACTCGTCGAGATCGCGCCGGCCCACGAGACGCATGAACAGCCTGATCAGGGGGTTTGCGGCCGTGCGGTTCAGGCGGCGGAAAAAACGGGCCAGGGCGTTGCCCAGAAAAATGACCGCCTTCCGATCGGGCAGGATGGTGAATGCCCATTTCTGGCTGTTGTGGCCCGAAGGCGCGCTCACCCCGGCCCTGACCACATCCTCCAGGACCTCCCGGGGCACGGGCCGGTCCAGGTAGGACCGCGTGGAACGCCGGGACCGCATGAGGCGCACCAGTTCCCCGGGGTCCGGGTTCCCCGGGGCGAGCCATTCCCCGGACGCGGCAAAGGTGACGAACTCCCCGGCCCAGGGGTCCAGGGCCTCGACCACCAGGGCGCCCTCGGGGCAGGCCGCCTGGCAATGCCCGCATTCGAGGCACGACGCCCCGACCACAACGGCCTTTTTCTCCCGCACCGCCAGCGTGTGCGAGGGGCAACAGGACACGCACAGCCCGCACCCCACGCAGCGTGCCGCGTCGATACGGATGCGGGGGGCCGCGCTCACGGCGTCCTCCCGCGCCAAAAGCCCGCAATCCGGCCGAGGGCCGCACCGAACAGGCCGGCGCATGAAACATTTGGAGACATGTCGGTGTCCGGTCCTTTTTCTGGCGACATTACGAATCGACCCGGCCGGACCGTATCCGGCCGGCCTGGCTTATGGCCTTCCCCGGTTTTCCGGAACCGGCCGGTTTCGTGTCGATCCCGGATGGGGGGGTCGAAACGGCCACACGCCGCGCGGTTACGAACCAGCGGGAATACTCCCCCGCGTCCATACGCTCCACCCGGACCCCGGCGGCCCTGGACGAGGAATGCAGCATCCGTCCGCCGCCCAGAAAAATGCCCACGTGATTGATGCCCGCCTCCCGGTTCGTGGAAAAAAAGACCAGATCCCCGGGCAAAAGCATGTCCCTGGAGACCGCCACGCCCATCCCGGCCTGATCCGCGCTGTGACGGGGCAAACTGGCCCCCAGGCGCTGGAATACGGCCCGGGACAGCCCCGAACAGTCGACGCCGGCCGGGGTGTCGCCGCCAAAGAGATAAGGCGCGCCCAGAAACGGTTCCGCGGCGCGCAGCACGTCCTTGCCCCGGGCGTCCAGTCCGGCCAGGAGCTGCCTGATATCCACGGCGGGGACGGTCTCCTCGATGGCCCGCTTGTCGCGCAGGACCTTCACCAGGGTCTGATGATCGGGTTTCACCTCTCCCGGCCGCAGGGTGTAGAGTTCCTTGTAGCGCGCGTCGGGCTTGCGGGCGCTGGTGTGCAGCATGCCCAGGCCGTCCTCGTAGCCGTAGATGGTCTGGGCCGCGACAGGGCCGGGCACAAGGGCCGCCCCAGCCAGAACGACGGCCAGCACCGCACCCGCCCATTGCCTCCGGATCAGTTCAAAATCGGCCATACGCCTCCATCCGGACGCCATCGCTGGATGCCACTGCGCCGTGCAATCCGCCTCCATAGGTAATCCGGCAGGGAGCGCCCACCCTGCGCAGCTTCATACAGTCCGTCCTGAAAAAACACCGCTCCTGGCCGCAGGCGTCGAACATCCCCCGTCCGAAGCAGGGCTCGAAGCCCTCGGCCATCTGGATCTCGCGCACGGCATCCACGGCCGACAGCCCCTCGATGTTCACCCCGACCTCCCGGGCCTTGGCCGTCAGGGAACAGACATCGAGCCCCTGGTCCACCAGAGCGCCCGGCTCCCCTGCCCAATCCGCGTTCTCCGGATCCGTCCGAGGCAGGCGCATGGTGACCGCCACGCCCGAGCCAGGCGAATTGAATACCGAAACCTCGCCGCCGTGCTCCATGACGATCTTGCGCACCATGGTCAAACCGATGCCGGTCCCTCTCGGCTTGGTGGAAAAAAACGGGTCGAAGACAAAGGGCAGGTTCCCCGGGTCCACCCCCAATCCGCTGTCGGAGACGACCAATCTCCAGACCTCGCCCTCCGTCCGGGCCTGCATCCGCACCCGGAGCCGGTCCTGTCCGGAGAACTCCACGGCGTTTCGCACGATCTCGGTCAGGGCCATATGCATAAGCCCCTGATCCATACGGCAATCGCCGTCCTCGACCTCGAGGTCCCAGGCCAAGGCGCGACCGGCCTGCATGGCGTGACGTTCGGCCTCGGCCGCGACCCGCTCGAAAAGAGGCAGAAGGGGCGAAGGCACGGGCTTGGGACGGGGAATGGAGGCCAGCCGGACCACCGCGCCCACAATGCCCTCCAGATGCACGGCCTCGGAAAAAATGATGTCCGCATATTCGGTGGACATGGCGCGATGTTCTAGAAAATCCCGCAGCTTGCGCGAAAAGCCGCCGATGGCGACCATGGGGTTGCGGATCTGATGGGCCACGGACAGGGCCAGATTGCCCAGGCTTTCGATCATGTCGTGCTGCAGGCGGTTTTTCTCCCTGAGCACATGGGTTTCACGCTCCCGGAAACGGCGCAGTTCGGTGACGTCTTCGAAGATGTACACCGCCCCGACCATGGCCCCGGCCTTTTCGAGAAAGGACGCATTGACGGACAGCCACAGCCGGCGGCCGTCCGGGGTCCGGTAGGAGACCTGGCGCTGCCTGACGTTGCCCCGCCCGGTGGCGGCCTGGGCCATCACGTCGTTGAATTCCGCATTGCGGGGGTCGTCGCCGAGGATCTCGGGCCAAGGCCGCCCCCGAAGGTCACGCCTGGAGATTCCCAGGATCTCCGAGACCGCGGGCCCGGCCGCGGCGATGCGGCCATTCCGGTCGATGACCAGAAGGCCCACCGGAATGCTTTGCAGGATGTTTTCCTCGATGATTCGCCTGGGACTCGGCATGGGTCACCCTTCTTCGGACCGCCTCGGGCGGCGGGTCCGCCGGGAGGGCGCAGACGGCTTTCTTATTTGATTTCCCGGCAGTCCGTGCACTCTTTTTTCGCTTCCGGTGCGGCGTTCTTGCCCCCGGAAGGCTTCCCGGCCTCCTTCGCCCGCCTCACGGCGTCCTCGAAGACCTCGACCGGGGCCGCCCCCCGGATGGACATGCCGCCGACCACGAAGGTCGGCGTCCCCCTGAACTTGAACCCCCGGGCCTCCTCGGTGTCCTTTTTCACGCGCTCATCGAGCTCGGGACGCGCAAGATCGGCATCGAGGCGCTTGGCGTCCGCGCCAAGGGACAGGGCCAATTCGCGAAGCGCGGCCTCCCCGCCGGCGGCCGTCTTCTCCTGGTCAGCGAAGACCCGGTCCTGAAAAGCCCAGGCCATATCCGGCTTCTGCATCCCCAAGGCCTCGAAATACAAGGCAGCCTTCCGGGACAGGGGGTCCGTGGCGAAATGCTTGAACACCACCCGCACGTCATCGGGATGCCTGGCCAGAAGCTCCTTCATGACACCGGCACCGGCGGCGCAGTAGTGACAGAAAAAATCGGAATACTCCACGACCGGCACAGGCGCGTCGGCCTTGCCCAAAGCCAGTCGTCCCGGTTCGAGAACGGGTTTCAGGGGATTTTTGCGTTCCTCTTCCAGACGCCGGGCCTCTTCGGCCTGCTGCCGCTCCCTGGCCGCCTCTTCCAAAAGGCCCAGGAGGGAATCCTTTTCCTTGCTCAAGGCCTCGATAAGTATCTCCGGATGCTTATTTAAAAGCTCCCGGACCTCTTGCTCCATGTTCTGGGCGGCCCGGACCGCCCCTCCCGACAGGACGAAAACCAAAACAACCGTGATGATCGAGTACCATTTTCCCATATGTGTCGATGCCGTGCTTTTCCGGCGCCCATGACCGCCGGCCGATATGTCCGAAAGGCTTTCGCCTGGACCATCCAGAACGCAGTCCCTTCTGTTTCAAAAAGAGATACAAGAGTTCATGCGCCTTGTCATCCGCTTCCTGGGAACCCCGGTCTCGGCCCGCGCCGCGCCGAAAAAAATCCGGCATGCGGCCGACGGCGCGACACATGCCGCGGGGCCTGCCCGACACGCCGGCGCGAACCCGGAGAAAGTCGGGATGGAACGATGGGCGCGGATGAAGGCAACGACCGGCGGTCACGCGCTTTTGCGCACGATGGCCGCCTTGTAGGCGATCTCGATGGGGCTTGGTTTCTGGGCCGTGATCTCCTCAAGCTGCCGCGCGATTTCGGCCCGCTGCCTGATGGAGACGGTGATGTACTGGGCGATGAGCTCCATGGCCCGCATACGTGGAGACTCAAGCGGATCGTACATCCCAAAAATGCTCATGGGCCCTCCGTGGCGTCGAAAAATTCCCGGGTATTCGCGAATCTTATCGGTCGCCCTCTCCAGGTTCTTTAGCCCAGAAGACGAACTCCCCGAAATAACACAGGAGGGCCGGCCCCATGCCGGCCGCGACCGCCCCTCCGGACACTCCCGCGCTGGGGGCGTCCGGGAACCCGGCCATCGCCGGGATCGCCCGCCGGACCTTTTTTTCCATCACCCAGGCCTCATCCCGATCCCTGTGCGATGATAACCGCCCGATTTTTTTACGGGCGAAAGGCCCTCACCCCAAAAGCGGCCCCACTGGCCGTTATCCAATCGTTGACATCCCCCCGGTTTCACTCCATGTTCCGGTTCGCCGGACGGCGGTTCCCCCCTTTTTCCGTCGGCCAAGGCGCCACCAAACCGGAGGATATGACAAGGGGCGATGGAAAACAAAGGACCCTGCATCGAACTGGAGCACGTCTCCAAATGTTTCGGGGACCAGCCGGTCCTGCGGGACATCCACCTCACCATCAATCACGGCGAGTTTTTGACCTTTCTCGGCCCCTCGGGCTGCGGCAAGACCACCATCCTGCGCCTTCTGGCCGGCTTCGAACGGCCGTCCTCCGGACGCGTCCGCATCGGCGGCGCGGACGTCACCGAGACCCCGCCCCACCTGCGGGCGGTGAACACCGTTTTTCAGAACTACGCCCTTTTCCCCCACATGACCGTGTTCGACAACGTGGCCTTCGGGCTGCGCATGCGCCGGACCCAGGCCAAGGTCATCGAGGAGGAGGTCTTTTCCGCCTTGCGCATGGTCAAGATGGAGGCGCACCACACCAGACGCCCCGGCCAACTCTCCGGGGGCCAGCAGCAACGGGTGGCCATCGCCCGGGCCGTGGTCAACAAGCCCCTGGTGCTGCTTCTGGACGAACCCCTGTCGGCCCTGGACTACAAGCTGCGCAAGGCCATGCAGATCGAACTCAAGGAACTGCGCCGCACGCTCGGCATCACCTTCGTCTTCGTCACCCACGACCAGGAGGAGGCCTTTTCCATGTCCGACCGGGTGGCGGTCATGAACGAGGGGGTCATCGAGCAGATCGACTCCCCGAGCGCCATCTACGAAAAGCCCAAAAACCTCTTCGTGGCCCGCTTCGTGGGCGAGATCAACACCTTCGAGGGCCGGGTGGTGTCCCGCAACGGCTCCTCCATGCGGGCCATGGTCGAGGGGGAGGAGGTCCGGCTGTCGCTCGGGGGGAACGGGAACGGCGCCCACTGTACCCCGGACGCCGCGGCGGCGGCCTGCGCCGCGCTTGCCGCCGGATCGCGGATCAAGGTGCTTTTGCGTCCCGAGGACGTGCGTCTGGAACGCGCCGCGCCGGACGAGGCCGGCGGTCTGACCGGGCGCATCGTGGACACCGTGTACAAGGGCATGACCATCGACCTGATCATCGAGATGTCGGGCGGCAAGAAGATTCTGGCCACGGAATTCTTCAACGAGGACGCGCCGGAAGCCCTTTTTTCCGTGGGCGAACGGGTGCGCGTGGGCTGGGTCGAGGACTGGGAGGTGGTGTTGCCCGATGAAGGACCGCAGCCTCTTTAAGACCCTGGCGGTGACCCTGACCGTGGGCTGGCTCGCGGTCTTCGTCATCGTCCCCAACCTGCTGACGTTCGCGGCCGGATTCCTGACCCGGGGCGAGCCGGAATTCGTGCTCCCGATCCCGACCCTGGAGAACTATTTCCGACTTCTGGACCCCGCCTTTTTCGAAATCTTCCTCGACTCGGTGTGGCTGGCCCTGTGCACCACCCTGTTGTGCCTGCTCACGGGCTATCCCTTCGCCTACATCCTGGCCCGGCTCTCCCCGGCCCGCCGCCGCCTGGGACTGCTCCTGGTGATCATCCCCTTCTGGACCAATTCGCTCATCCGCACCTACGCCCTGATCGCCATTTTGAACGTCAACGGGCTGCTCAACGCCGCCCTCAGGGGCCTGGGGCTTATCTCCGAGCCGGTGGAGATTCTCTACACCAACACGGCGGTCTTTATCGGCTTCACCTACACCCTTTTGCCGTTCATGATCCTGCCGCTGTACGCCTCCATCGAGAAGCTGGACCACAGGCTCATCGAGGCCGCCAGGGACCTGGGGGCCGGATCCTTCCAGACCTTTTTCCGGGTCAGCCTGCCCTTGACTCTTCCGGGGATCATCGCCGGAAGCATGCTGGTCTTTCTGCCGGCCCTAAGCATGTTCTACGTGCCGGACATCCTCGGCGGGGCCAAGAGCCTGCTCGTCGGCAACTTCATCCGCAACCAGTTCCTGGTGGCCCGGGACTGGCCCTTCGGCGCGGCGGCCAGCGTGCTCCTGACCGTGATCATGGGCCTTATGCTCTACGGCTACTGGGTGTGCCAGAAACGCGTGCGCAAGGCGGAACCGGCATGAAACGCGCGGTCAAGTCCGCCTACCTGGGCATCGTCACCCTTTTTCTGTACCTGCCCCTGGCGGTGCTCATCATCTATTCCTTCAACGACGCCAAGCACGTGGTGACCTGGAAGGGATTCACCACCCGCTGGTACGCCAAGCTGGCCGAAAACACCGTCCTTCTGGACGTCGCCGTCAACTCCCTGCTTCTGGCCGCGGCCTCGGCCACCGCGGCCGCGATCATCGGCACCCTGGCGGCCATCGCGCTCAAACGCTACCGGTTCAAGGGCCGGACCATCCTGTCCGCCTCCATGTACGTGGTCATGATGTCCCCGGACATCGTCATGGGCATCTCCCTGCTCATGCTTTTCGTGCTCATGGGCCTGCCGCTGGGGTTCGCCACGCTTTTTCTGTCCCACGTGACCTTCTGCCTGCCCTTCGTCACCGTGACCGTGCTGGCCCGGCTCACGGGCCTGGACGCCAACCTGGTGGAGGCGGCCATGGACCTGGGGGCCCGCGAATACGAAATCTTTTCCCGGATCGTCCTGCCCCTGGCCATGCCCGGGGTCCTGGCCGGATGGCTTTTAAGCTTCACCTTGTCCCTCGACGACGTGATCATCAGTTTTTTCGTCACCGGTCCCACCTTCGAGATCCTGCCGCTCAAGATCTATTCCATGGTCAGATTGGGGGTGAAACCGGAGGTGAATGCGTTGTGCGCGGTGATGTTCTGCGTCACCCTGGCCGTGGTCTTCGTCACTCACTTTTGCCTGAAGGAGCGGAAATGAAAAAACATCTCGTGGCGCTTGCGGCCGTTTTGGCCCTTGTTGTCGGAAGCCTCCCGGCGTCGGCCGCGGACAAGGTGGTGAACCTGTACATCTGGTCGGAATACATGCCCGACGAGGTGCTCAAGGATTTCACCGACAAGACCGGCATCAAGGTCAAAATCGCCACCTACGACAGCAACGAGACCCTCTACGCCAAGGTCAAGATGCTCGGCGGCAAGGGCTACGACATCATCGTGCCCTCGGCCGAATACGTCAGCCGCATGGCCGGCGAGGGGCTTTTGGCGGACATCGACAAGAGCCGGCTGCCCAACCTGGCCAACCTCGACGAGACCTTCCGCAACCTGTCCTATGACCCGGACAATGCCCACAGCGTGCCCTACATGTGGGGAACCACGGGTATCGCCGTGAACACGGCCATGGTCCCCGAGGGCCAGGTGACCGGCTATGCGGACCTGTGGAATCCGGCCCTGGCCGGCAAGCTGCTTCTGCCCGACGACATGCGCACCACCTTCGGCATGGCCCTCAAGGTGCTCGGATATTCCACCAACGACAAGGACCCGGCCCACATCGAGCAGGCGTATCTTCGGGCCAAGTCCCTGTATCCGGCGGTCAAGGTCTTCGATTCCGATTCGCCCAAGCAGGCGCTCTTGAACGGCGAGGTGGCCGTGGCCGTGCTGTGGAACGGCGAGGCCTACGTGGCCAACTCCGAAAACGACACGATCGTCTACGTCTACCCCAAAGAGGGGGCCAACCGCTGGGTGGACAACCTGTGCATCCCCAAAAACGCCGCCAACATGGAAAACGCCCACGCCTTCATCAACTACCTGCTCACCCCCGAGGTGGCGGCCAAGATATCCCAGGAGATGGGCTACGCCACGCCCAACAAGGCGGCCATGGCCCTTCTTCCGGACGATATCCGCAACAACCCGATCATCTACCCCCCGGCGGACAAGCTTGAGGGCAGCGAGTTCGAGACCGACCTGGGCCAGGCCCAGCGCCTCTACGACCAATACTGGACCAGGCTCAAGACCGGGCGGTAGCTGGGCCTCATCGAAAAGGGAACCAAGCGTTCCCGGAAGCCCATCCACGGACACGACCCGCCGGTTCGCCCATTCATGACGCCGCCGGGAGAGGACGCCGCAACAACGCCGACCTCCCCGGCGGCCGCCTGAACACGAGAGGCCGCCTCCCCCTTCGCCGAGCCGGCGTCCATGCCGCTTCCTCCCCGCCTGAAGAACCGATCACGATCCCTTCCGACCCACCTCCGGGAACCTGCGCGAGGCAGGCCGGCATGTGTTGACCCGGAGTTTGTCTTATGCTTTAATTAACATAAGAGAATGTCGGGAGTCCCCTCCGACCGCCGCTTTGTCGGACCGCCGGACACGCTTCCCGCGGCATAAGGCCCACGGTCCGAGACAAGCCGGCTTCGACGACCCGAGTCGCCCATGCCCGTGGCAGCCCCGTCGAACGTCCTGAGCATCCCCCGTCCGTATGTTGCCGTGGTTTTTTCCCAATGATCGACGAACCCTTAAGGAGGTCGGCCATGAAAACAGGCATCGATGATCGGTACACCCTGTTCATTGACGGAAAATGGGTCGAGAGCGCGGGCAAGGGGACGTTCACGACCAAAAACCCGGCCAACGGCGAGCCCCTGGCCATTTGCGACGACGCCTCCGCGGAGGACGTCGACCGGGCCGTGGCCGCCGCGACCAAGGCGTTCGCCTCCTGGAAAAAGACCAGTCCCCAGGAACGCGCCAGCCTGCTCCTGCGCATCGCCGACCTGGTCGACGCCCGCGCCGGACACCTGGCCATGGTGGAGACCCTGGACAACGGCAAGCCCATCCGGGAGACCACGGCCATCGACGTCCCCCTGTCCTCGGACCATTTCCGCTACTTCGCCGCCGCCATCCGCACCGAGGAAGGCCACGCGGCCATGATCGACGACCAGACCTTGAGCATCATCCTGCGCGAGCCCATCGGCGTGGTCGGGCAGATCATCCCCTGGAACTTCCCCCTGCTCATGGCCGCCTGGAAGCTCGCGCCGGCCCTGGCCGCCGGGGACTGCGCGGTCATCAAGCCCTCCAGTGAAACGCCTCTGTCGGTGCTGGAACTGGCCAAGATTCTGGCCGAAGTTCTGCCCCCGGGCGTGGTCAATGTCATCACCGGCCGGGGATCGGTCTCGGGAAACGCCCTGCTGGCCCATCCCGGCTTCAACAAGCTGGCCTTCACCGGCTCCACCGAGGTCGGCTACACCGTGGCCGAGGCCGCGGCCAAGCGGCTGATCCCCTCCACCCTGGAACTCGGCGGCAAGTCGGCCAACATCATCTTCCCCGACGCGCCCTTCGAGAAGGCCCTGGAGGGCGTCCAACTGGGCATCCTCTTCAACCAGGGCCAGGTCTGCTGCGCCGGATCGCGCATCTTCATCCACGAAGAGGTCTATAAAAAATACGTGGAGGCGATCACGGCGGCCTTTTCCCGGATCAAGGTCGGGTTGCCGTGGGAAAAAGACACCATCATGGGGACCCAGGTGAACGGAAACCAGTTGCAAAAGATCCTGGCCTACGTGGAGGTGGGGCAGGCCGAGGGGGCGAAGGTGGCCGTGGGCGGCAGGCGCATCACGGAGAGCCCCCTGAACAAGGGCTGCTTCATGCAGCCGACGCTTCTGGTGGACGTCAAGAACACCATGCGCGTGGCCCGGGAGGAAATCTTCGGCCCTGTGGCCTGCGTGATCCCGTTCCGGGACGAGGACGAGGTCATTGCAATGGCCAACGACAACGACTACAGCCTGGGAGGGGCGGTCTGGACCAGGGACATCAACCGCGCCCTGCGCGTGGCCCGGGGCGTGATCACGGGGCGGATGTGGGTCAACACCTACAACATCCTTCCCGCCCACGCGCCGTTCGGCGGATACAAGAAATCGGGCATCGGCAGGGAAAACCACCATATGATGCTCGACCACTACACGCAGTACAAAAACATCTTCGTGAGTCTGTCCGAAGCCCCGCTGGGCCTGTATTGACGATCACCGGCCGGGGGTGGCCAGGCCCGCCCCCGGCCGGTCAGAGGCACGCCATGAACCAAGTCACCCCGGACACGCTTGTGGAAAGCATTCTCGACATGCCTGGAGCCATCTCCTATTGCGTCAAAAACGGCGTATCGCTCTTCACCTGTTCCGGCGGCTATCCGTGCAGCCTGGGCAAGCTCCTGGCCGCCCGGGGGGTGCCCGATCCGGAAGGGTTCATTGCCGGACTCAACGCATTCCTGTCCACCTACCAGCCACGATAAGTCGCGGCCCGGGCCGTTTCCTACCTGCTCTCCCCCGAGATAGCGGCCATGACATCCCGGGAGATGGGCTACGCCACGCCCAACAAGGCGGCCATGGCCCTTCTTCCGGACGATATCCGCAACAACCCGATCATCTCCCCCCCGGGCGGACAAGCTTGAGGACAGCGGGTTCGAGACCGACCTGGGCCAGGCCCAGCGCCTCTACGACCAATACTGGACCAGGCTCAAGACCGGGCGGTAACCCGGCTGCGGTTTCAGGCCAATACAGGACCGTCGCGGTGGAGGCGGTCCTTTTTTACGTCGTCCGGAAAAACCGGATGCGGCGATGGTCGTCCGCAGGGCGATAGAGCAGGACGTCAATTTGCGTGTTGCCTGATCCGAGAAAAAAAGGAATAAGATTGTATCCCCTGAAAGGAGTCCGCCTGATGCGAACGCGTCCAGTCGCCATTTCCGCCGACCTTTTTCTCCTGCTCCCCCTTTTCTGCCTGCTGTGGTCCTGCGGCAACGACGAAGGAAAACCGCAATCCGCCGCCGAAAAAGCCGCGCCCCCCGTGGCGGTCAGGAGCATGGTTCCGGTTCCCCGCGACGTGCCGGTCTACGGCGAGTTCGTGGGCCGCACCGACGCCAAGGAGACCGTGGAGATTCGGGCCAGGGTGGAGGGTTTCCTGAAAAACCGGCTCTTCGAGGAAGGTTCCATCGTCAAGGCCGGGGACATGCTTTTTGAGATCGAGCCCCGGCAGTACGAGGAGGCGCTTCGACGCGCCCAGGCCGACCTGGACCGGCAGCAGGCCCTGCTGGCCAAGGCCGCCACGGACCTGTCGCGCTTCGAAACCCTGTACAAGCAACGGGCCATCAGCCGTGAGGAATACGACACCAAGGCCACCAGCCAAAAAGACCTGGCCGCCCAAACGGAGCGGGCCAAGGCCGAACTGGAGACCGCCCGGCGCGACCTGAGCTACACCAAGGTCACGGCCCCCATCTCCGGGCGCATCGGCCGTTCCCTGGTCAAGCCCGGCACCCTGGTGGGCAAGGGCGAGAACACGCTTCTGGCTGAAATCTCCTCGGTGGACCCCATCTACGTGGACTTCAACATCAGCGAGCGCGAATACCTGGTCCTGGTCAAGGACATGGTAGAGTCCCAAAAGCAGGGCAAGGCCGCCGACCCCGCCAAGCTGACCCTGATTCTGGCCGACGATTCGGTCTATCCCCATACCGGGCAGGTGGACATGGCCGACCGGGCCGTGGACGCCAAGACCGGCACCCTGCCCGTGCGGGCGAGCTTCCCCAACCCCGACGGCATCCTCAAGCCCGGTCAGTTCGCCAGGGTCCGGGCGCTTCTGGACACCATGAAGGGGGCGCTGTGCGTGCCCAGGCAGGCCGTGGTGGACGTGCAGGGGGTCAGGACCCTGTATGTGGTCGGACCGGACGGGGTCGTGGAGGTCAAAAGCGTCACCCTGGGACCGGTGGTGGACGACCTGGTGGCCGTGACCCAGGGGCTTGCCGCCTCGGACGCGGTCATCGTGGAGGGCGGCCAGAAGGTCCGCCCCGGAGCCAGGGTCGCGCCCATGCCCATGACCACCATGCCGACCCCGGCCGCCGGGTCCCCCGGGAACTGAAGCCGGACGTCTGATATCGCGGATTTCGCCATATGCGTGGGGGCGGGGGATGTTTCCCGCCTCCCCGGCCGGCTGCATCGGGCCGCAACCCCCATCCCTGAAGGCCACGGCATCCCATGGTCAATTTCTTCATCGAACGCCCGATTTTCGCCTCGGTCCTGTCCATCATCATCACCCTGGTGGGGGCCATCTCCATCTTCACCCTGCCCGTGGCCCAGTACCCCGACCGCATGTCGCCGCCCATGGTCCAGGTCCAGGCCAACTACACCGGGGCCAGCGCCTCGGTGGTGGAAGAGACCGTGGCCGCGCCCATCGAGCAGGAGGTCAACGGGGCTCAGGACATGATCTACATGAACTCCGTCAGCTCCAACGACGGGCTCATGAGCCTCAACATCTCCTTCGACATCGGCCGCGACCTGGAACTGGCCACCGTGGACGTACAAAACCGGGTGCAGTTGGCCCAGCCCAAGCTCCCCGACGATGTGCGCCGCTCTGGCGTCACCGTGAAAAAGCAAAGCCCGGACATGGTGGTGGCCGTCAACCTCATCTCTCCGGACGGCAGCCGGGACTCGCTTTTTCTCGAAAACTACGCCCGCATCAACATCGTTGACGCCCTGGCCCGCATCCCGGGCACGGGCAACGTATTTCTGGTGGCGGACCTGACCTACGGCATGCGGGTGTGGCTCGATCCGGACAAGCTGGCCAAGCTCGGGCTTACGGCCTCGGACGTGGCCGCCGCGCTTCGGGAGCAGAACGTCCAGGCCCCGGCCGGACAGCTCGGGCAGCCGCCCACACTGGAGAACACGCCCTTCCAGATGACCGTACAGGTCAAGGGCCGCCTGACCGACCCGCAGGAATTCGCGGACATCATCCTGCGCGCCGAGGAGGGCGGCAACATCGTGCGCGTCAGAGACGTGGGCCGGGTGGAACTGGGGGCACAAAGCTACAAGGCGTTCACGAGGCTCAACGGCCAGC
>JBMONM010000018.1:0-2734 GCA_049324675.1 Thermodesulfobacteriota bacterium
AGGAACGGTGCAAGGGATGTCTGCTTTGCACGTTGGCGTGTCCCAAGGGGATTGTGGTGCAGTCCTCGCGGTTCAACCAGCAGGGTTACAAGGTGGCGGAGGTGAAACCCGGGGAGGAGTCCAAGTGTACCGGGTGCGCCAGTTGTGCCATGGTCTGTCCGGACGTGTGCATCACGGTCTGGAAGACGGCCAAGCCGAAGAAGGGGAAGGAGGCGGCCCATGTCTGAGAATCGCATGTTCATCAAGGGCAACGAGGCCATCGCCTACGGAGCCCTGGCCGCCGGCCTGAAGTGCTATTTCGGCTATCCGATTACGCCGCAGAACGACATTCCGGAATTTCTGTCCAAGGCTTTGCCCGACGCCGGGGGCCAGTTCGTGCAGGCCGAAAGCGAGGTGGCCTCGGCCAACATGCTTCTGGGCGCGGCGGCCTGCGGCATCCGGGCCATGACCACCTCGTCGAGCCCGGGCATCTCGCTCATGCAGGAGGCCATTTCCTACATGGCCGGAAGCCAGCTTCCCGGGGTCATCGTGAACATGAACCGGGGCGGCCCGGGTCTCGGCGACATCGGCCCCTCCCAGGGCGATTATTTCCAGGCCACCAAGGGCGGCGGGCATGGCGATTACCGGCTTTTGGTGCTTTCGCCCTCCACGTGTCAGGAGGCCTACGACCTGATCATCGCGGCCTTCGATCTGGCCTTTGCCTACCGTAATCCGGTGATGATCCTGGGCGACGCCATCCTGGGCCAGATGAAGGAGCCGGTCACGCCGTGGAAGCCTGAGGCCGTATCCGCCGACGAGGGTCATGACTGGTGTCTGACCGGAGCCAAGGGCCGGTCGCCCAGGGTGCTCAAGTCCCTATTTCTGGACGAGGGGGAACTGGCCGGGCAGAACCTGCGCCTGGACGCCAAATACAAATCCATGGAGCGCGAGGTCCGGTTCGAGGCCTTCCAGGTCGAGGATGCGGAACTTGTGGTGGTGGCCCACGGTTCCATCGGACGTATCGCCAAAAGCGCCGTGCGTGCGCTTCGGGCGGCGGGGGAAAAGGTCGGGCTTTTTCGGCCGATCACCCTCTATCCGTTTCCGACTCAGGCCCTGGCGGATCTGGCGGCCAGGGGGAAGCGCTTCCTGACCATCGAACACAACATGGGCCAGATGGTCGAGGATGTCCGGCTGGCCGTGCGGGCCCACGCCGACAGCGCTTTTTTCGGCTTTTTGCCGGGCAACATGCCCACTCCCGACGAGTTTGAAGCGCCGATCCGCTCGGCCCTTTCGAGGTAGGTATATGAAGGACGAACTGGTTTTTACGCGCCCCAGGGTCCTGGCCGACCGGGGCATGCACTATTGTCCGGGGTGCCACCACGGGGTGGCACATCGGCTGGTGGCCGAATGTCTGGAGGAGATGGGGCTTGTTGAGCGGACCATCGCCGTGAGCGCCATCGGCTGTTCGGTGTTTCTCTACAACTATATCCTGGTGGACACGGTGGAGGCCCCGCACGGCCGGGCTCCGGCCGTGGCCACGGGGGTCAAGCGGGCGCGCCCGGAGGCCTTCGTCTTCGCCTATCAGGGCGACGGCGACCTGGCCTCCATCGGGCTGGCCGAAATCATGCACTGCGCCAACCGGGGTGAACGGGTCTCGGTGATCTTCGTGAACAACACGGTCTACGGCATGACCGGCGGCCAGATGGCCCCTACGACGCTTGTGGGGCAGAAGACCACCACCTGCCCGGGAGGCCGGTGCCTGGAGCGCGAGGGCGGCCCCATGAACATGGCCGAGATCATCGCCGGGCTCGGCGGCACGGTGTACAGCGCCCGGGTGGCCCTGGACTCGGTGAAGCACATCGTGGCGGCAAAGAAGGCCATCAAAAAGGCCTTCACCATCCAGGAACGGGACCTGGGGTTCGGGTTCGTGGAGCTTCTGGCCACCTGTCCCACCAACTGGCGCATGACCCCGCTTCAGGCCAACGAGCGCATCGCCAAGGAGATGATCCCCGTGTTTCCGCTCGGGGTCTTCAAGGACGCAACCGGCGAAGGAGGCGGCAAGTGAGTCTGTACCAGGATGTGATCATCGCCGGATTCGGCGGCCAGGGGGTCATGCTCATCGGCAACCTTCTGGCCTATGCGGGCATGGAGCAAGGCCTGAACGTGACCTACATTCCGGTCTACGGCCCGGAGATGCGCGGCGGCACGGCCAACTGCACGGTGGTGGTGTCCGAGGAGGAGATCGGCTCGCCCATCATCCACCGCCCGAAAAGCCTCATCGTCATGAACCGGCCGTCCCTGGACAAGTTCGGCTCCAGGCTCGTGGACGGGGGCGTTCTCGTTCTCAACACCTCCCTGGTGGATCCGGCCCTGGCCGAATCCGGCCGGTACAAACTCGTGGCGGTGCCGTGCAACGAGATCGCCGACGGACTCGGCAATTCGCGCATGGCCAACATGGTGGCCATCGGGGCCTATGCGGCGGCCACGGGCGTGGTGCCGCTTTCGGCGCTGGAGGCGAGCCTGTCGCACGTCATCTCCAGCCACTACGCCAAACTGATTCCGAAAAATATCGAGGCCATCCGGGCCGGCGCGGCCCAGGCATAGTCGCAGGAGGGGATGCCTCCGGCGGCCAAAGGGTTTTGCCCTTTGGAATCCCGTAACACGATCGCATCCCCTCTTCTTCTCTCATCCCTCCCCCTACGAAAGTTTTTTGGGGAGGGGGAGGGGTTCGGGGAGGGGGAACCCCTTTTGTTCA
>JBMONM010000019.1:0-22933 GCA_049324675.1 Thermodesulfobacteriota bacterium
CCGGGGGGAATGATTCCCCCCGGAATTCCCGTCTTACACGGCGGCGTTGCCGGTTTCGCCGGTGCGGATGCGGATGACTTCCTCGATATGGGAGACGAAGATCTTGCCGTCCCCGACCTCGCCGGTGCGGGCGGCGTTCTGGATGGTCTTGATGGTTTCGGCGGCCAGGGCGTCCTCGACGACAAGCTCGATCTTGACCTTGGGCACGAAGTCGACCTGGTATTCGGCGCCGCGATAGACCTCGGTGTGCCCGCGCTGGCGGCCGAAGCCCTTGACCTCGGAGACGGTCATGCCCTTGATGCCGACGGCGGTGAGGGCTTCCTTGATTTCGTCGAGCTTGTAGGGCCGGGTGATGACTTCTATCTTCTTCATGAATGGTGCTCCTTCGGGGGCTTAGAGTTGATAGCCCACTTCGCTGTGCTGGGAGACGTCGAGCCCCTTGTTTTCGTCCTCGGAGCTTACCCGAATGCCGGTCAGGGCGTCCACGATTTTGAGCAGGATCAAGGTCATGACGAAGCAGAAGGCCCAGGTGCCCACGACCGAGACGAACTGGATCCAGAGCTGTCCGGGGTTGCCGAAAAACAGGCCGTCGTTGCCGAGCTCGTTGACCGCCTTGGTGGCGAAAAGCCCGGTGGCCAGGGCCCCCCAGGTGCCGCCCAGGCCGTGGATGCCGACCACGTCCAGGGAGTCGTCGTAGCCGAAGAGGTGCTTGAGGAGCACGCCGCCGTAGCAGATGCCGCCGGCCAGAAGTCCGATGAGGATGGCGGGCATGACCGTGACGAATCCGGCGGCCGGGGTGATGGCCACCAGGCCGGCCACGGCGCCGGAGACGAATCCCAGGGTGGTGGGCTTGCCGCGATGGATCCATTCCACGATCATCCACCCCACGGCGGCGGCCGCGGCGGCCATGTGGGTGGCGGTGAAGGCGCTGGCGGCCAGGCCGTTGGCGGCCAGGGCGGAACCGGCGTTGAAGCCGAACCAGCCGAACCACAGGATGGCCGCGCCGAGCACCGTCAGCGGAAGGTTGTGCGGAATGAAGGCCTGCTTGCCGTAGCCGGCGCGCTTGCCCAGGTAGATGGCGCAGGCCAGGGCCGATGCGGCCGAACTCATGTGCACCACCGCGCCGCCGGCGAAGTCCAGGGCGCCCAGGCCGGCCAGCCAGCCGCCGCCCCAGACCCAGTGGCACATGGGGCTGTAGACGAAGATGAGCCACAGGACGGTGAAAAGGAGGAAGCCGGTGAATTTGATGCGTTCGGCGAAGGCCCCGGTGATAAGGGCCGGGGTGATGACCGCGAACATGCATTGAAAGACCATGAAGGCCAGGTGGGGGATGTTGGGCACCCCTTCCTTGGCCTCCATGCCCACGCCGTTCAGGCCGAAGAAGTCCAGACCGCCGATGATGCCGCCGACGTCCGACCCGAAGGAGAGGGTGTAGCCGATCACGGCCCAGACCAGCGAGGCCACCCCCACGATGACCATGCTGTGCATGACGGTGCCAAGGACGTTTTTGGCCCGGACCATGCCGCCATAAAACAAGGCCAGCCCCGGGGTCATAAACAGCACCAGGGCCGCGCAGATGAGGACGAAAGCCGTATCCGCCGCGTTCATTGGGAATCCCCCTTGAAAAGTTTGGCCGCGAGGCGGCCGTTTCCGAGGCGAAGACGGGACCTGGGTCGTCGCCCGCCGGACATGTCCGGCGGCGAGTTCCACGCCGCGTTTCCCATTTCGCCCCCGGCAGGACAATTAGAGTTGAATTTACATTTTTGCAATATTTATTTCTTAAAAGAAAGAATTTTCGTCAGGGAACATTTTCGCTCCTTCTTCCTCGGCCTGTTTCCGCCCCACGCGCCCCTTGCCGTTTCCCCGGCAACCCGGCATACTCCCGTATCACCATGTCCCTCCGCCACCGAGGAGGACCGCGTATGAACACGAAACGCCCGTTGATCCTCATCGTCGACGACGACCCCTCACTGCGTGAGACCACATCCCTGTGGCTTGCCGGGGCCGGCTACCGCACCGCCGTTGCCGGCGACGGACGCGAGGGGCTTGCGGCCGTGGCCCGGGAGCGGCCCGCCCTGATCCTTCTGGACCTGCGCATGCCCGTGCTTGACGGGTTCGGCTTTCTCTCCGGGCTCGCCGAGCTTCCCGAAAAACCTCCGGTCATCGTCATTTCCGGACGGAGCGAGGTCTGCGACGTGGTGGAAAGCTTCAAGCGCGGCGTGACCGACTACATCCAAAAACCCATCGAAAGCTACGAACTCCTGGAACATGCCGTAAAAACGGCCATCGACGCCGCCGAAGTCCGGCAGCGCATGCTTCGCGCCGAGGCCCGCTACTTCAACCTGGTCCAGAATCTGCCGCTTCTGGTCTTCGCCCTGCGGCAGGACTTTTCCCTGGAATTCGTCAACAAGGCCTGCCGGTCCATGCTCGGCTTTTCGCGGACCAAGGCCCTGTCCCGGCCCGGATGGCTCCTTGCGCGCATCCATCCGGAAGACCGGGACAAGGTGCGCGCCGCCCTTGACCTGGCCTTTCGTGAAAAAACCCAGACCCAGGCCATGGACTGCCGGCTGGTGCGCCAGGACGGAACCACGATCCACGCCATTCTCAAGGCCATGCCGGCGGCGCCCGATCCCGAGGGCTCCGGGTCCCTGGTGGAGGGCATGATCTTCGACATCACCGACCGGGTGGAACTGGAAAAGCTTTCCGTCCAGGAGGAAAAGCTCAAGACCCTGGGGGCGGTCGCCGCCGAGGTGGCGCATGAGATACGAAACCCGCTCTTCTCCATCGCCGGGTTCGCCAAACGCCTCCACGAACGTCATCCCGAGGCCCGGGAAACGGAGATCATCCTGGCCGAATCAGGCCGCCTGGAGGCGCTGGTGAACAGGGTCCGGGACTACCTGCACCCGCTGACCCCCCATCCGGTCCGATGCCCGCTGGGAACCGTTGCCGCGCAAGCCCTGGAGGCGCTGGAAACCGAGCTGCGGGTCAGACGCATCGTGTGCCGGACCGAGATCAGACCGCACACGGCCGATGTGGAGGAGGACCCGCAGATGTTGCGCCAGGTGGTGACGACCCTGGTGCGCCATGCCGCCGCAAGCCTGCCCGATGGCGGGGCCATGGAGATCGTGGCCTGGTCGGACGGCGGATTTTCGCGCCTTGCGGTGTCGTTTCCGGAAAAGGAGCCGGCGAAGGAGCCGGAGCGGCTTTTCCTGCCCTTCGAGGAGAGCGGCCACAATGCCGGACTGGCCCTGGCCAGGCGGCTGGTCAAGAACATGGGGGGCCTTCTGACCTACGCCCATGACGCCGGTCGGGCCGTGTTCACCCTGGCCCTGCCGCTCTTCCCCCACGCCCACGAAAGCGATGTCGCCCCCGGCGGCCCACCGGACGCCGCGCCGCCGCCCTCGACGGATCCGGGAAGCGCCGCCCCATGACCATCCCCGTATCCGCGACCCGGACCGATCCGCGCCACGGCGACCCCATCGCCCGGCTGGCCGAACTGTGCCCCATTCCCGACCCGGTCATCGTGGACGGCGGGGCCAACAAGGGCCGGATCACGCAACGCTTCCTGGAGCTTTTCCCGGCCTGCCGGGTGGAGGCCTTCGAACCCCTGCCGGAACTGGCCCGCAAGCTCGAAAAGCGCTTCGCCGCCGAGCCCAGGGTCACGGTCCACGCCAGGGCCCTGGGTCCCCGGCCGGGCACGGCGCGGCTTACGGTCCTAAGCCGCCGCACCCTGTCCTCGGTGCTCCCCCCCACCGGCATCCACGACAAGTACGCCGGGCAGACGCTGCGCGAGACCGCCCGGATCGAGGTCCCGGTGGTCCGGATGGACATGGCCCTGCCCCAGGGCGCGGACATCGTGAAGCTGGACCTGCAGGGCTATGAACTGGCCGCCCTGTGCGGGGCCCGGGACATCCTGTCCCGGGTGCGGCTCATCCTGGCCGAGACCGCCTTTTTCCCGCTCTACGCCGGCCAGCCCCTGTTCCCGGAGCTTCGGGACTTCCTCGCGGACCGGGGCTTTGGCTGCGAGGGCCTTTACGAGGCGTTTTTCGACAAAAACGGCAATATCGTCTCCGCGGACGCCCTGTTCACGGCCGCATCCCCCGCCTGAACCGCCCCCCACTCCGTGAAGGCCCGGCCCCGGGCATGATCCCCGCGCGTTTTGGCGGTGGACGCGGCTAGAAGCGGTCGGTGATCTTTCCGAGCATCTCCGGAAAGCGCTCGGCCTCCTCCGGTGTAAGCGCCCCGGCGATGTCCTGCGAGAGCTGCAGATGCAGCTTGTGGTGCTCCTCGAAGTGCTTTTGCCCCTCGGGCGTCAGCCCCACCCGGATGGAGCGGCGGTCCCGCTCGTCGGGCCTTCTTTCCACGAGGCCGGCCCGCACCAGCCGGTCCACCAGGACCGTCAGGGAGCCCGTGGTCACCCCCATCCGCTCGGCGAGCTCCTTCATGCGCAACTCGCCGCCGGCGCCGATGATCTCCAGGGTATGCATCTGGGGCAGGGTCAGGCCGCTCTCGCGCACCACCCCCTGCTCCCAGGAGGAGAACCGCTCGTAGAATTCGATCAACAGCCGCGTCAGGTTCTCGATCTCGTCCATGTCCCTACCGCTTCCCGCAAGGTTCACTCCCCGACCGCCTCATATTCGGCCTGCCCCCCGCCGGAGGCGAAAAAAAGCGCCGCCGAGGACATGACCACCACAATGGACCCGGCGTTGTGGAACACCGAGGCCGCAATCGGGCTCAACAGCCCGTAGGAGCTTCCCAGGACGGCCAGGCCGTTGGACAAAAGCCCCACACCGATGTTCACCTGGATCACCCGGCGCATGCGCCGCGACAGGCGCATAAGCAAGGGAAGCCGGCTCATGTCGTCCCTGGTCAGCGCCACCTGGGCCGTTTCCAGGGCCACGTCCGTGCCGGCGGCGCCCATGGCCACGCCCACGTCGGCCCGGGCCAGGGCCGGCGCGTCGTTGATGCCGTCGCCCACGAACATGACCCGGCGGCCGCCCTCCTGGAACTCCCCCACGATGCGCGGCTTGTCCCCGGGGGCCAGACCCGGCCAGGACTCGTCGATGCCCAGGGACGCGGCCACGGTGGACACGGACCGGCCGTGGTCCCCGGACAGGATGCCCACCCGGGCCACGCCCAGGTCGCGCAGGGCCGCCACCGAGGACCGGGCCGACGGCCGGATGGTGTCGGTCACGGCCATGACGCCCATGACGTCCCCGTCGCGAAGGACCACCAGCGGCGTGGCCCCGCGCGACACGGCGGCCGACAGGGCCGCATCCAGGGACGGCGGCAGGGGCCTGTCCGCGACGATCCCCATCCCGCCCACCTCGATCTCCCGGCCGTCCAGTCGCGCCCGCACCCCGATCCCGGCCTCGCTGAGAAACTCCTGGGCCCGTTGCGGGACGATGCCGTCCTTGGCGGCGGCCCGCAGGACGGCCCGGGCCAGGGGGTGGGTGGAATGGTATTCGGCGCAGGCGGCGGCGGCCAGAAGCCCGGCCCGGTCCACGCCCGGGGCCGGCACGATCTCCTCCACCACGGGCTCGCCCAGGGTCAGGGTGCCGGTCTTGTCGAAAAGCACCGTGTCCACCCGGCCCACCTCCTCCAGCGGACGCCCCCCCTTGACCAGGATGCCCCAGCGGGCGGCCCTGGCCACGGCGGCCACGGCCGCCGTGGGCGCGGCCATGAGCAGGGCGCACGGGCACCCGGCCACCAGGACGGCCACGGCCCGGGCCATCTCCCCTGACCACCACCAGGCCAGACCGGCGCAACACAACACCACCGGCGTGAACCACCTGGCATAGGTGTCCACCACCCTGGCCGCCCGGGGCCTGTCGGCCTCGGCCTCGGTCACCAGACGGGTCACCAACCCCAGGGTGGTATCCCGGCCCACCCGGGTGGCCACGATCTCGACCACCCCGTTGTAGCTCAAGGTCCCGGCGAAGACCTCGTCGCCCACACCCCGGGTCACGGGCATGGCCTCGCCGGTCACCGAGGACTCGTCCACGGCCGTGACCCCGGAAACCACCTCGCCGTCCACCGGTATCCGCTCCCCGGGCCGGACCACGACGCGATCCCCGGCCCGCACCTCCGAAACCGGCACCGTGCGCCGGCCGCCCGCGTCGTCCACCACCTCGGCCGTGTCCGGGGTCATGCGGGCCAGGGCCTGGATGGATTTTCGCGCCGAATCGCCGACGATCTCCTCCACCAGCGACCCCAGGGTCATGATCCAGGCCACCACGGCCGCGGTCAGGAACTCGCCCTGGACCACCGAGGCCACGATGGCCAGACTGACCAGCTCGTCCACGTTGAGCCGCCTCTCGAAAAGCCCCCGGACCGCCCCCCACACGATGGGCAGTCCGTTGACCGCGACCGAGGCCAGGGCCAGGGCCGTGGCCAGATATGACGGTTGCCACCCGAAGCGCCCCCACAGCCAGGCGGCCAGGGCCAGTCCTCCCCCCAGGGCGCAGGAGGAGAACTCCCCAAGGTTCACGAGGTCCTTGTAGGCCCCGGGCGTGGCGAATCGTCCGATCATGGCATACTCCTTTGAAAGACAAAAAATTTGAACACAAAAATATATTATGCCATGATATTTTGATAGTCAAACAATTTTTCGGTCTCGTCCCCTTCCACGCGGAACCGGGTTCTTTCCCGCGCACCCGGTGAGCGCCCCTGAAATTCGTGCTGACGAATTTCAATAATAATTTTAGAGCGTTATTTTGAAGGCTGCATGCCAGGCCGGACGGATATCGAATCGGGATGACGCGCCCCGGAAGCGGGCCGCAGGACCGTCGCCATGGTGGGGAATCCTGCCGAATGAAACGGACGGGAAACACCCAAAAAAGAGGGCGGGACCCGCCGTGCCGCTACGAGTCCGCGACGGCGTCGGCCGCGAGCCGGAGCCACCCCCCGGCCACGGCGCGGCAGAACTCCCCGGACCGGGCCACGTTGAGGGGCAGCATGCGGGCCAGTTCCGTGAAAAAGGCCTCCGGGAAACGGTCCTTGTAGCGGGCGTAGGCCTCGATGTCGCCCGAACGGAAAAGCCCGATCCAGGCGCTGACGATGACCGAGTCTATCTCGGGGTGGAACTGGAAGCCGTAGGAGGCGTTGCCCACCTTGAAGCATTGGTTGGCGCAGGCCTCGCCGGCGAGAAGCAGCGTGGCCCCCTCGGGCAGATCGAAGCTGTCCTCGTGAAATTCCATGAGCGGCGGCGGGGGCAGGGCACCGCCGATGACCGGGTCCAGGTCCCCGGCCTCGGTCACGGAAAGCGCCGTGAACCCGAATTCGATCTCCGCCATGGTCCAGGTCGCGCCGCCGTGGGCCCGGGCCAGAAGCTGGGCGCCCAGGCAGATCCCGGCCACGGGACGCCCCATGGCCTCGAAGTCGCGCATGAGGGCCAAAAGCCGGGGGAAATAGGGCGACCCCTGGTCGTCGGAGGCATGCTGCGGCCCGCCCAGGACCACCAGCCCGTGGTAGCCGGCCGGCGAGTCCGGCAGGGCCTGGCCCTTTTCGGGCGCGACCGTGCACAGCCGCGCCCCCTGGCGTACCAGTTCCTTGCAGAATTCCCCTCCCGGGGCCCGGTCGCTGTTTTGCACCACCAGGATGCGCCGCTCCCCCCGGCCACCGGGAAAACGCGGCCGCACCCGGACCCGGGTCTCGTAGTAGGGCGTGCCGTTGCCCACGGTGCTGGCCATGTCCCGGGTCAGGCGGTTCAGGCCGTGCCCGGCCTTGGTCCAGCCGCCCCGGTCGGCCACCAGGATGTCCGGCCGCATGCCGGGTTCGGCCCGAAGCGTGGCCGCGACCTCGCCCACCGGGCTTTCCACCATCACCTGTTCCCCGTCCGCAAGTCCCAGCCGGGCGGCCTCGGACCCGGCCAGCCGGACCACGGGCAGGGGCTCGTGGTCGGCCATGGTCCGTTCGGAACAGATGTAGCCGTGGGGGGCGATGGTCAGGAACCGGTAGGGATAGTCCGGGTCCGGGTCCGGAATGTCGGCCGGGTCGAAGGCGGTCATGAACTGGAACTTTCCGGAGGGCGTGGGAAAGACCTTGTCCGCGTAGGGGACCATGGGGGCGTCGAGCCGGAAGGGACCCCGGCGCAGGGAGGCCAGGTCGCAGCCCTGGTCCCGGATGGGCGCGCACAGCTTTTCAAGCCACTGCTCCTCGCTTTTGCGGAAGGCGTCGGCAAAGGGGAAGCGCGCGGCCAGCTCGTAAAACATGCGGAATTCGGACTTGCACCGGCCCACGGGCAGGATGGCCGGATTGACCGGTCCCACGTAGTTGTGCCCGTAGCTGGCCATGACGTCGGTCTCCTCCAGGAAGGTGGTGGCCGGCAGGAACACGTGGGCGTAGTCCGAGGTGTCGTCCAGGGTGTGGCCGGAGTAGACCACGAATTCGGCCCGCCGGAAGGCCCGGGCCAGCGTGCCGGTGTTGGGGGCCATGCACAGGGGGTTGGCGGCGGTGACGAAGATCATGCGCACGGGGGGATCCGTGGCGTCGAGAATTTCCCGCCCGATGACCGGCACAAGCAGGGTGCGCCGGGGCGGGTTCAGGCCGTCGCCCCACAGGGCCTGGTCGTAGGGGCCGTATTCCTCGAAGCCCTGGCTCACGCCGCCGCCGGGCACGCCGATGGTCCCGCACAGGGCGGCCAGGGCGTCGATGGCCCGGATCGAGTGATGGGCGTTTTCGTGGCGGTGCAGGCCCCAGCCCAGAAGGATGGAGGCGGGCCTTCGGGCCATGAGCGTCCCGGCCAGAAGCTCGGCCTCGGCCCGCGTCACCCCGGACAGGCGGCACAGTTCGTCCACCTCGAACCGGGCCAGGATGTCCAGATATTCCCGCACGCCCACGGCATGGTTTTCGAGAAAGTCCCGGTCCTCGGCCCCGGCGGCCAGGACCAGCCTGGCCGCGGCCATGGCCAGATAGACGTCGGCGCCCGGACGGGGGGCGATGTGGTTGTCGGCCAGGACCGCGGACCGGCTGCGGGCCGGGTCGATGAGCAGGATCGTGCCGCCGCGCCGCTTCACCTCCCGGGCGATGCCCGCCAGGCTGATATTGGTGGACACGGGGTTTCTGGCCCACAGGATCATGGCCCGGCTGTTGACGTGATCCAGGGGGTCGTGGGAGATGCGCTCCCCCAGGTCCAGGTTCTGGGAGGCCTGTCCCGTGCCGCCGCAGAGCGACCCGCGCAGCGTGGTCACCCCGCCGAAGAGGTTGAAGAAGTACCTGTTGAGGAGCTTTAGGGCCGTGCGTTCGCCGTAGCCCTGGTAATACAGGATGGCCTCGGGGCCGGACTCGGCGGCGATGGTCCGCATCCGCCCGGCCACCAGGTCCAGGGCCTCGTCCCAGGAGGCCGGGACGAAGCGGCCGTTCACGCGGATCATGGGCCGGGTGACGCGTTCGGGGTCGTAGACCCGTCTGGCGTAGCGGGCGGCCTTGACGCAGGCCGCGCCCCGGGTCAGGGGATGGTCCGGATTCCCGGAGAGCCCGGTCAGGCGGCCGTTTTCCACCGTGGCCACCAGGCCGCAGGCGTTGGGGCAGTCCCGGGTGCAGGTGGTGACGATGCGTTTTTTCCCGGTCATGAGGTGGCGGCCTTTTCGGGTGTGGGTTTTCGGGGAACGGCGTCCGCATCGGGCCCCGGCGCCGCCTCCGCGGCGACCTCCGGGGGCCTGGCCGCCACGCGGCGCAGGGCCATGCAGCCGCCCTGGCAGCGGCGCATGAAGTCCTTGCAGTCGAGGCAGGCGGCGGAGACGTTGGCCTGCTTTATGGGCCTGGCCAGTTTCGCCATGTGCCACATGAGCGCGGCGTGATCGGGAAAGGCCGTCGCGTCCGGCACCCGGATGCCGCGCATGGGCAGGCAGTAGGACGCGGACAGGTCCGGATGCACGTCGATGCTCGGGTGGCACACGCCGGAGAACTTCATGGACACCCGCTCCAGGTAGCGCCGGTCGTCGCCATCGAGGTCGCACAACCGCACGCTGCAATCAAGCCCCGTCTTGACCCCCCTGGCCTCGCAGGCCTTTACGAAGCCCACCACGTGGGACATGACCTCCCGGGTGTCGTCCAGGGTGAAATGCTCGTTGGCCCCGGAGTAGCTCGGGCGGGAGATGTCGTAGCGCACGGCGGTGACCGCGTGGCGGTCCACGGCGGCGAGAAGCGGGGCGTAGTCGAGGCTGGCGCGGGAGAAGTTCTTGGACAGGGCCAGGCCGGCCCCGGCCCGGGACAGCACGGCCAGGGTGCGCTCCAGGCGGTCGGCCTGGGCCGGGGTCAGGGAGGCCGGGTCGTTGTAGTTGACCACGAAGTTGGCCACGCACCCGGTCAGGCGCTCGGCCAGTTCGTCGGAAAAAAGGCCGTTGGTGAAAACGACCGGGGAGATGCCGGCGTGCGCCGTGCGTTCGACCATGTCCGCGAGCTTCGGGTGCAGGGTCGGTTCGCCGCCGATGAAGGCCGCCGCCGGGAGCAGGGACCGCCGCATCCAGCCGAGCAGCCGCTCGAAGGCGTCGCCGGACAGGTCGTCCGGGTATTGCGCCGCCGCCTCCCGGGCGAAGCAGTAGGGACAGGCCAGGTTGCAGCGGTAGGTGACGAAGATCTTGATCATGCGTTCCTCGGGGAGGCGGCCTGGAAAACGCCGGGCTCAGGCCGTCAGGCGTTTTCCGGTGGCGGGGTCGAAGGCGTGCAGCATGGCCGGGCGCAGGACCGAAAGGCCGAGATGGCGGCCGGGCGCAAGCGGCCGGGCCTCGGCGCTCTCCACCAGCACCCGGAGTTCCGCGCCGCCATGCTTCACCGTCAGCACGGACTTGAGCCCCAGCGGCTCCACGTCGGCCAAAACCCCGGCGAAGTCCGCCCCGTCGGGGCCGGCCAGGCGCAGATTCTCGGGCCGGATACCCAGTTCAAAATCCCGCGGCCCCGAGGCCGGGGCCAGATGCGGCGGCAGGTCCACGCGCCCCATCGCGGTCGCCACCCTGCCGTCCTCGATGCGGGCGGGCAGGACGTTCACCAGCGGCGCGCCCACGGCCTCGGCCGTGGCCCGGTCCACGGGCTCGTCGTAGAGCTTTTGGGGCGGGGCGACCTGGATCACCCTCCCCTTTCGAAGCATGACCACGGTGTCGGCGATGGCCAGGGCCTCGTTGAAGTCCGGGGTGGCCATGAGGAAGGAATAGCCGTGCCGGCTTTGCAGGCGGCGCAGTTCGGCGCGCAGTTCGATGCGCAGCCCGGCGTCCAGGCTCGAAAGCGGCTCGTCCAGGAGGAACAGGTGCGGGCTGCGGATAAGCGCCCGCCCGAGGGCGATGCGCTGCCGTTCGCCGCCGCTCATGGTCCCGGGCAGGCGCCTGAGGGTATGGGCGATGCGCAGCACCCCGGCCAGGGCCGTGACCCGCTCCTCGATCTCCTTTTTGGGCAGTCCCCGGATCACGAGGGGGCTGGCGATGTTTTCGAAGCCGGTCTTGTTCGGATACAGGGCCAGGTTGTCGAAGATCATGGCCACATCGCGGTCCCTGGGCTGCCATCCGGCCACGTCGCGGCCGCACAGCTCGATCCGGCCGGAATCCGGGCGGTCCAGCCCGGCCACAAGGCGCAGCGTGGTGGTCTTGCCCGCGCCGGCGTGGCCCAGAAGGACCGTCAGCGACGCCCGGGGCACGGTGAAGCTCACGTCGTCCAGGGCGGTGTCGTTTCGGAAGCGCCTGGTCAGGTTGGCCACGACCAGGGCGGGCTGGCCGGGATCGGCGGTCATCTCGTGGGTCACAGGGGCCTCCCGGCGGGGTCGATGCGGCGGTTGGTGTCCCCGTCGAAAAAGACCAGGGTTTCAGGGTCGAACGCGAGGCCCACCTCCCGGCCCGGTTCGGGGCGGTCGGCGGCGGGCAGGACCACCGCCAGTCCCGCCGAGGCCGCGGTCACCGTGACCACGGCGTCCGGGCCCCGGGACTCCACCAGGGCCACCTTCCCGGCCAGGGGGGCCTTTCCCGGCGCGGTCAGGCGCAGGGACTCGGGCCGAAGTCCCAGGGTGCAGGACCCCCTGGGCATCCGCAGCGGGCCGGGAAGGGACAGGGACAGGGCGCCGCTGCGAAAGGTCCGGCCGTCGGCGGAGATTTCGCCGGGCAGGAGGTTCATGGGCGGCGAGCCGAGGAATCCGGCCACGTAGGCGTGGTCCGGACGTTCGCAGATGAGGGAGGTCTTCTCGACCTGAAGGATCTTCCCGGCGTGCATGACCGCGATGCGGTCGGCCAGGGACAGGGCCTCGACCTGGTCGTGGGTGACGTAGATGATGGTCAGCCCGATCTCGGCCTGAAGCCTCCTGAGTTCCCGGCGCATGGCCAGCCGGGCCGCCGCCTCCAGGTTGGACAGGGGCTCGTCGAGTAAAAGCACGGCCGGCCGGGTCACCAGGGTGCGGCCGATGGCCACCCGTTGCAGCTCCGAGCCGCCGAGTTCCCTGGCCCGGGCGTCCAGGCGGTCGGCCATGCCCAGAAGCTCGGCCACCTCGTGAACGGCCCGGGCGATCTCGGCTTTCGGCCTTTTGCGCACGGAAAGCCCGAAGGCCAGGTTCTGGCGCACGGTCATGGAGGTGAAGACCGCGTAGTCCTGGAACACCAGGCCCACGTTGCGCCTGCCGGCCGGGACGCCCACGATGGAGCGGCCGTCGATGTGGATGTCGCCGGAGGTCGGGGTCTCCAGGCCCACGATCATGTTCAGCGTCGTGGACTTGCCGCATCCGGACGGCCCGAGAAGGGCCACGGTCTCGCCGGCCTCCACGCGCAGGTCGATGCCGTCCACGGCCACGACCGACCCGTCGCCGTATTCCTTGGCCAGACAGACCAGTTCCAGCTTGGGGGCGCTCATTGCTTGATGGCTCCGAAGGTCATGCCCCGGGCCAGATGGCCCTGGATGAGGTATCCGGCCGCGACCAGCGGGACCATGGCCAGGACGGCCAGGGCGGCCTGCACCCCGTAGAGCGTTCCGGCCGTGGCCGTGACGTACTTGGCCAGTTGCACCGGGATGGTGCTCACGTTGGTGTAGGACAGGACCAGGGCGAACATGAATTCCGACCAGTTGAGGATGAAGATGAAAAGCGTGGTGGCGAAAAGGCCGCCCCTGATCAGCGGAATGGTCACCGTGAGGTGCGCGGCCAGGCGGGACCTGCCGTCGAGCATGGCCGCCTCCTCGATCTCCCGGGGCAGGTCGTCCACGAAGCTTTTGAGCATCCAGGTGGAAAAGGGCAGCGTGGCCGCCACGTAGATGGCGATGAGCCCCAGGTAGCTGTCCGTCAGCCCCACGCTGGAGAAGATGATCACGAAGGGCACGGCGATGGCCGCCGGGGGAAACATGCGTCCGGACAGGATCACCAGCGGCGTGGATTTGCTTTCGGTGCCGTAGCGGGAGATGCCGATGGCCGAGAAAAGCCCGATCGCCACCGACAGGGCCGTGGCCGTGACCGAGGCCAGAAGCGATCCCAGAACGGCCTTGGTGGCGGCCTGGCTGACCCCGCCCACCCCGTATTCGCGGATGGCGTCGGGGTCGAACAGGGTCTTGAAGTTGATGAGCGTGGGCTCGGAGGGCACCCAGATGGCCGGGGAGGCGTTCCAGTCCGTGGGGGGCTTGACGGCCGTCATCACGATCCAGAAGACCGGAAAGAGCACCAGGACCAGGGCCGCGGCCAGAAGCACGGCCAAAAGGGGGGTGAGTTTTTTTTCGGGCATCAGCGGGCCTCCAGAAGCTGGTTGCGCACCGGGGTCAGAAGCAGGTGGATGAGCCCCAGGGCCCCGAGCAGCACCAGGAAGGCCGCCGCCGCGCCGTAGGCCAGCTGGAAGTCGTTGAAGGCCAGCTTGTAGATGTAGAGGCTGATGGTCTCGGTGGCCGAGCCCGGACCGCCCCGCGTCAGCATGAACACCTCGTCGAAAAGCTTGATGATCTCCATGGCCCGGATGACGAAGGCCACGATGATGACGGGTTTGAGGCTGGGCATGACCACCCGCCAGAAGACCTGGCGCGGGTTGGCGCCCAGGATCACGGCGGCGCGCACCGGGTTTTCGGGCACGGCGTTCAGGCCCGAGAGCAGGATGAGGAAAAAAAGCGGGGTCCAGTGCCAGACCTCGGTGACGATGACCGCGACAACCGCCAGGGGGGCGCTCCTGAACCACTCCAGCGCCACGTCCGGCCCCAGGATGGCCGCCAGGATCTGGTTGACCGGGCCGCCGGACTGGAAAAGCATCCAGAAGATGTAGCCCACCACCACCGGAAGGATCATCATCGGGGTCAGAAAGGCCGAGAAAAGAAGCGGCTTGCCCCGGAACCGGCGCATGAACAGCACGGCCAGGGACAGCCCGAAGACGAACTCCAGCGACAGGCACACGGCGGAGATGCACAGGGTGCGCAGGACCGCGAACAAAAAGCGCGTGTCCCAGACCAGAAGCTCGCTGTAGTTTTCGAAGCCCACGAATTCGGCGTCGAAAAGCGAACCGCGCGTGGGCGACCAGTCGGTGAAGCTCATGTACAGGGCCACCAGAAGCGGGATGACCAGGACCAGCAGGGAGACGATCTGACCCGGCAGGACCATGGCCAGTCCGATGCGTTCGCCCCTGGCCCGGGGGGGCTTTCCCCCCTCGCGCGGCGCGGCCGGGGCAGCGGCCGTCAGGGCCGGGGCGGCCGGTGATGTCACTGCGGAAGAATTCACGTCATGCGCCTTTGTGCGTCCCCCCCGGCCCGCGGGGACCGGGGGGACGGTTCATATCCGAATATCCGTTTCGAATCGCCAAGGATGCGTTTCCATCTTGCCGTCACGGGATTCCAAAGGGCTGCGCCCGTTGGCCGCCGGAGGCATTCCCCTCCCCATGACCTGTCTACGCGTCCGGCCACTTGTCCGCGCCGCTGGCCTTCTTGATGGGCTCGGCCAGGTTCTTGGCCAGGGCCAGCCAGGACTTGCGCACCTTGTCCTTGCCGATGCGCCGGGTGATGCGCTCGAAGGCGTGGGCCGCGGCCTCCAGGGCCTCTTTCGGCTTTTTCTCGCCGGTCATGCAGGCGTGGACCTGCTTGTCCAGGGCGTCCTGGTATTCGAAGCCGCCGGGCAGGCAGAAGTCCGGCACGGTGTTGACCATGTTCTCGTAGAGGGTCTTCAGGTACGGCAGGGTGTATGTCGTCACCAGCCGCTCGGTGGGTTCGAGCATGTGGTTGACCCGGTAGGGATCGGAATAGCCGCCCAGGTACGGGATGGCGTCGGCCGAGATGGTGGGCGAGGTCATCCACTGGGAATAGGCGTAGGCCAGCTCGGGGTTGGCGGAGTACTTGGACACGGCGTAGCCGTAGCCCCAGCAGAAAAGCCCGGCGTAGAGCTTGGTGCCGTCTTTGAGGGTGTCGGCGGGCATGACCGTGGCCGCGATCTTGCCGGTGGTGGCCGGGCCGGTGGACGGGGCCATGGAATACTTGAACCCGGACGGCCAGACGATGTTCATGAAGCCCTCGCCCCGGCCGAAGGCGTTGTAGTTGGAGGACCAGGTGAAGCTGAAGGCGTCGGGGTGCAGGTAGGGGTTGACGGCCAGCATGTCTTCCAGGGCGGCCACGCCTTCGTCGGAGTCGAAGGTGGGGTTCATGTCCGCGTCGAAGTAGAGCCGGCCCTTGGACACCAGGCGCTGCATGAACATCCACTTGACGTAGTACGGGGAGCGGTATTCCAGGCTGCCGAAGAAGCCCTTGGCCGGATCGTGCATGAACTGGGCGAGGTTGAAGTATTCCTTCCAGGTGTGGGGCACGGCCAGCTCGTAGCCGTACTTGTCCGCGAAGGCCTTTTTCCTGTCCGCGTCGCCCAGGTAGTCCGCGCGGCACAAAAGCGTGATCTGGTCGCCGTCGTTCAAAAGGCCGGCCACCCGGCCGTTGTAGAGCTGGGCGTGGTGGCTGGCGGGGAAGACCACGCCCCACTGCTTGTCGAAGAGGTCCGGCCGGTATTTCTCGGTCCAGTCCGTGAGGTCGTAGATGACCCCGGAGTCGATCCAGTCCGGATAGGACATGGCCGTGGGCATCATCACGTCGTAGCGGCCGGTCTTGGCCACGGCCTCCTGCATGCCCTTGGTGTGCACCACCTCGTCGGGCTCCTCGATGAATTCGAGCTGGATGCCGAGCTCGTTCTTCCACTTGTCCACGTACGGGGTCATGTTGCCGATGGACCCGGTGGGAATGAGCAGGGTCAGGGTCTTCTTGGCGGCCTTGGCCGCGGCCTCCTTGGCCAGGGCCCAGGCCCGCTCCTCGGGGCCGGAGATGGCCGCCCAGGCCCTGGCCGCGCCGAAGGGGGACAGGCTCACGGCGTTGGCCACGGCGGCGGTGACGCCAAGCGCCGCCAGCTTGCTCAAGAAACCGCGGCGGGTCATCTTCCCGGTGTCGAACTTCCGGCAGGCCTTTTCGATCTTGCGTTTCGTCTCGTTCATGTGGTCACCTCGCGAAGTGGGTTGTGGTCGTTTCGAAATTCGCGGCGCGGCGGACGCACCCGTTTTCCCCTGGTCGATGCCGTGCGTCAGGCCGCCGGTCCCCCCAGTTCGAAGCGGCGGTAGGGATTTTCGCACGGATTGCCCCCGCACAGATCCATCCAGCCGGCGGCGGGGTCCATGACCACGGCGAAGACCGTGTGAAAGGCCGTTTTTTCGTCCTCCCCGGGGAAGCCGTGGGCGCAGATGCACCGGGGGTGGTTGACGTGGTTGCGGGTGAGTTCCTTGACGGCCTCGGGGTCCAGGCGGCCCCGCCTGGCATCCAGGAAGGCCTGGGCCACCTGGCGGCGGACCATGGAGCCGCCGTGGCTGAGCCAGTTCGGGGTCTCGAAGGCCCGCATGCGTTCGGACAGGTAGTGGTTGGTGTGGGCCCGCGACCCGTCGATCTCAAGGAGGTCGTAGGATGTGGCCGAGGTCTCGGCGCAAAAGGCCACGCCCGCGCCCGAGAGCTGGTAGGTGAGGCCCGTGGCCCGCGGGGAGAAGACGACCGCGCCCAGGGCGTCGCCGATGCGTTCGGCGGCCAGGGCCTTTCTGGCGACGAAGGGATAGATGACCCCGGGGCGGGCGTCCGTGGCCGCGACCTTGTTGATGACCAGGGCCACCCCGGCGCTGTTGAGGCCGCCAAGGCCCAGGATTCCGGCGAAGGACACGACCAGGGCCTCGGGGCCTTTCCCGGGCCGTATGCGCAAAAGGCACAGGTACTTCTCGTAATACTTCTCCATGTCGTAGGTCTGGGCCAGACAGGGGCGTCCGTCGGCCGAGGCGTCGGCCATGACGTTTATGGTCGTGCAGCCCCACAGGGCGTCGGGCAGGGCCCGGCCGCCCAGGCCCGGGGCGCGCAGGTCCTCGAGTTCGAGAAAGCAGTTGAGGTGCAGGATCTCGGCCAGGGACAGGCCCGAGCCCTCGGCGACGCCGCGCATCTCCTCCACCAGGTCTTTCGAGAAGTTCTCCAGAAAGCCCAGGTTGCGCAGGCAATAGCCCGTCAGGGACCGGTGTTCGGCCCGGAGAAAGGCGTTGTTGGCGGTGTGCACGGCGGCGATGGAGGCCGCGAAGTCGGCGATGGCGTCCTTCATGGCCCGGCCGTGGGCCAGGCCCCGCTCGAAGGGGCTCCCGGCCAGTTCGATCACCGGGATGTCGTGGGACGTCTGGGACATGGTTTCTCCTTGCCTTGCGTGTGGGGGGCTTCAGGTCAGATCAGCTCCATGTAGTAGTCCCATTCCCAGGGATCGATGCGGTTGTTGAAGGCCTTGGTGCCGTAGTCCGAAAAGCGGGCCTTGGCCGTCTCCACCTCGAATTTCTTCACGGCCAGGGCCAGCTTGATGAACTCCGGGTCGAGCACGGCGTGCAGGTCCGTGTCCTTTTCGAACTCGGCGATGGCCTCCTCCAGGCTGCCCGGGAGCCTGGGCACGTCGTCGCGGGTGTAGGCGATGTCGGTGATCGGGGCGGGCAGGTCCGGGGAGGACCGCATGCCTTCGAGCCCGGCGGCCAGGGTGGTGACGGCCAGGAGATAGGGGTTGGCCCCGCCGCAGGCCAGGCGGTTCTCGAAGTGGGTGCTCTGGCCCCGGCAGCCCTTGACCCGGATGCCCACGGTGCGGTTCTCCATGCCCCAGGTGGCGCTGTGGGGGGCGAAGGAGTTGACCCGGTAGCGCTTGTAGCAGTTGATGGTCGGGGCGGTGAAAAGGGTGTTGGCCTTGGCGTGCTTGAGCATGCCGGCCAAAAATTTCCGGGCCAGCTCGGACAGGCCGTATTCGCCGTGCGGGTCGTCGAAGACGTTCTTGCCGGTCTTCTTGTCGATGAGGCTTATGTGGAAGTGCGAGCCCGAGGCGCTGGAGTCGATGAAGGGCTTGGTCATCCAGGTGGCGATGTAGCCGTGTTGCAGGGCGATTTCCTTGGCCCCCATCTTGTAGAGGAAGGCCGTGTCCGCGGCGGGCAGGCCGTCCTTGTAGTAGAGGTTGATCTCCTGCTGTCCGGGGCCGTGTTCGGAGTTCTGGGTGATGATGCGCACCCCGGCCTGGTCCATCTTGCGCATGAGGTCGTAGGTGAAGCCGATGTCGAAGTTGTTTTTCAGCGTCACGAAGATGGGCTGGCCGTCGTAGACGGGTTTCCTGGTGTCCTTGTGCAGGACGTAGAATTCGAATTCGTAGCCCAGGCGGCAGATGTAGCCCATGGCGTCGAAGTCGTTCATCAGGCGCTTGAGCAGGAGCCGGGGCGAGGCCATGGCCGGGGTGCCGTCGTACCAGTAGGGGTCCACGGTGATGTTGGCGGTATGCTCGACCCAGGGCAGGACGGTGAAGGTGGCCAGGTCGGGGACGGTCAGGTGGTCGGCGAAGGCGACCTCCTCGGCGTAGCCGGTGCCGGTGGGAACCATGGACTGGACATCCAGTCCCAAAAGGCCGCCGTAGAAGTTGAGTCCGTTTTCCACGTAGTCCATGAAGCAGCCCACGGGCACGGTCTTGCTTCTGGAGACGCCGTGGAGATCGGCCTGTTCGAAGCGGACGAACTGGATGTCCTGGTCGCGGATGGTCTTTTTGATGGAATCAAGGATGTGGGATCTCGACTGCGGCATGGTCATACGGGGTCTTCCTTTTCGTTGGCCGTCCCTGCGGCGTCCGTCCGTGGGGCCCGGGAGATTTGCCAGGATTGTCAATTTTTCGTTTCTTTTTCATCAAGACGCGTGCCATCCGGGTCACGATTTCGTTTTATAGAATAATTACACTATGTTGTTTATCATTTACGTCGGACGGGATCGGAAATTTCGAATTTGTCAGGGGAAAAATTCTCAAATTCGAGAATCATTTTCTTGAAGACAAGAGAAGGCCGAAATCGGATTCCTGCCAGTGAATCTAGCTTTTCCGATATGTTACGACAAAAAACCGGGGTTTGACCTTGGGTCCGGCTTGGACTAGGTTTCCCTTGGGGCAAAATGTAGATAATTGTAAAATTCTGATCGCCCCAAAGGACCGCCGGCCATGGCCTGGACCTTCCGCCACTTTGCCGCGAAAAGCCGCACCGCCCTGGCCCTGTTCGACGTCGAGGGACGCCTGGCCTACGCCAACCGGGCCTTCGCGGCCCTGGCCCCGGGATGTGACGCCCTGGCCCTGGTCGGGCGCGACCTGGACAGGCTGCCCCTGTCCGCCCCGCTCAGGGAGGGGCTGGCCGCGTCCCTGCCCCGGGCCGGATGCGACGGCGGCGGGTTCTCCTGGGAGGAAGGGAGCGAGGTCGACCTGCGACGCTACCGCTGCACCGTGATCCCCCTGCCGGGGGACGACGGCATCGTGGTCGAGATCGCCGAGGAACCCGTGGCCGAGCGGCTCAAACAGGCCCTGGCGGCCGAGCGCCTGGTGCGCCGCCGCGAGGAGCACCTGAAGAAACGCGGCCGCAGGCTGTTTTTAAACGTCATCGACGAGTTGCCGGTGTTCGTGTACATGCAGCGCCGCGACTACACCGTGGCCTACGCCAACCGCAAAACCCGCAACTATTACGGCGAGACCGACGGCCGGTTCTGCTACGAGGTCTTCAGCGGCCGCGACACCCCCTGTCCCCATTGTCCCACCTTCCGGGTCTTCGACACCGGCGGGCCGGAAAACTGGCAGTTCACCGACGCCGAGGGCCGCACCTTCCAGATCTACGACTACCCCTTCGAGGACGAGAACGGCGAACCCCTGGTCATGGAACTGGGCATCGACGTCACGGAGCTCAAGCGGGTGGAGCGGGAACTTTTCCAGGCCCACAAGATGCGGGCCATCGGCGTGTTGGCCGGAGGCATCGCCCACGACCTGAACAACAATCTGGTCCCCATCATCTTCAATCTCGACTACTCCCTGAACAAGACCTCGGACCCCTTCCTCTCCGAACCCCTGTCCGAGGCCCTGCGCGCCGCCTACCGGGCCGCCGACCTGGTGGAACAGGTCCTGGAGTACAGCCGGCAGCAAAACGTCAGCCACGCCCTCCTGCGCCTGACTCCCCTGGCCGCGGAGAGCCTGGAGATGCTTCAGGCCTCGCTTCCGGAAAACGTCAGGCTCAAGGTCGAATACAACGCCCCCCTGGACCGCATCCTGGCCCACCCCGCCCAGATCCAGCAGCTTCTGCTCAACCTGTGCCGCAACGCCGTGCAGGCCATGCCCGACGGCGGCGACCTGATCGTGGGGCTGGCCAACACGCGCGTGGCCTCGGCCAAGACCGCCCCGCATCCGAGCCTGGCCCCCGGCGACTACGTGGTCGTGCGGGTCACGGACACCGGCTGCGGCATCGAGCCGGACAAGATGGAGCGCATCTTCGAGCCCTTCTACACCACGAAGAAAAACACCGGCGGCACGGGCATGGGGCTGGCCGTGGTCCACGCCATCGCCGCCAGTTGCGGCGGCGCGGTCAGGGCGGCCAGCGCCCCGGGGGTGGGGGCCACCTTCACCGTCTATCTGCCCGTGGCCGAACCGGCCGGGGAAGAGGTCGTGGCCGAACCGGCCGTCTCGGGCCCCAGGACCGGCCGCCTGCTGCTTGTGGACGACGACGGGGGGGCGCTGGCGGCCATGGCCCGGGTCCTGCGCGGGGAAGGGTTCACGGTGTACGCCGCGGACAGCGCCGAGGAGGGGCTCGCGGCCTATTCCGAAGACCCCGGCGGGTTCGACCTGATTCTGGCCGACCAGTCCATGCCCGGGCAAAGCGGCATGGAGATGCTGGGGCGCATTCTCGCCCGGGATCCCCGTGCCAGGGCGGTCATCGTCACCGGCCACGTGGAGCCCGACCTGGAGAAAAAGGCCCGCGAGGCGGGGGTGAAGGGCTTTTTCCTGAAGCCCATGTCCCCCCGGGCCCTGGTGGACGGCATCCGGAGGCTTCTCGGCGAGGAGGGCGGCGCATGGCCCGGGTATTGATCATCGACGACGACGATCTCATCCGCAAAAGCCTGTCCCGCTGTCTGGCGGACATGGGCCACGAGGTCATGGCCGCCGGGGACCTCGCCGAGGGCCGCCGCGTGGCCCGGACCGGCGTGGACGTCATCTACCTGGATCTGGACCTGCCGGACGGGGACGGACGGAAGGCCCAGGGCGAATTGGCGGCCATGCCCGGAAACCCGGAGATCATCGTCATCACCGGCCTGGGCGACAACTACGGGGCGCGTCAGACCCTGGCCCGCGGGGCCTGGGACTATATCAGAAAACCCGCGTCCCCCCACAGCGTCCGGGAGTCCCTGACCGGGGCCCTGGCCTACCGGCGCGAGCGCGGACAGGGGGCGCCGGCTCCCGATGCCGGGACGGAGGGATTCGACGCCTGCGGCATCATCGGCGGCTCCGCGCCCATGACCCGGACCATGGAGCTTGTCCGCCGCGCGGCCAAAAGCGAGGCCGGGGTGCTCATCCTGGGCGAGACCGGGGTGGGCAAGGAACTGGCGGCCCGGGCCATCCACGCCAACAGCCGGCGCAGGGACGGCCCCTTCGTGGTGGTGGACTGCTCCAACCTGACCGAGACCCTGGTGGAGAGCGTGCTCTACGGCCACGTCAAGGGCGCGTTCACCGGGGCGCACGCGGACCGGGCCGGGCTTGTGGCCGAGGCCCACGGCGGGACGCTTTTTCTCGACGAGGTGGGGGAGTTGCCCATGGGCCTGCAACGCTCCTTTTTGCGCGTGCTCCAGGAGCGGCGCTACCGCAGTCTGGGGGCGGCGCGGGAGCGTGAAAGCGACTTTCGGCTGGTGGCCGCCACCAACCGGGACCTTTCGGCCATGGTGCGGACCGGGGAATTTCGCAGCGACCTGCTTTTCCGGCTGCGCACGGTGGAGGTGGCCCTGCCGCCGCTGCGCGAACGTCCCGAGGACCTGGGGATGCTCGCGGCGCATTTCGCGGCCCGGTGCTGCGAGCGCGCCGGATTGCCGCTCAAGCGCCTGTCCCCGGCGGTCGTGGAGATCCTGGCCGGATACGGCTGGCCCGGAAACGTGCGGGAACTTCTGCATGTCGTGGAGGCGGCGGTCATCGAGGCCGGCAACGACCGGGCGCTTTATCCCAAACACCTGCCCGGGCATGTCCGGCTGGGCGCCCTGGACGGAGCCGGATCGGAAGGAGGCGCGCGGCGCGTTGCGAACCACGCCCCGCCCCGGCCGGCCCACGGCGCTTCTTCCGGCGCCCCGGCCGGCGCCCCGGCCGGGCCGTCCGTGCCCGCCTACGACGACTACAAGGCCGAGAGGGACCGGGCCTATTTCACGGAGCTCATGGCCGCCTGCGACCACGACGTCACTCGGGCCAGCCGGGTCTCGGGACTGAGCGTCCCCAGCATCTACCGCTATCTGGGGCTGATCGGCATCCCCACCAGACGCGCCCGTCGCGGCACAGCCGGGGACTGACCCGCGTCCGCAGCGCCTCGTTTACGATGTCGACCCGGTTCCGGACAGCATAGCGGTCGAAGCCGGAGCATCATATCCCGGCTTTCCATCGAATTTCTTGGGACTTTTGGATTTGATCGGACTTGGCTGGACTGAGCTGTGGCGGAGGGAGAGG